>PAZL01000021.1 GCA_002715485.1 Aequorivita sp. | reverse complement strand
ATTCAGCAATTTGCGCGCGACTTTCTTCTATTATCTCCGGAGCAAATTTTTCAACAAAACTCATTGCAGTATTTATCTGAAATTCGGGGTCAATATAAGTATCATAAATATATGAAGCCGAAGTGTAAAGCAATCCGGTTATAAGCATAATTATAACACCTATTTTTAATGATTGTTTTAAGGTCAATATTCCATTATTTTTTTTAAATTTTTTAATTATAAAAACAATAAAAATGACTTCAATAATGAATGCAATAAAAAAGGTAGAATAGTATGGAATGGCGCTAAAAGAAAATGTTTTTGGAATAACATCAATTAATATTCTGATTAACCCTAAAAGTAAAGCAAAAGGCAGGACAAATTTTTGAAGATTGATTTGATTTTCCATTTTTAAGTTGTTTTTTTGGTTCGGGTTGTTAGTAAACAAATATAGCAAAACGTTACATTTGCAGGCGATTTAGTAACGAATTAAAAAAGTGAATAATTTTGTTGCTAGTTTCCAATTAATACTTAAATTTGCAAACTCAAATCCGAAAGGTCGGAAGAGCGCATTTTAAATTATAATATTAGAGAAATGAAAAAAGGTATCCACCCAGAAAATTATAGAATAGTTGCTTTTAAGGATATGAGTAACGAAGACGTTTTCCTTACTAAATCAACTGCAGATACAAAGGAAACTATCGAGGTTGATGGTGTTGAGTATCCTTTGGTAAAGATGGAGATTTCACGTTCTTCACACCCTTTCTATACAGGAAAAGCAAAACTTATTGATACTGCTGGACGTATTGACAAATTCAAAAACAAATACGACAAGTTTAAAAAAACTGCAGCAAAAGAAGCTAAAACTGAAGAATAGTCTTCACTTTTTAGTAAAACATATAAAAGCCTTCGAGAAATCGAGGGCTTTTTTTATTAGCTTTGGATTTAAATTTAGAAGTTTTAAAAATGAATTATATTCTCTTTGACGGTAACGTCCGCAACCAGCTTTTGCCCTTTACTTTTACACGTCCCGTGGCGGACATCCGTATAGGTATTTTGACCATTCGTGAAAAGTGGGAGCATCTGTTGGGCTTTACTACAACTACGGTTACTGAAGATTATCTTTCCGAAAAATATCCATTTTTAGAGCTTGAAAAAAACATACTCATAAATGCTTCCTTTCTGCCTTCCGAGAATTTGGCAAACATTATCAAAGGCCTGGGCGAAAACCAAGCGATTTTTTTTGATGATGAACCAATTGCTTTTTTTACTACTGAAGGACAGGAAGTAGATTTTGAAACCTTTGATATAATCCAATATGCCCACGATGATGTTTTAAGAATAGAAAATNCTTGGGATATTTTTTCAAAAAATGGCGAAGCCATAAAACGCGATTTTGAAATGCTTACCAAAGGCCGTGAATCGCAACCCATTCCCGAAGCCGTTTGGACGAGCAGTCCTGAAAATATTTTTATTGAAGAAGGAGCCNANTTGCCGCTTTGTTCCTTAAATGCTTCTGAAGGCCCCATTTATATTGGAAAAAATGCCGAAATTATGGAGGCATGTGCTGTTCGTGGTCCGTTTGCNCTTTGTGAGCATTCAACTTTAAAAATGGGCGCAAAAATTTATAGCAATACTACTATTGGTCCACACAGCAAGGTTGGGGGCGAAGTGAACAATTGTGTGATTTTTGGATATTCAAACAAAGGCCACGATGGCTTTTTGGGAAATTCCGTTTTGGGCGAATGGTGCAATTTGGGAGCAGATACAAACAACTCCAATTTAAAGAATAATTACGCCGAAGTACGCCTTTGGAANTACGAAACTGAAGGTTTTGCAAGAACCGGATTGCAATTCTGTGGATTAATGATGGGCGACCACAGCAAATGTGGTATTAATACCATGTTCAACACTGGAACCGTGGTTGGAGTGAGCGCCAATATTTTCGGAAGCGGTTTTCCACGAAATTTTGTTCCCAGCTTCAGTTGGGGNGGAAGCGGGGGTTTTACAACTTATAAAACAGACAAGGCTTTTGAAGTTGCAACAGTAGTTATGAGCCGAAGAAATATTGAGTTTTCAGAAGTGGACGCCAAGATTTTGGAACATGTTTTTGAGGAAACCGCTAAGTGGCGAAAAGCTTAATAAAAAAATAAAAGATAAACCAGGGCTGCAACAATCACTATCATAACGCTTCCAAAGACAATGGTTAGCCGTTTTTGTCGCTCTATTTCTTTTTGACGCAGTTTTTGTTTGAATGCCTCAAATTGTTCGGGGGACATTTTTTTGTAATCGATGATTTTTCCATAGCTACTATTTGAAGATGTGATGTCCTTTTCAAAGTATTTATCACGTTTTACAAGTTGCTTTGCATTATTGCGAAGCGTTTGTGCCATTGCCAGAGCAGAACCTCCAAATCCCATTTTTTACTTTTTTGAAGTTTAAACTGTAATTTNCAAATTATTTCGACTTTTTTACGTGTTTCAAAACCAAAAAATTCTGCGGGTTGATNCCGAGACCCGAAACCTTTTTATTTACAAAACGCACGGCCATATCATAAAATAAAGGCACTATTGGCGCTTCTTCAACAACAATGGAGTCCATTTTGGTGTAAAGGATTTTCCGTTCACCTATTTCTGAAATTGTTAGCGATTTTTCATAAATACTGTCAAAAGTTGCATTTCTGAAGTGCATATAGTTTGGTCCATCTGGTGCAAAGTTGGGACTGTAAAATAACGATAGATAATTTTCAGCATCCGGATAATCTGCAATCCAGCTGGCGCGAAAAACATCAAGTTCTCCGCTACTTTTCATCTGCCGAAGNGTGGATGGGGGCATCACGTCTATNGTCACNGCAATCCCGAGTTTTTCAAGTTCGCGCTGTACATATTCACATAAATCCAAATACTGGCTATTGGTGCCGATGATTATTTCGGGTTTTGTGTCGCCTGTTTCGGCTTTGTATTGTACAATCAATTCCTTAGCTTTTTCGGGCTCATAGGTGTAACCGTCAATCGCTACATAACCCGGCAAACCTTTTGGAATGAAGCCGTGAGTGGCTGGAATGCCCATTCCGTTGCGAAGGTAGGTAACCATTTTTTCACGATCAAAACCATAATTTATTGCCTGTCGCAAAGTCTTGTTTTTTATTTCGGGCGTATTTGTTCCAAGAAAAAATCCGAGATATTCCGTGTTTAAATACGGTCCCGTAATCATATATGCCAAATCCTCATATTTTGGCTGAAGTTTTCCGCGTGTAGTTAAGAGCTCATCTTTGTAACTGCTGTCCAAACCTGAGATAAAATCGAGTTTTCCTTGTGCGAATTGCAAAAACTCACTTTGTTTATCGGGCAAAAAAGTGATTGAAACGGCATCCAAATAAGGAAGTTTGTTTCCATTTTCATCCCTTTCAAAATAAAGTGGATTTTTTCTGAAAACGAGTTTCACATTTTCTTCCCACATTTTAAACTGAAAAGGGCCCGTTCCCACTGGATTCCTTCGGAATTCATTACCGTAATATTCCACTGCCTCCCTCGGAACTACAGAACANTAGCGCATTGAAAGCAATCCCAAAAAAGCGGGGAAGGGCTGTTTTAGTTGAATTACAAGAGTGGAATCATTTTCGGCCCAATATTTTTCTACATAATTCATCACCCAACTGCCGGAAGAAGCAACTTTTTCATCGGTCAAACGGTTGAAGCTGTACACAAAATCATCCGCTATTACTTTTCGAGTGTAGTGAGGTTTCCCATTAGGATTCATTTTCGNAAATGCCACGCTTTGATGGAAATATACATCNCTNCGAAGGNTAAAGGTGTATGTGTTTGTAGAATCATNAATAACCCAGCTTTTCGCAATGTCTGACTTTATATTTAAAGAATCATCCAGTTGTACCAAGCCATTATAAAGTTGATTATCTGGCCAAATTGCTTGAGGGTTTCTTGCAAAAGCAGGATCGAGCGTGGGGATGTTTCCGTGTTCATTATAACGGAAGACGAGGTGGTCATTTTCGGTTTCTTCGTTATTTCCGCAGGAAAGTAAAAAGAAGAGTGCGAAATATGTTGAAATTCTTAAGATTAGATTTTTCAAAGGCATTATCAAGTTTTTTCGGGAACCGATTTAAGTTTGTATTTTTGTGCCCTCATTTGCCAAAAATACAATAATGAACGCATCAAAAAAAGTCGCATTTTACACTTTAGGCTGTAAACTCAACTTCAGTGAAACTTCTACCATTGCAAGGAGTTTTGAGGGTGAGGGATTTGACCGTGTTGATTTTTCTGAAAAGGCCGACATTTATGTTATAAATACTTGTAGCGTTACCGAAAATGCCGATAAACGATTTAAAACTATCGTAAAGCAAGCACAGAAAGTAAATCCCGAAGCTTTTGTTGCTGCAGTTGGCTGTTATGCCCAACTGAAGCCACACGAACTGGCAGATGTGGATGGGGTAGATTTGGTTTTGGGCACCACTGAAAAGTTTAAACTGACAAGCTATATAAATGAACTTTTATCACGTCCAGAGCGCAGTAAAGGCGCCGGCGAAGTGCATTCCTGCGAAATAGAAGAGGCTGATTTTTATGTAGGGTCTTACTCCATTGGTGATAGAACCCGTGCATTTTTAAAGGTGCAGGACGGTTGCGATTATAAATGTACGTATTGCACTATTCCATTGGCGCGAGGTATTTCGCGAAGCGATACGTTGGAAAACGTTTTGAAAAATGCGTTTGAAATTTCAAAACAAGGGATAAAGGAAATTGTTTTAACTGGCGTAAATATTGGTGATTACGGAAAAGGAGAGTTCGGAAATAAAAAACATGAACACACTTTTCTGGAATTGGTAAAAGCCTTGGATGAGGTAGAAGGTATTGAAAGGCTTCGTATCTCCTCAATAGAACCAAATCTGTTAAAAAATGAAACAATAGATTTTGTCTCAAAATCACAAACCTTCGTGCCCCATTTCCACATTCCATTACAGAGTGGAAGCAACGAAATTTTGAAATTGATGCGCCGTCGCTATATGCGGGAACTGTATGCTGAAAGAGTAGCGAAAATTCGCGAAGTGATGCCACACGCTTGCATTGGCGTTGATGTAATTGTTGGTTTTCCGGGAGAATCCGATGAGCGGTTTTTGGAAACCTATCATTTTTTAAACGAACTTGATATTTCGTATTTACACGTTTTCACATACTCTGAAAGAGATAATACGCCAGCCGCTGAGATGGAAGGCGTAGTGCCAATGAAAGTGCGAAACAAGCGCAGCAAAATGCTTCGAGGCCTTTCAGCAAAAAAGAGGAGGGCTTTTTATGAAAGTCAGCTTGGCACAACCCGAACAGTTCTTTTTGAGGGGGAAAACAAAGAAGGGTACATTCACGGTTTTACTGAAAATTATGTAAAGGTAAAAGCCCCGTGGAATCCGGAATTGGTAAATACTTTACAGCAAATTACACTTACTGAAATTGATGAAGATGGCTTGGTACGGTTTAAGGTTGCTGAAACAGTTTTGGCTTAAATATTAATTCCCACGGGTAATAAATCTTTGTACTTTCTGCGATTTTTTCGCATAAACCCTGCAATCTCGGGGCTGGTGGGAACCAAGCTTATACCTCTGTTTTTCACTTCCTCAAAAACAGCCTTGATAAATATTTCCCTAAAACCCTGTTCTTCTAAATCTTCGGGCATTTCATATTTTGTTAGAAAAATTTTTCGGTCCTGCAGCGCATATTCAATGCGGGCCATATTGTCGCCAATTTCGAGCTCGAACTGTCTCAAAAATTCGTTGTCGGTAATTTCTACATCTTCAATCATTGGGAGTTATTTTAATTTAAAAAGGGATATTTAGAATGCAGTGATATGGAATGTTCATTTTCAAGATACGGAATAGGGTAACTTAAAGTGTTATTATTATATACGCTACTTTTTGATGTATGGTTTGTGTTCAAAGCAAATTATGGCTGAAATTATTCAGTTGTAAAGAAACAGTTTTATAATTCTATCTTTGTACCCGTAAATTTACGAATAATCTTTGGGCTTTGCCATTTTCTTCACAAAAGACTTATGAATTCTATAAAAACACATGTTTACTTTGTTCCAGGTATGGCTGCTGGAAGTGAAATTTTTCGGAATATCAAATTTCCTGATAGCTATGAAGTACACATTCTGGAATGGTTGATTCCTGAAAAAAGTGAAAGTTTGGAAGAATATGCCAAAAGAATGGCGCGCCGAGTAAAGGAGAAAGATTCGGTCTTGATAGGGGTTTCATTTGGTGGCGTGGTGGTACAGGAAATGAACCAGTTTTTAAAGTTGAGAAAACTTATAATTATTTCCAGTGTAAAATCTAAAAATGAATTGCCTCGACGTATGAAGCTCGCAAGTTTTACAAAGGCTTATAAATTGATCCCAACAGGTTTAGTTTTAAGTACAGACGATTTGACCAAATACTCCATTGGTCCGAAAACCAAAAAGCGCTTGTCTCTCTATCAGGAATATTTGCACGTTCGCGATAAGCAATATCTGGATTGGGCGCTCGAAAAAATGATAACTTGGGATAGAAAAGATAAGTTGAATAATGTGATCCACATCCATGGCGATAAGGATATGGTGTTTCCCATAAAATATATTGATGGATGTGAGGTTATAAAAGGCGGAACGCATATAATGATTTTAAATAAAGGAAGGGAAATTTCGCATAAGCTTTTGGAAATTTTTGAAGAATAACTTATTCTTTGAACTCTAAAAATCGATGAATTAAGTATCTTTATTGAAAATATGATTTTATGAAAATGTTAGGTAAGATAGGGTTGGGTATAGTGATTGTTGCAGTTAGTGCCCTAAGCATTCATGCAGTGCAGGATGCCCCCACAGATGCAAATCTTGAAAAGAAATTAGTTAATGATTACAATGTATATGCGTTGCCAATTCCCGAAAAGCTAGATTTCGCAGGTGAACCGGTACCGCTTAATAATCCCGATATTCGGGAGCGTTTTGATAGGGAATTATTGGTAAATACATATTGGCAATCTAATGGATTGCTGCTATTTAAGCGCGCCAATAAATATTTCCCACAGATAGAACCCTTATTGAAAAAATACGGACTGCCGGACGATTTCAAATACCTTGCGGTAGCAGAAAGCGGTTTGGAATACCAAAGTTCTCCAGCTGGAGCTTCAGGAATTTGGCATTTTATGAAAGGAACTGGATTGGAGTATGGCCTAGAAATCAATGATTATGTGGATGAACGCTACAACCTAGAAAAAGCCACGATGGTAGCAGCTGAATATTTGAAAAAATCAAAAGAGAAATTTGGGAGTTGGACTATGGCTGCAGCTTCATATAATGCAGGTGTTGGTGGTATGAATAAGCAGATCGACCGACAGAAAGAAACAAGCTATTACGACTTATTGTTGAATACCGAAACTAGTAGATATGTTTTTAGGATTTTGGCCTTGAAAGAAATCATGAGCAACCCCCAAAAATATGGTTTCAACTTTAGGGAAAAGGACCTTTACACAAATATCCCAACCTACACGGTAAAAGTGGATACGCCAGTGGAGGATTGGTCTGAATGGGTAAAGCCTTATGGGATCAATTATAAAATTTTAAAACTTCACAATCCATGGCTTAGGGACACTTATTTGAAAAATGCTTCGGGGAAGGAATATTTTATCGAAATTCCAGAGAAAGGATATTATCAATAAACAGTATTTTATTGCAATAATCGAAACCCATAAAAGTTTTATTCTTTTATGGGTTTTGTTTTGAAGCGAAGTGCTCTTTCTCTTCGTCTCCTAAGTTCTTCAGAAGCGAAATGCCATTTAAAAACGAATTGTAGTTAAGTTCAAATGAAATTTCATATTTTTCATTATATGGATGCAATACGCCACGCCTTACATCTACAATGCGTTTATTTTCATCAATAAAAAACGAAGTGGGAAAGCCAAGACTGTGCTTCATTATTTCAACAATGTGGTCATTGGTATTTTCCTTTTCATCCACGTAAATTATATTAATTCTGTTGGAATAGTCGCGGGTAGATTTTCGCACATTTTCTTTTGAGTCCCAAAAAAGCACCACAAAGTCAATGTCTTTATAATGTTTTTCAGCTATTTCATTCAAGGCTGGAATTTCCCCCACACCTGGTGTACACCACGAAGCATATGTCATTAGGAAAATTGGCTTTTCAAATTTGTATAGTTCAATCTTTCTACCGGAAAGTTTTCGAACTTTAAAATTGTCCAAATAACTCCCGTTGATAACATTATTTATAAGTGAATCAAATAAAAACTCTGCACGTTCAAAATCCTTTTCAGCGTAAGCTTTTTGTGAATTTTTCGTGTATTTTCTGATGTTTTTTCCAATCGCTTCAGAGAAATAATTATCTTGCCCAATCTGTGATTGTGCCGAGAAGGAGACCAATAAGAATAGATAAAGTAGTTTTCTACCCATAAGCAAAAGCTTTGGGCAAAGATAGTCTATTTAGTTGATTAACAGGCGTATATTCGATAAAGGAACATATAAAGTCGTTTAACTACACAATACTGAAGTATGCTGTTAAGAAAAATTATTTAAAACCTTCTGCCGCCACGGCCGCCTTTACCAAATTGTTGTCTAGGCTGTCCCATCTTTTTCATTTGCTGTTTCATCATTTTTATCTGATCGTCCAGCATATTGTGCTTATCCAGTTTTTTTGCTTCGGCCATAAGCTGTTCAGCCTCGCGCTTTCGGTTTTTGGTCATTGCAATTCCGGCAAGGTTAAGTTTTGTCATTGCCATATCTGCAGACATGTTCAAACCTAATCTTTCAGCTTTTTTAAAGTACTTTTCAGCTTCAACCATATTGGTTTGCGAAATCATCAGACCGTTTAGGTAATTGTAGTAACCTTCCTGTTTGGGTACCAAGGCAGCGCTTGGATTCTTGATTTTATCCAACCACTTTTTGGCCCCAGGGAAATCTTGTTTCCGCAAGCGAAGAAATGCAAGCAGGATGATTTCATTTTTAAAATATAAGAGCACGAACATTAAGGAGAGCAAAATGAGCATAATGCCATTGCCAATATTTGTCTCGGTGAACTGCCAAACTGCCGCGCCGATTACCAAAGCGGCCAAAACCAATTTTATATTTTTATTGAACATGAGTCATCTTTAAAATGGGTGCAAAGGTATAAAATCTAAATGCTTTTTTGAATATTTTCCATATAGGAAAGAAAATTATTTTTTGTACGAGATGAGGGAAAGCCTTCTGAAACTTGAGGTATATTACATTATAATAATGAAGTAAAAAAAATACAGATATTTTTATAAAAAGGTTTGCCTAAGTAAAAACTTGTTGTATTTTTGCACCCGACTTTTGGGGGAGTGCTCCTAAAAGTTTTTGAAAAAAGAAATTACAGAAGTTAAAGAATACTATAATGAGCAAAAGAACATTTCAGCCATCAAAAAGAAAAAGAAGAAACAAACACGGTTTTAGAGAGCGTATGGCTTCTGTAAACGGAAGAAAGGTATTGGCTGCCCGCAGAGCGAAAGGCAGAAAAAGACTATCTGTATCTTCTGAAGCCCGTCACAAAAAGTAATGTTGATAAATTATATATAAAAGGTGTTGTTTAACTAAGCAACACCTTTTTTTTATACCCTAATGCGCCGTAAATTTGCGGCACCGAAAAAAGTAAAGAAAATGCCAAAAAATCCTTCTATTAAATCCGTTCTTATAATTGGCTCTGGGCCTATCGTTATTGGTCAAGCGTGTGAGTTTGATTACTCCGGTTCACAATCCCTTCGATCTTTGCGCGAAGATGGAATAGAAACCGTTTTAATTAATAGTAATCCAGCAACAATAATGACCGACCCTTCTATGGCCGATCATATTTACCTGCTTCCGCTTACCACAAAATCAATTGTACAAATTTTAAAAGAGCATCCGCAAATTGATGCTGTACTTCCAACGATGGGCGGGCAAACAGCACTCAATTTATGTATTGAAGCGGACGAAAAAGGAATTTGGAAAGATTTTGGAGTAAAGTTAATAGGAGTTGACATCAACGCAATTAATATTACCGAAGATAGAGAGGAGTTTAGAGAGTTAATGGAAAAAATTGGGGTGAAAATGGCACCTCAGGCAACAGCCAACTCATATCTACAGGGAAAGGAAATAGCACAGGAATTTGGTTTTCCTTTGGTTATTAGAGCATCCTTTACGTTAGGAGGGGCAGGCGCTTCCATAGTTTATAAAGAAGAGGATTTTGATGAATTACTATCGCACGGATTGGAAATTTCTCCTATTCACGAAGTAATGATCGATAAGGCGATGATGGGGTGGAAGGAGTATGAACTTGAACTGCTTCGCGATAAAAATGATAACGTTGTAATTATCTGTACCATCGAAAATATGGATCCTATGGGCATCCACACTGGAGATTCCATAACAGTAGCACCGGCAATGACGCTCAACGACCGCACCTTCCAAAGAATGCGAGATATGGCCATCCATATGATGCGTAGTATTGGCGATTTTGCAGGAGGATGTAACGTTCAGTTTGCAGTGAGCCCCGATGAGGAAGAAGAAATAATTGCAATTGAAATCAATCCACGTGTGTCGCGTTCTTCTGCATTGGCTTCAAAAGCTACGGGATATCCTATTGCAAAAATTGCTACCAAGCTTGCGATTGGTTATACACTGGACGAGCTAAAAAACCAAATTACCAAGTCAACTTCAGCATTGTTTGAACCAACTTTAGATTACGTAATTGTAAAAATTCCACGTTGGAATTTTGATAAGTTCGAAGGCTCAGATCGTACCTTGGGACTCCAAATGAAATCTGTTGGAGAAGTAATGGGTATTGGCCGCTCGTTTCAGGAAGCGCTGCACAAAGCCACACAATCGCTAGAAATTAAGAGAAATGGAATTGGCGCTGACGGGAAAAGCTATACTAACTACGAGCAAATTCTCGATAAGCTCAAAAACGCAAGTTGGGACCGCGTGTTCGTAATTTATGATGCAATACAGATTGGAATTCCTTTAAGCAGAATCCACGAAATCACAAAAATTGATATGTGGTTCCTTCGTCAATATGAAGAACTGTTTCTATTGGAAAAGGAAATTTCAAAATATACATTGGAAACTCTTCCAAGGGAATTATTATTAGAGGCTAAGCAAAAAGGTTACGGGGATCGTCAGATTGCACATATGCTGAAATGTCTCGAGAGCCAAGTCTACAAAAAGCGTGAGGAAATGAATATTCAGCGCGTTTATAAATTGGTGGACACCTGCGCTGCAGAATTTAAGGCGGAAACCCCTTATTATTACTCCACTTTTGAAAACGAAATGCAGCTTGAAGGCGAGAAGCCTCATTCTGAAAATGATAGTACAGTAACAGAAAAGAAAAAAATAATTGTACTCGGTTCTGGGCCAAATAGAATAGGGCAGGGAATCGAATTTGATTACTGTTGCGTTCACGGCGTTCTGGCAGCAGCCGAATGCGGTTACGAAACTATAATGATTAACTGTAATCCCGAAACGGTTTCAACAGATTTTGACGTGGCGGATAAACTCTATTTTGAGCCAGTTTTTTGGGAACATATATATGATATCATTCGCCACGAAAAACCCGAAGGGGTTATTGTCCAATTGGGAGGACAAACGGCTCTTAAACTTGCTGAAAAGCTTGATCGATACGGAATCAATATTATAGGTACCACCTACAAATCATTGGATCTGGCTGAAGACCGAGGAAGCTTTTCAACACTTCTTAAGGAAAACAACATTCCTTACCCAGAGTTTGGAACAGCAGAAACTACCGAAGAAGCACTTGCACTTGCAGACCAGCTTGACTTTCCGTTATTGATTCGTCCTTCCTATGTTTTAGGTGGACAGGGGATGAAAATTGTAATCAATAAAAAGGAATTGGAAGAACACGTAGTTGATTTATTGCGAAAAATTCCTAATAACAAATTATTGCTCGACCATTATTTGGACGGTGCCATTGAAGCCGAGGCCGATGCAATTTGCGATGGTGAGAATGTGTATATTATAGGAATCATGGAGCATATTGAGCCTTGCGGTATCCATTCCGGAGACTCAAATGCAACCTTGCCGCCGTTCAACATTGGTGAATTTGTTATGCAGCAAATAAAAGATCACACCCATAAGATTGCAAAAGCCTTAAACACGGTTGGGTTGATCAATATTCAGTTTGCCATAAAAGATGATAAAGTTTACATAATTGAAGCCAATCCTCGTGCCTCGCGTACGGTTCCATTTATTGCGAAAGCTTATGGAGAACCTTATGTTAACTATGCCACAAAGATAATGCTGGGCCACAACAAGGTAACCGATTTTGAATTTAATCCAAAATTGGAAGGCTTCGCCATCAAGCAACCGGTTTTTAGTTTTAACAAATTCCCTAATGTAAATAAACAATTAGGCCCCGAGATGAAGAGTACGGGTGAGAGCATACTTTTTATTGACAGTTTGAAGGATGATGCATTTTATGATCTTTATGCGAGGAGAAAAATGTATCTGAGTAAATAATAAGATTTGTGTTTTTTTTTTGTAAATTAGATAGCTAACCTTTTCAAATATTCATTTATGAAAAAAATTACTTTGTTCTTATTTTTTATTGCAACAAATATTCTGATGAGTCAGAATGTTGTTGAAATTGCTTGGGGGCAAGGTATCAATGAATCTGTGGCAAGTCCTACAATAGAAGTGGGAGATACTGTACTCTGGATTTGGACCGATGGTTCTCAAAAAAGTGTAACAGCTCTTCCCAATGGCACGGAAAGCTTTAGCAGTGGCACACTTGATGGTTTAAATACTGAATTTTCTCATACCTTTCAAAAAAGAGGGGTAACGGAGTATCAAAATGAATCAAATCCTTTGATGCATGGGAAAGTAACTGTTGTTGGAAAACTTTCGGTAGAAGATAAGTTTGTGAAAAACTTAAATTTTTATCCCAATCCCGTTAAAAATGAATTGATCATTTCGTCTATTTTTAAAGTAGATAGTTATCAAATTTATAATGTCCTTGGTACACTTGTTTCAGAAGGAAAGGGGGCTGGCGTTTTGACCCAAGTAGATATGAGCCGATTGAACAGCGGGCTGTATTTTGTAAAAGTTACTTCAAATAACTTGCAGACTACACTGAAAATAGCAAAAAAGTAATATTTAGAGTTTTTTACTCGCGATTAAAATGTGGTGATTGTTCTTTAACCACATCATTAATAAAATATTTGGTATCGCCCCAAAAGAAAAAGGTAGTAAAACGCTCTACATAACTTACTTTCACATAACTTCCTTGATATTCCTTGAGTTTTTCAATTACATCTTTTTCTTCATCCAAAACTGAAAACGAAAAAATCTGAGCTCCGCTAATACCCTGACTGATTTCTCCTTCCCAGGTTTTTATAACCACTCCCTTATGGCTAAATTTAATAAGTTCTCCTGCTCTGGTTCCTTCACTATAGGGTACAAAATATACGAAGGCGAAATATAGCAAATAAAGCGCTAAAAGGCTGCCGAGGATAATGAATAATATTTTTTTCATATACTAAAAATAGTCGTTTAAAATTGTTTTTTTTAAAACTATTACCACATTGGCCTAATTTTTCCTCTTAGCGCTTTTTAAATTTATCTATAAGAAATTGTAACCTGCTATTAGCGCAAATGATTTGAAGGCGGAATCTACACCGTCGTAATTAAAAAACTGTCGGTCAGTATGGTATCTTAGTTCTAGACTGTATTTATTTTTATATCTAAACCCTGCTCCTAAAGCCACACCGGCATCGGCATTCAAATCAAGGTCATAGCTGTTCTCATTGCTGGATTCTGCTTTGGAACTTAAGTTGGAGATATCAACTAAAATAGCTGCATCAATAAAAAATGCTGCATCAGGGCTTACAAAAAAATAATGGCGCATTCCAAATGGAAGCTCTATTGCGCTGTAATTAATATTGATTATAGTTGTCCTTTGGAAGGATCCAAAGTCTACATATAAATATTCCTTTTCAGCTTTATAACTTCTATAAGTAGGTTCTAAAAACACCGACCATTTATCATTGTTAAATGGCAAAATGTATTCCAGTTCTAAACCAACTCTAAAGCCTGTTTTACTATCAAAATTTATTCTTTCATCACCTAGTTTTAATAGTGAAAGTGAACTGAAAGTAACACCGGGCCTAACTGTTAAATTAAATTTACCNTTTTTTAAATTTTCAGTATATACCACACCAGTGGCATTCTCACACTTATTATATGCGGCAATAATCTTCATTAACTTAGCACTTTTATACTCTAAACTTTCAAAATTACTTTCATTTAATTGGTCACAGTTTAGGTTTGTAGCAAGTTGTTGCTTATAGTATTCATTTTTCCCTATTCTTGTTGCAGTGGCGAGATATCTTTTATATATAAGTTGTTCAATTTCACCATCGCCTACTTTATAAAAATATCTTGAAATATTCTCTCTTTCGGAATAATAAAGTGAAGCTTTACCCTCAAGTAATGTTTTAAGGAAAAGTGTTTCCTTTTTCATTATTGGGTTTCTTACATCAGTAAGATTATTAACAACATCGGTGGATTGATCTACATCGAGCGTGGCTCTAACGTATTTGAAAGANTCACCAGATCCAAATTCTTTTATATTTTCAATGCTTCCTAATTTTACTTCAGCATTTTCACTTAATTTATATTCGAATGTTTTTGGACTCCCGGCCCAATCTTCATTTTTGATTAAGCAATCTGTTTTTGAACCATTGTTTAGAATAAAGTAGCCAGTTTCAAATTTGGTTTGTGAAAAGATGCTTAAGGTTGATAATGAAATGATTGCGAAAAGTAACTTTAGTTTCATAAAATATTTGCCTATTAAGATTAATAAAGGCGTAAATATAGAACTATAATACTTTTATTCACTATCACTATCCAAAGCTCTTTTCAGCAATTTGTCATCAATATTTTTATTTGCCTTAGCTCCAAGCTTTTTAAGTTTTTCTACCCGTGTAATTAAATTACCTTGGCCAGTAAGTTTTTTCATTGCGCCATCGTAACTACCTTTTACTGTATTTAATTGTGAACCCACTTTTAATAAGTCATTAGTTAAATTAACAAAGGAATCATAAAGTCTTCCTGCCTGGGTGGCAATCTCAATGGCATTCTGTTGTTGTTTCTCGTTGGTCCACATACTGTCTACTGTGCGCAAGGTTGCCAATAACGTGGATGGAGTAACAATTACAATATTTTTTTCAAAAGCCCAATTGTAAAGATTGTTGTCCTGGTTAATCGCGACTGCAAATGCGGGCTCAATGGGTACGAAAAGTAAAACAAAATCCGGACTTTCTATTTCATAGAGAGTATGATAGTTTTTGCCGCTCAATTGCTCAATGTGCTTTTTAAGTGAGTTAANGTGCTCTTTTAAAAAACGAGCTCTTTGGTCTTCGTCATCTTCATTTACAAAGCGTTCATAAGCAACTAATGACACTTTGGAGTCAATAATCATTTTTTTGTTATCGGGTAAATGCAATACCACATCCGGTAAAACACGGCGCCCTTCATCGGTAGTAAAACTGTTTTGTACAAANTANTCACGNTCTTTTTCCAAACCACTTTTTTCGAGTACACGNTCCAANACNANTTCNCCCCAATTNCCNTGTATTTTACTGTCNCCNTTCAANGCTTTGGTNAANTTGGTAGCNTCTTTNCTCATNTGTTCGTTCAGTTCTTTTAACCCGATAATTTGCTGTCGAAGCATCGCNTGGCGATCAATACTTTCTTTNTGGGTGTCTTCNACNCGCTTTTCAAAATTTTTTATTTTTTCCTGAAGCGGATTAAGAATAACCTCAAGACTTTCTTTGTTCTGCTTTGAAAATTTGGTCGATTTTTCATCCAAAATTTTATTGGCGAGGTTTTCAAACTCCTTTGTAAACTTCTCCTGAAGTTTTTCCACTTCTTCCTTTTGTTCACGGTTGCGGATTTCAAGATTTTCAAACTCTGAATTACGGCGCGTAAGNAGCATATTGATCTGTTCCTTTTCCAGTCTTAACGCTTCTTTTTCACGCAGGGTTGTTTCAAAACGCTCATTCAGTTTTTCCTCCTGCAGTTGTGCATTTTCAAGGCGCTCCTCAAGTTTACTTGTTTCGGTTTTGCTTTTTAAACGCGCAAAATAATTACCCAAAAAAGCGCCAATTAAAATGCAAATAGCGGCNAGTAATAGGAAAAGAAATGTTTCGTTCATTACATGAAATTTTAAAGTAAAGATACTTATTTTCGAATGGTAAACCGACCGGTTTTTCCGTCAAAATCAATTGTTTCTTTAGGAAAAAGAGAGTCAAATCTTCCTGCTTCAATCAGTTTGCAGGGGTCGTCAAAATATGTTTTTTCTTTTGCCATTATCAACATTTTATCGGTGAGTTGAATGGCCAGATCTATTTCGTGGGTTGAAAATAGAATTGTTTTTTGTGTTTCGGAAGCTAACTTCTTCAGTAATTTTAAAATATAGGCACGGTGATAAATGTCCAGATGCGTTGTAGGTTCGTCCAATATAATTATTGGCGTGTCCTGTGCCAATGCCCGCGCTATTGCCACGCGTTGCATTTGGCCGTCGCTCAGTTCAAAACATTTTCTATTAACCAAAATTTCAGTTTCTGTTGCATTTAACGCAAATTGAATTGCGTTTTTATCTTTTTCAGAAAGTGATCCAATCCAGTTGGTATAAGGTTGTCTTCCCAAGGAGACCATTTCCAAAACTGANAGATTTTTGGAGGCTGGCGCTTCCGTTAAAACCACACTTAATTGTGTCGCCAATTGAAATGAGGAATANTNGTTTAAATTTTTTCCNTTTAAAAATANNTCNCCTTTTAATGGGTTNTGCATTCCCGTTAAGGTTCGCAGTAATGTCGATTTGCCAATTCCGTTCGCTCCAACCAACCCAACTAATTCTCCTTTTTCAATTGAAAAATCGATTGTATCGGCAACTATCAGATTACCTGCTTTTTTCACATACCCCACGGAAAGGTTTTGTGCTTNCAGAATGATATTTTTTTCNTTTGAATCCATTTAGAAGAAAAGTTTTCGTTTACGGACCAAAAGCCAAATTACAACTGGTGCGCCAATAAGCGAAGTGATAGCGTTTATAGGCAATGTAAATTCACTGAACGGCAATTGCGCCACCGTGTCACAAATTAACATTAATAAAGCACCACAGACCAATACGGCCGGCATTAAGACCAAATGGTTTGAGGTTTTGTAAAATTGCCGTACCAAATGAGGTACCGCTANCCCAACAAAGGCAATGGGTCCCACAAAGGCCGTAATGCTTCCGGCAAGAATACTNGTAGCGAGAATTATTATAAAAGTGGTTCTTTTAATATGAAGCCCCATGCTTTTTGCATAATTTTCACCTAAAAGTAATGCGTTCAATGATTTGCTGCTAAAAATACTTAACGCCAGACCTGCCAAAAAACAAATTGCTAAAGTCATAACACCTTGCCATGATTGGTTTCCTAAACTTCCAAAGGACCAAAAAATNTATTGTTGCAGCTGTTCTGCATTGCTGAAATAGGACAGTACCGAAACCACAGCAGTTGTTACGCTGCCAAACATCAACCCGATGATCAATATTGCCATAGTATCCTTTATTCTGAAAGTTACAGCAAGCACAGCAAGTAGCACCAAAAAACTCCCCAATGCGGAAGCGATTACCAAGCTCCACTGACTTAATAGTAATGTTCCAAAAAAACCTCCAAATGCACTGGCTCCCAAAATTAAAAATGCGACGCCCAAACTTGCGCCGCTACTCAATCCTAAAACAAAAGGCCCAGCCAAAGGATTTCTGAATAAGGTTTGCATCAATAATCCAGAAATTGCCAAGCCACCGCCGGCAATCATTGCCGTAATTGCTTTTGGTAAGCGATAGTCCATTAAAATATAGCGCCAAGTTTCTTTTGAGGTGCCATTTCCTATGAAAACAGAAATTATTTCATCTAATGGAATAGAGACCGAGCCCATGCTTAAATTCAGCAAAAAAGCTGCAATGAGCACTAAAAATAGTAACATAAACTGAACCCGATATGCTGCTGTTGTTTGCATTATTGAAGTTGGTCAAAAAAGAAAATATCGTGATCGGGCAACAATTGTGGATGTAAAATTTTAATGAGGTCTTTCAATACCAAATCTGGTCGATTGGGTGCCAGTTCATAATAAACAATTCCACCCGATTCTCCTTTTTTCATGCTGTATGAATACACTTTTCCATTTTTATAGGCCTTAAATTGCGAATAGGCCTGGCTTGCGTTTTTCATTTCACCCAGACTTGTGAATTGTCCCGGCCCAATCCAAATCTCGGCGTTGTGGCCTTTTTCTAAAACAGACTCCAAATTTAATGACAAACTACCAGTACCCTCAGAGTCTTTCCAAAGGTAATCGCCATTTGCATCAGCTATAAACTGTGCTCCCCAGCTATTGCCCTGTGGCATATACCATACGTCTTTATACATTGCGCCACTAATAACAGTTGGTTTTTCCTTTGCTTCTGAAGCTATTTTTTTTGCAGATAGATATTCCTTTTCAATGCTCATAAAAATACTATCTGCTTCATTTTCTTTGTCGAAAAGAGCGCCAAAAAACTTGATCCATTCTGCTTTTCCCAATGGTGAAGTTTCTGTCCAATCTGAATTGTAAAGCACGGGAATTCCCGCTTTTCGAAGGGTTGAATAGGCAGAATTGTTTCCGTCCACGGCAAAACCAATCACTGCATCGGGGTTCAAATCTATTAAAATCTCTGTGTTTAAATCTTCGTTTTTACCAATCTCAGAAATTTTTCCTTCAGAAATTTTTGTTCGTGTTTTTTCTGAAGAAATATAATTCAGATTTGGAAAACCGATTAAGGTTTCCAATTCATCGAGCATTTCCAAAGAAGGAATGTGGGTAGTAGAGGTGACCACTATTTGTTTCACGGGAACTTCAACCACGGCGTCATAATTTTCAGGGTTTTTTAGGGGACTGTTTTTTTTAACTAAAGCATATTTAAATGTTTTGTCAGTTCCCGGCCATGGGTTTTTCAATGTTATTACTTTTATATTTCCCAGATCTTCAATTTCAAATCCCTTTGCATATATAACCTCAACCATTCTTTGGTTTTGAGATTCGCTTTTTGATAATTTGGGAGCGTCGCTGTTGTTTCTGCAAGCCGCGAAAAAAAGTAAAAAACTTAAGAGGAAAACAAATTTTTGCATCTTCAAAAATAATGGTTTTGTTTGGGCGAACTAATTTTTAAAACCTATTTTTGCAATGAATTTTGGTGAGCTGTTTTTCGTATTGGGAAAAGCTCTTAAAAGGGAATTCGGTTAAAATCCGAAGCTGTTCCCGCAACTGTAAGTCGTCCCGAAGTATTTTTGGGCGTGCATGCTTCAAAAACCACTGTTCGCATTTGGCGGATGGGAAGGTTGCACAAAAGACAAGCCAGGAGACCTGCCTTATTCGTAACATAAAATATCAAACTTTCGGGATAAAGGTTGAATTATGAAGCAAATAGGTTTCCATATTATTTTGATTATTTTTCTGTGCTCCATTTCTGCGAATGCACAATTGGATAGTATTCAGCATTTGCCAGAAGTTATGCTGACCGATTCTAAACTCGTACATTTTTCAAAAGGTTTTAAACTTGAAAAACTTGATGATTCCATTGTGGGGAGAAATGCTAACTCACTAACGGAAACACTTCGATACAATTCTTCAATATATTTTAAGGAGAATGGATATGGTATGGTTTCCTCTCCTTCCTTTCGGGGAACAAATGCCGCCCAGACTGCCGTAATTTGGAACGGAATCAATATAAATTCGGTCTTCACCGGGCAGACCGATTTCAATATAATTTCTCCATTAAACTATGATGAAATTTCAATAAGAAGTGGCGGTGGTGGGGTACAATACGGTAGTGGTGCCGTGGGTGGCAGTATTCATTTAAATAATACTTTTTCTTTTAAAAAAATAGATACCACAGAGCTTGGCCTTCGTTTTGGAAGTTTTGCAACCTTGGGGGGCAGTGCCAGTACTACGCATACTTGGGGCAATCATTATTTGAATGTAGGTGTGGATTTTATCAGTTCAGATAACGATTACGATTATGTGGGAAAGAATCAAAAAAACAATCACGGAGAATTTTTACGTTTTTCAGCAAAAATAAATGAAGCCCGAAAACTGGAGAATGGAGTAGCAACCTGGAATTCGGAATATACCTATAACGATCGAAACTTTTCAGGAAGCTTAAATACGGTGGGTACGGACGCTTATAAAGACATCGCTACGAGAAATCTTTGGCAGATACAGCAAAAATTGGGAGCATTTCAAACAAAAATTGCTGCGGCACATCTCTTTGAACAGTACCGTTACTTCCCCAATAGTGAAGAATCATTTTATGACGAAGGAAGCGCCAATACATTTGTTAGCTACTTTCAAGCAGAGGTTTTTCTTCTGAAGAAGTTACGCATTCATGGAAAGTTAGAGTATAATTATATCACTGCTGAAGGGACTAATGTGGGGAAAAATGACCGTAAAACACTAGCTGCAGTATTTTTATTAAATCATAAGATTTCGGAAAAGTTTACATACGAGATTAATCTTAGAAAAGAGTTTTTGAATGAATTTGACAACCCTTGGCTTTTTTCAGCAGATGCAAAGTGGAAAATCTCACCACGTTATGGAATTCGATTGAATGGCTCAAAAAACTACCGTATTCCTACATTCAACGATTTATATTGGTACGCAGGCGGAAATGCTAATTTGCAGCCTGAAACTTCGTACCAAGTGGAAATGGGCCAGGAATTAACCTTCGGAAAGCTTAGTACAGATATTGCTGCCTATTATATTTCTTCCGAAAATTTAATCAAGTGGGTTCCCGGAAATAGCGGAATTTGGGAGCCGATGAATATTCAAAAAGCCCGAAATTATGGTTTTGAGGCTGCCATTGGCTACTTCATAAAATTAAACAACCAACAAACATTGGATTTTAACGCAAACTATTCTTATACACAGGCACAAGATTTGGAAAAGGAAAAACAGCTTATCTACGTTCCCTTCCATAAAGCCAGTGGGACCTTGGAGTACACTCATAAAAAACTTAATGTCTACGCCCAGGGTTTGTTTAATGGTAAGGCCTATACAACTACCGACAATAGTGATAGTGTTGCGGGTTATACTGTTTTCAACTTTGGCGCTGAATATCAATTACCTTTTGAACCAAATATCACTTTTGGAGGACGACTTAAAAATATTTTCAACACCTACTATGAGAATGTTGCTTTTAGACCGATGCCTTCAAGAAATTTTGAAATATTCTTAAACTTTAAAATATAACTAAAATGAAAATGATGAATAAAATACTTTTTGTAATAATGACCGCTCTACTATTTATATCCTGTAGCAATGACGACGATACTCCACAGGAATATATACCTGCAGCTTTTGAAAAGGGCATTTTAATAACCAATGAAGGCCCCTTTGGAAATGGTAGTGGTAACATTACTTTTGTCTCTGAAGATTACAGTACCGTTACCCAAAATATTTATAGAACCGTAAACGGCACCCAACTGGGCAACATTGTTCAATCTATGGGGTTTCAAGATGCCAATGCCTATATAGTTGTGAATAACTCAAATAAAATAATGGTTGCGAACAGATATTCTTTTGAAGCTGTGGACTCCATTAAAACAGGAATTAATAATCCACGTTACTTTATTGGTGTAGATGGTAATAAAGGATATATAACAAACTGGGGCGACCCCAATGATACCAATGATGATTTTGTAGCTGTTTTGGATTTGCGTGATAATACCGTTTCTTCAACAATTCCAGTTTCTTTTGGACCAGAAAGAATGGTTTCCTACAATAGCAAAATCTATGTTGCCCACCAAGGTGGCTTCGGGCAGAATAACGTAATCTCCGTAATTTCAGGAAATACACTTGAAAGTACAATTACGGTAGGTGATGTTCCAAACTCCATGGTGGTTTCGGGTAATTCCCTATTTGTATTGTGTGGAGGAAACCCTAATTATACTGGAAATGAAACTGCGGGCTCTCTAGTAGAGATAAATCTTTCAAATAATGAAATTTTAAATACATATACATTCGGTACCGTTGAACATCCATCAAATTTAACAATGGATGGAAACAATCTTTTTTACTCTTTGGATGGAAAGGTTTATAGCCTTAACATCACTTCTATTTCCTTACCGGGAAATAATATTATCGATGGCTTCTTCTATACTATGGAAGCAAAGGATGGAATGCTGTATGCTACAGATGCAGACGATTTTGCGAGTAGAGGTTCATTGATAATATATGATCTCTCAACGAATCAACAAGTTCAGGATTTCCAAACTGGGATAGTGCCAGGTGGTATATATTTCAATGAATAGTTTAACTATAAGATAAATGAAAAGCTCCGTTGATTTTTTAAAATTCAACGGAGCTTCTTTTTTAAATGCACGATCTTTAGTTGCCAATCATTTTCCCATAAATAGGAGAATCAGCGTTACTGTCTGAAAATTCTTTTAGATACTGAACCCCCTTATTGGATGGCATAGGCCGGCCTGCAATCTCGAAGAGTGCAGCGGCAAGCAAGGGTTCATTTTCATCGCCCAATTGCCCTAGATTGAAATAATTTTCCTGCAATGGAATTTGGGGGAATAACCCTTCGGTAAAATCTGTATTTCCAGCAGCATTTGCTGTTTTAAATACCAAAGGAAGCATAGCATAGGTATGGTTTGGATTGGCCTCACTTCTGCTAAACTGTGGCGCTGGGGCATCATATAAAAGGAAAGAAGCTTGAAATTTTCCTGTGGTAGTATCACCCACCTGAACAGCATCTATATAGGGCTTTAGTCCGTTCAAAACCAGTTCGCTGGCCGAAGCGGTTCTTCTGGTGGTAATAATATAAACTTGTGAAAGGTTTAGACTGCTAATGGAGCTTCCATTGCTAATGGTGCTGTCAAAAAGACCATTTTCAGCATAATCAGCTTGTCTATCGTCATTCCAGAATTCTTGATAAAAAACCTGACCGTTAAACTGTCCCGTAATCATACTGGCCAGATCTGTCGCAGTTTCAACGGATCCACCTCCATTGTATCTAAGGTCGAGCACCAAGCTGCTCACCCCATCTGCTTTAAACTGTGCAAAGGCATTGTTTAGTTCGGTATCATAATCCTTAATGAATCCATTATACATTAAATAGCCTATTTTATTTCCGTTAACGGTAAGTGTTTCAGCTTTATATACTGGATTTTCATTGTACTGTGTTTTGTTCAGAAGCGCTGTTTCTCCCGTCAAGGTAAAATCAGTTCCGTTATAAGTGGCAAGTCCAATAGTATAACTATTTGGCGCCAACAGATCGTTATAATTGTTTTCATTTATTTGTTGGCCGTCAACTGTGGTAAAAAGATCACCTCTTTTCAAACCTTGTGATTGTGCATCGGTATTGGGAAGTACGTAGCGCACGTATCCAAAAACATTTCCGCTGTTGTCTGGATAATAAACTAGACCAAATTCCATTCCGTTACTTAGGGTTATCCCACTAAGTGCATTCTCAATAAGTGTATAGTCACTGTAAAGATTGCTGAAACGATCTTGGGGTGATAACAAATAATCAAATAGGGTTTCTGGAGTTTGATAATTACTTAAAAAATTATTTAGCTCATCTTGGTTGGCAAAAGCATCATTCGCCAGTTCTGGAGTGTCCGCTTTATATAGGTAAAAATAATTGAGTCCGCGATAAATAAAATTCTGAATGTCTATGGTAGATGCGGGTTGGAGATTGTCGTCAGCATCTTCAAAACACGAACCGAAAAGTAAGGAAACGATTAATAGGGAAATGAAAATTCTTTTCTTCATAAATAGGTTTATTAAAGTATTCTTTTTAAACAGGTAAATTAGGGATTAAATTGTAACGGTAAAAATATGCTTTTTTAGCTGAAATCTTTCAGAGACTTTTTACACTATGCAATTTGGTCGAAAATTCACGGATAAAATTTCAATGTAACAAAAATAGAACCTATTCGTCATTTAAATAGACGGGACAACAACCAACAACCAACCAAAATGGAAAAGAACGAGTTTATTACTTTAATAATGCCCTTTAAGGATAAGCTGTACCGTTTGGCAAAACGAATTTTGATCTCAAAGGATGAAGCTGAGGATGCCGTGCAGGAAGTGTTTTTGAAATTGTGGAACGGAAAACAAAATATTGAAAACTATAAAAATCCCGAAGCTTTCGCAATTACAATGACCAAAAATTATTGCTTGGATCGTTTGAAATCGAAACAGGCATCAAATTTGAAAATTGTACATAACAATTATCAAACCTCAGAAAATATTGAAAAGAAAATTGAAGCGAATGACGGGGTTGAAATTGTTTTCAAAATTATGGAAACCTTGCCAGAGCAACAACGAATCGTTCTTCAATTGCGCGATGTAGAACAATTTGAATTTTCAGAAATAGCGCAGATGCTTGATAGTAACGAAACCGCAATACGAGTGGCACTTTCCCGGGCCCGCAAAACAGTTAGGGACGCAATGATAAAAAATTATAATTATGGAGTCAGTTAAAATAAAACAATTACTTGAGGCCTATTTTGAAGGTACAACCACCCTTGCAGAAGAAAAATTGTTACAAGACTATTTTAACAATAAAAGGGTTGCGGATGATTTAACTCAGTACCAGCCAATTTTTGCAGGTCTAAAGGCTGCAAAATCAGAACGTTCTACCAGAACATTTGCCTTGCCTGAATCAAAACCACGGAGTAATAAAGCCTGGTGGTATTCCATAGCCGCAATGCTTGTTGTAGCGTTTGGGGTGGGTAGTTTTTATCTATCACAACCCAATTACTCTCAAGAGGAAAAAGAGGCTCTGGCGGCGTTTGAAAAAAGCAAGCAAGCAATGATGCTGCTTTCTGAAAACCTAAATAAAGGTACAGAACAGCTTACCCTTGTGGGGCAATTTGGAAAAACAAAAAATAAAATTTTTGAATAATAACTTTTAACAACTTAATAACACTTATAAACGATGAAAAAAATAGCAATAGTAATAGCACTGGCAATAGCGCCTATGGTTTCTTGGGCTCAAAACGCTTTTGATTCCTTTGAAAACGAAAAAGATGTAACCTCTGTAGTGGTTACCAAAAACATGTTCAAGCTTTTGAGCAAAATGGATCTTAATTCCACCGATCCAGATGCGCAGGCTTATTTGAAAATGGTAAACGATCTTGACAATATTAAGATTTTTACCACTAACAATCCCGCCATTTCACAAAAAATGGATGCCGCTGTGGCAAAATATATTTCTTCCTCTAAAAATTTAGGTGAATTGATGCGCGTAAAAGAAGATGGCAGAAATATAAAATTCTACAGCAAAGAAGGCAAAAATGAAAACTTTGTAAGCGAGCTGTTGATGCATATGGAGGGAATTGTGGATGGAAAACCCACAACCGTTATTATGAGCATCACTGGAAATATAGATTTGAAGCAAATTTCAAAATTGACTGAAGATCTAAAAGTTCCCGGTAGCGAAGAACTTAAGAATATTGACACCAAGAAAAAGCAATAAATATGGCTTCATTACTGAAATATTTTATGGCTTTAATACTTGGGGCACTAGCATTGGTTTCCTGTAGTGACAAGTCCTTGCAAAAGTACTTGGTGGAAAAGCAAGACGATGACAAATTTGTAAAAATGGACATTGCAGCCAGTTTGCTCCAAGGAAACGCCAGTAATTTTACTCAGGAGGAGAAAGACATCCTGAATACTATTAAAAAAGTGAATGTTGTTGCTTATCCCATAGTTGAAGGTGATACGGCCGATTATGAAATGGAACGACAAAAGTTAAAGGATATCCTTGATCAAGAACAATATAAAGAACTTACCCGCATTAAAAGCAATGAATGGAACGCAACTTTAAAATATACTGGTGAAGAGGATGCTATAGATGAGGTGATTGTCTTTGCGAGTGATGATAATCGTGGCTTTGCGGTCTTCAGATTGTTGGGCGAGAATATGCGGCCCGACCAAATGTTAAAGCTTATGAAATCTGCTGAAAGAGGCGATTTGGACGTCTCCAAACTCGAAGGTTTTGGAAAGATATTTAAAGATTAAATTAGTTGATTAATAGTCAAAGGGCTTCTTCCGCTATGCGGTGAAGCCCTTTTTTAGTAAACCAATTAAATTAAATACCTGTATAATTCGCAGGAGTAACATTTCGCATTTCTTGCTTAACGCTTTCAGATACTTCCAAGGTTTCAATGAAATTTGCGATTGAAGTTTGGTTGATTCGTTCGTTAGTACGTGTTAAACCTTTCAGTGCTTCGTATGGGTTTGGATAGCCTTCTCTCCTTAAAATAGTTTGGATTGCTTCTGCTACAACAGCCCAATTATTCTCCAGATCTTCATCAAATTTTGATTGGTTCAACAATAACTTGTTAAGACCTTTCAAAGTAGAGTGAAAAGCTATAAGTGTATGCCCAATGGGAACGCCAATATTTCTTAAAACGGTACTATCGGTAAGATCGCGTTGCAATCTACTTATAGGAAGTTTTCCCGAGAGATGCTCAAAAAGCGCATTTGCAATTCCCAAATTACCTTCACTGTTTTCAAAGTCTATAGGGTTTACCTTATGCGGCATGGCACTGGAGCCAACTTCACCTTTTTTAATTTTTTGTTTAAAATAATCCATGGAAACGTAGGTCCAAATATCCCTGTCCAAATCAATCAAAATGTTATTGATTCGTTTCAAACAATCAAAAAGAGCGGCCATATGATCATAATGCTCTATCTGGGTAGTAGGGAAGGAGTGGTGCAGCCCTAATTTATCTTGTACGAAATTTTTTCCGAACGCTCTCCAATCAATATCGGGATAAGCTACTTTGTGTGCGTTAAAATTTCCGGTTGCGCCACCAAATTTTGCAGCACTTTTTATATCGTTCATCAAATCAAACTGTTCCTCTATTCGAACTACAAAAACTTCAATTTCTTTTCCCAGGCGTGTTGGGGAAGCAGGTTGCCCGTGTGTTCGTGCAAGCATGGAAACTTCAGACCATTCTTCGGAAAGTAGTTTCAATTTATTTTTTACTTCCATCAAAAGGGGTACATACACATTGTTGATGGCATCTTTCAGCGAAAGCGGAATTGCAGTATTGTTTATATCTTGTGAGGTCAGGCCGAAGTGGATAAATTCTTTGTATTTCTGAAGATTTAAATCGTCAAACTTTTCTTTTATAAAATATTCAACAGCTTTTACATCGTGATTGGTCACTTTTTCGGTTTCCTTAATTTTTACGGCGTCCTGCACAGTAAATTCAAGGTACAAGTCTCTTAATTTTGAAAAGTTGTTTTGCTCAAAATCACTTAATTGGGGAAGCTCCAGTTCCACCAAGGCAATAAAATATTCAATTTCCACCTGCACGCGATAGCGGATAAGCGCTTCTTCAGAAAAATATGGAATAAGACTGGAAGTTTTTGATGCGTATCTGCCATCTATTGGCGAAATGGCTTGTAATGCGTTGGTGTACATGATTTAAAATTTAAAAGCGCAAAGATACAAAAGACCACTGAGTTATAAAGGAAGAGTCTGAGTATAAAATTTTACTTCTCATTTTGATCTTCTGCCTTAATGAAATGCCAACAAAATGTTTTTTAAGATAATGGATGGTTAAAAAAATAAATCCTTTTGAAATTTTATGATTTTGTTGGCTTTCAAAGGTTTATTATGAGGTTAACTTAGATGAGAAAAGAAAATTGATTTATTAATTTAAACAAATTGCTATGAGTACACAAAATCAAAATCAGCAATGGAATCCTCAAAATGAGCAGCAAAATCAACAGAGGAATCCTCAAAACAGACCACAAAACCAACGTCATCCTGAAGAAGAGGAAGAATAAGTTTTTTTAAAATTCAGTATCCACTTTACGGATACGACAAAACCCCTTAATCAACACAATGAGAAAGGGGTTTCTTATTGTGGGGATTTAAAGAAAAGAGTGGATTGGTAAATATATTGAAAAATAATTGTTTTGTGGTATTTTACAAACGATATATGTTAATTTAAAAGAGTTTTAATTAATAATTTAGCAATATTGCAGCAAATATTTTAATTATGAGCAATAACCAAAATCCAAAACATAGTGTAGGTAAAGGTGCCCAAAGTGAGCATCACAACGAGCCAGATGAAAAGAGTTACGCTAAAAATGATAATGAATCAGAAAATACTGAAAACCAAAATGATGATAACGATTATTTGGAACAGAAATGGAAAAAAATAGCTTCTGATTTTAATAAGAATTATAATTTAGATATAAGTGCTTCTGAATTTAAAGATAATTCCTTTTCAGAAACCTTAAAAAAGCTCGAAGCCAAAACAGGAAAATCTAGTGCCCAACTACAAAAGGAAATAAGAAACTGGAAATAGCAGTTGTACCTACTTAACACAACTGTAAAAACCCTTCCAACCTCGCTGCAAGGAAGGGTTTTCTATTTTTTAATAAAAAATAATAGTTGAAAAAACATTTTGGGTTAATGATTGGTTCTTTTGAGTTAAAAAAATAGCTTCAGCAACACTACTTTAGCAGCAGTAAAGAACTGCTATGAAGAAGAGGAAGCTCCAGTTGAAATTTATTTTGACTGGAGTTTTTTATTTATCCAAGTGTTTTTTTCGAAATTCCGAAGGTGATATACTATATTTTTCCTTAAATATTTTAGAAAAGTAACTTTTACTGCTTAATCCAATTGCATTTACAATTTCAGAAATACTAAGATCTGTTTTGGTCAAAAGACTGTATGCGGCATCAAGCCTCGTTTTTTGCACATAATTGTTTACTGTGGTGCCATAAAGTTTTTTGAAACCTTCCTGTAGTTTATTTATATTTAGTCCCGCTTCACGGGCTAAATTCTCAACTGTGGGTACATCTGAAATATTGCTTTCTATAAGACTGGAAATATGGTTTATCTGTTTTAATTCCGTAGAGCGAATGAGCGTGCGGCTCCCTTCGTCTTTTTTATCATCTTGATATTGGAGAATCTGATGCGTTAAAATTTGATACGCCATACCTTCCAAAAATAATTTACGGGTAAAATTTTCATCAGTAAAATCAACCATTTGGGTCAGAATATCTGCAATATTAAGGCTGTAGTTTCCGCTGTGATAAAAAGCTCCGTTGGCTTTAATATCCTTAAATAATTGCTCCAGTTCGTCATCCAGGCTTTTAATGTCACATTCCATCTTGGCTTGAAACTTTTCACGATCTATTTCTAAGCTGTTAACGGTTATACGCTGGTTGGCTTCAAAAAATAATACATGGCCATTGTGTTTGCTGCTGGCTACAATTGCGTTTTGATATTGCTTAATCTCGTGCAGGTCTTCTTCATTCTCAAAACGGTGCTGTAAGATGCCATTAACCGTATAGAGAAATTTTAGTGGGTGTATATGGTTTACCACAAAATGTATTTCCATATCTTCCTTGAAAAGACAATTATACTGGATAAGACCCAGCCCCCCTTCAAAATTAATCCCGCGTATAGTACCCTCTCCAACCGATTCGGGCAACTGCAATAAATATTCGCCGCAATTTTCGGAATAGGAAATATTGAAAACTTCTGCTATATCCCTTATTACATCCTTTAAGGGAAGTGAGTTAACTTGAATGAGATTCATCTGGAGGTTGTTTTGTTAAGCCAAAATACTACTTACAATTGAAATGTAATATTCTATATACAAACATTATTTAACTTAAATATAATTTTAAGGTATAACACGTTGTTTAACAATGTGTTTTAAGAAAAAAATTATTAAAAAAAAACATAGTAGAAAAGTGTTTTTAAAAAAGATTTAAAACTATTCGTAATATCTTTTGCGTTTTTTTCGTTTCTGGGTGATAAGTGAAATAAGTAAACAAGCTCCCAAAACATAAAAAATGATTTTGGCAGGTTCAATTGGACCAAACCCCAATCCTAAAAAACCAATAACTGCGGCTACCACCGCTAAAAATAAAAAAAGGAAGGTCCAGAGCATGGTAAGAGGTTTGTGGTTTATAAATTATTAGTTGTCAATATTATAAAGATATTCAATCAATGGATTTCATACTAATTTATTTCCACCTTTTTTTAACTCATTTAAAACTTCAACTGTTATTTTTTTAAGTTTTCACTGAAATATTTTAGATGCAATTTTATATATAAAGAGTTATAAGTTAAGGCTTAAACAGCTCCATCCATAATCTCTTGTACCACTTCTGGGTTGAGCAGGGTAGAAATATCACCTAAATTGGCAGTGTCCTTTTCTGCAATTTTTCTAAGTATCCGACGCATAATCTTACCACTTCGTGTTTTGGGTAAGCCAGTAGTAAACTGTATTTTATCAAGTTTTGCAATTGGACCAATATGTTCAGTAATAATCTGGTTAATTTCTTTACGCAAATTTTCGTGCAGACGGCTTTCACCTATTTCTTTTAAAATAACAAATCCATAAAGCGCATTACCTTTAACATCGTGTGGGAAGCCTACAATGGCGCTTTCCGCCACAGCTGGATGTTCGTTAATTGCATCTTCAATAGGTGCAGTACCCAGATTATGACCAGAAACAATAATAACATCATCTACACGGCCTGTGATACGATAATAGCCTGTGCTGTCACGCAAAGCCCCATCACCGGTAAAATATTTGTTTTCAAAAGCCGAGAAATAAGTTTCACGATAACGCTCGTGATTGCCCCAGATGGTTCTAGCCATTCCTGGCCATGGATATTTTATGCACAAGCGCCCACTTACGAGATTGCCTTTTAATTCTTCACCATTCTCGTCCATTAGCGCGGGTTGTATACCTGGTAATGGCAGTGTGGCATATGTGGGAATGGTGGGTGTAGAGTAAGGAATGGGCGAAATCATTATGCCGCCAGTTTCGGTTTGCCACCAAGTATCTACAATAGGGCATTTTCGCTTCCCGATGTTTTCATCATACCAATGCCATGCTTCCTCATTTATTGGTTCACCCACACTGCCTAAAATTTTTAAGGAAGAAAGATTATAGTTTTCGGAAAAATCCAAACGTTCCTTTGCTAATGCACGTATAGCTGTGGGCGCAGTATAAAACTGATTAACTTTATGTTTTTCCACAACCTGCCAAAACCTTCCAAAGTCAGGGTAGGAGGGAACGCCCTCAAACATTAAGGTTGTGGCGCCATTTGCCAACGGTCCGTAAACTATATAACTGTGGCCGGTAATCCAGCCAATATCAGCAGTACACCAATACACATCATTTTCCCTGTATTGAAAAACGTTTTTAAATGTATAGGCGGTATAGACCATATAGCCCGCAGTGGTATGGACCATCCCTTTGGGTTTTCCCGTACTGCCTGAAGTATACAAAATAAATAATGGGTCTTCGGCATCCATAATTTCAGGCACACAATCGTGATAGGCCTCGTCCAATAGCGGCTGTAACCATTTGTCTCGATTTTCTTTCATCGTTATTTCAGTATGGGTGCGCTTGGCTACCAACACTGTTTTAACGCTTGGACAGGATTCCAATGCCTCGTCCACAATTCCTTTTAAATCAATGGTTTTGTTGCCACGATAAGAGCCATCACTGGTAATGACCATTTTACATTCAGAGTCATTAATCCGGGTAGAAAGTGCCGTTGAGGAAAAACCGGCAAAAACCACCGAATGTATAGCGCCAATACGGGCACAGGCCAATACTGAAACAGCTAGTTCAGGAATCATGGGGAGATAAATACAAACTCTATCTCCTTTTTTTATCCCTTGTTCCAACAGTACGTTTGAAAATCTGCAGACACGATCATGTAACTCTTTATAGGTTATATGTTGGGCTTCTTCAGCGGGATCATTTGGTTCAAATATTATCGCAGTTTTGTTGCCGCGGGTGTAGATATGTCGATCTATGCAATTTTCGGTAATGTTCAGTTTAGCACCTTTAAACCAAGAAACCTCAGGTTTCGCTAAATCATACTCCAACACTTTATTCCACCGATGGCGCCATAAAAAATTTTCTTCTGCAATTTCTTCCCAAAAGTTTTCCGGGTCTCGGACTGATTTTCTATAAACCTGAAAGTATTCTTCTAAATTTTTGATGTGATAATTGCTCATATTTTAAATGTTTTGAGGTAGGGTTCTGAAAATCATGGCTTTCATTCAGAAATATATTTAATTCAGCTGAATCATAAAACGAAAAAGTAAGTTTTTTGAAGAATAATTTTTAAAGAACCAGTGTCATATAAAATTTATTGATATGATTGGATCAAAAACAAAAAGCCCACAACAAAAATTGTGGGCTTTATTCAGCGGAGAAAGAGGTATTTGAACCTTTAATATCTTAACATACTTAAATATATTCAAACTTAACAAAATCAATGCCTTGTTGATAAGTGTATATCTTAATATAGGTTCATATCCATACTTAAACGTATCTTTACTGTCAACTAAACTGTCAACTACTTTAAAGATATGAGAAGCACGTTTAATATCAAAGAACCCAATAAAGACGGGGAATCACTTATTCTTTTTTCAGCTTACTTCAAAAGTGAAGCGCGTAAATTTGTCTATTCTACTGGTGAAAAAATTCATCCTGATGAGTGGGATTTTGACAATAGAGAGCCTAATAATCTTAAAGGGAGAACCGATGAAGCCAATAGGCATAGGGCTATTAAAAGACAATTAGACAGGTATTCAAACTTCTTTTCCGATACTATACAAAATTATAAATTAGCAAATAGAGAAATTGTTGTTTCAGATATTAAAGATGATTTTGATGCGGAGTTTAAGCGAACGAAAGCGATAAGCAGTAAGTTTTTTGATGTATATGATATTTTTATAATAGAAAAAAAGAATGATTATACAGAAGGAGCTAATTCAGAAACAACTATTAAGCGTTATGAATATAACAAGAAACTGCTAATTGATTTCCAAGATAACCAAAATAAGAAAATACACTTCAATCAGATAAATAAAAGCTTTTACAATTCATTTATTGAATATTGTATAACAACTAAGAGCCATTCGGCAAATACGCTTAGAAGGAATGTAGGGTTATTTAAAACGTTTCTTTATTGGTCGTTAGAAAACGGATATACATATAAAGCAGATTTTCAAAAATTTAAAGCACCAAAGGCACAACAAACTGATGAGGTTGCTTTGACTTTAGACCAAGTAAAAGAAGTATTTGAATTTGACCTCAGCGAAAAACCTAAATTAGAAAGAGTAAGAGATTTATTTGTTTTTGGTTGTGCTACTGGAATGAGAATATCCAACTATTCAAAAGTTGAAAAGAAAGATATTCACAATGGACTAATCAAAGTAAGAGACAAGAAAAATACAGATAAAGCTTTAGAAATCCCATTAAACGATTTTTCACAATTAATTTTAAAAAAATACGATTATAGTTTACCTAAAATTTCTAACCAGAAATTTAATGACTATATAAAAGATGTATTCAAACTAATAGGGTACGATGAGAACATTAAAAAGACTATTAAAATAGGGAAGGACCTAATTGAACAAATAAACCCATTATACGAGCGTATTTCAAGCCATACGGCAAGAAGGAGCTTTATTACAATAATGAAAGACCAAAAGATACCCGATAAGGTAATTATGAGCATTACAGGGCATAAAAGCTTAGAAGTGTTTAATAAATATTATAAGCCAAATGATGAGGTTAAAAAGGATTTTATGCAAACGGTTTGGAAAGCAGATAGAACACAATTAAAAAAGTTAGTAAATGAATAGAAAACATATAGGGTTTGAATTAGCTAAAGGTGAAAGGTCAACTTTAATTACTGTAGACAGCGAATTACGAGATTATTTTAAAAGCTTATTTTCAAAAAAAAATCATACAGATTATTTAAAAGAGTTTCTAATTCAAGAGGAGTTATATAATTCAATTCAAAGTAATTTCAATGAGTTAAAGAAAAACTCTTTGCCAATTAATATAAAAGAGGACTGTTTATATTGTAATGAATTAAATCCAAATGAGGATCAAGAGAGAAAATGTGAAAGATATTATAC
>PAZL01000020.1 GCA_002715485.1 Aequorivita sp. | reverse complement strand
CGCCACATTTACCGCCAGACCTCCTTCGCTGGTCTCTTTGTATTTAGAGTTCATATCTTTAGCTGTTTGCCACATCGTTTCAATAACTTTATCCAGCGGCACTTTGGCATTGCGAGCATCTGTGTCTAAAGCCATTTCACAAGCGTTAATAGCCTTGATGGCACCCATCGCATTACGCTCTATACACGGAATTTGAACCAAACCTGCAATAGGATCACAGGTTAGTCCTAAGTGATGTTCCATGGCGATCTCACTTGCCATTAAAACTTGTTCCGGTGTGCCGCCCATCAATTCGGTTAAGGCTCCGGCTGCCATTGCGCTTGAAACTCCTATTTCAGCTTGACAGCCTCCCATCGCGGCAGAAATAGTAGCTCCTTTTTTAAATAAGCTACCAATTTCACCGGCTACCAGCATAAATTGTCTGATGTCTTCAAAGTTGGCATCGTGATTCTCAATAACCATATAATACATCATCACCGCCGGGATCACACCCGCGCTACCATTTGTGGGAGCAGTGACCACCCGACCTAAAGAGGCGTTTACTTCGTTTACAGCAAGCGCAAAGCAGGAAACCCATTTGAGAATTTGCCTGAACTTAACCTCGGTACCGCGAATTGCAGTGATCCATTCTTCGGCATTGGTGTAATTACTGTCACCGATTAAGTTTTTATGCGAATCAAATGCCCGACGACGTACATTGAGTCCGCCCGGTAATGTACCTTCGGTGTGGCAACCGGTGTACATAGAATCCAGCATTACATTCCAGATCTCCTTCAGTCTAAAATTGATCTCTTCCTCAGTATTCAAGGATTTCTCATTCTCAAGAACGAGTTCAGAGATTTTTAGATTTTCGGCCTTACAATAGGCTAATAATTCTTTTCCTGATTGTATAGGGTATGGAAAGCCTTTAAGTTGTTCTTGTTTTATCTTAGAGCGTTTGCGTTCTTCTTGCACGACAAAACCACCGCCAATAGAATAGAACGTATCTGTGGTGCGTTTGCCTGAACTCAACTGAGCTCTAAACGTGATACCATTAGGGTGAAAAGGTTTAAATTTTTTGTTGAAAATAATTTGAGTTTCCGAATCAAAATCCAATAAACGCTCGCTATTAAAGCTCAGTTTCTTTTCTTTTTTAATACGCTCAATAACACCGCTAATATCTTCAATAGGAAATTTTTGAGGGTCAAGACCTTCTAAACCCAGCAACACGGCGATATCTGTAGCGTGCCCTTTTCCTGTAAGCGTAAGCGAACCATAAAGCTCTACGGTAATGCGCTCAACGTTGTCAAATTTACCCTTATCCTTAAGTTTACTAATCCATCTGCGAGCAGCGCGCCACGGCCCTAGCGTATGCGAACTAGAAGGACCTACGCCAATTTTAAGCATATCAAAGACGCTAATGCTCTCGATTTTTTTCATAGGGTATATTTAAGACGAATTATAGGGTTTTATTTGGCGCCAAATATAGGATTTTAGATGATGCTACATCGTTGTCATAGGTTGAAAAATCAATTGTTTTGGTAAGGTAAATTGGATTAATTAACCGGCATTGAAAGTCATTGTTTGACCAAATTTATTTAGAGCATCAATAGGAGTAAATGATAAAACTTAGGTTGCAGTAGATCAAGGTAGAACACTACGTCAATTGAAATTTAAACATTTTTATAAGGAAGCTTTAAGAGTGTAAGGCTGCGCTAAATTGTAATTTGAAGCTGCAAATTATTCAAATTACACTCATGAAATTTTTTATAAATGAACCCCAAAATGTCGTCAATGAAGCGATCGAGGGGATATTGACTGACCCTAAACTTACTAAACTTGATAATTTTCCTGAGGTGCGGGTCGTGCTCAGAAAGGAGGTTGATGCCAATAAAGTATCTGTGATCTCAGGAGGTGGAAGTGGTCACGAACCGGCCCACGCCGGATTTGTAGGCGAGGGAATGCTTACCGCTGCAGTGTGCGGCGACATTTTTGCATCTCCTTCTGTCGATGCGGTGTTATCTGCGATCGTGGCTACAACCGGAGATCAAGGCTGTTTGCTTGTGATTAAGAATTATACGGGCGACCGACTCAATTTTGGCCTGGCAGCAGAGCAAGCTCGTGAAATGGGATATAAAGTAGAAACCGTGATTGTGGGCGACGATATCGCACTTGGTGAAGATGTGGAGCAGCGTGGCCTTGCCGGAACGCTATTTGTGCATAAAGTCGCAGGATATTTGGCAGAAGCCGGAAAAGATCTTGAAGAAGTTGCTGCAATGGCTCAAAAAGTAGCCAGCCAGACGTGGTCTATAGGTTTATCCTTAGAAGAAGGAAAAAAGTTTGAACATCCCGAAGCTTCGCGTTTAGAAGATTCTGAGGCTGAATTAGGACTCGGGATTCACGGCGAACCCGGCGTTGAAAAGATTAGTATGCAAAATGCAGATGTGCTAGTGGAGAAAATGTTGAAGAAGCTAACACAATTTTTACCTGATGAGAAGCAGGAGTATGCCTTATTGCTTAATAATTTAGGAAGTGTCACTCCTTTAGAGATGAGCATTCTGCTTAATAGTTTTAGTAAAAGTGAGCTTGCTAAACATGTGAAACTTTTGGTTGGGCCGGCGCAGTTGATGACCTCACTTAATATGAATGGTGTTTCAATTTCGGTGCTGCAATTAGATGATGAGATTACCGAAGCACTAACCGCAAAAGTACAGCCGGCAGCTTGGATGATCAGAACGTACGCCGAAAAATCTTCGGTTGAAAGTCCGGAGTTGCCTAAGACGCTTCCTTATAAAGCTTCTAGCAATAGTGAGGTTTCCAAAGCTATTAGTGCCATAACTACGATGCTGATTGAATCAAAAGATCAACTCAATGCTATAGATGAAAAAGTAGGGGATGGTGATGCCGGATCAACTTTTGCCACAGGAGCAAAGAAGCTCCAAGAAGTACTAGATCAACTTCCGCTAGCCGATTATTCGGAATTACTTATTACTATAGGCCGCATTTTAGCTCGGGAAACCGGAGGTTCAAGCGGTGTATTACTTTCTATTTTATTCACTAGAGCCGGAAACGCATATAAAGAATCCCGACATTTAGGTAAGTCTTTGTTAGAAGGACTTGACAAAATGAAAGAGTTTGGCGGAGCCGAAGAAGGGCAGCGAACGATGATAGATGCGTTGCGACCTGCTTTTGAAGCACTAGCTGAAGACAAAAGCATTACCGAAGCTGCTAGCGCAGCCCGAAATGGCGCTGATAAGACCAAAGAAATAACGCAGACTAAATTTGGTAGATCTTCTTATTTATCCGAAAATTCCTTAGAAGGAATTCCTGATCCCGGGGCCGAAGCTGCAGCACGTGTCTTTGAAGAGTTGGCTTAAAACCTACAAAATTGACACTAGAGCATCGACCTTTTGTGCGTTGTTGTCTGAATTATAAAAGATGAAATTTAAATTTATGACAGCTTGTCAGCAAATTTCTACTGGCATAAAGATTGACTTTAACAGGCTGAATAAAATTTAATAACACTTAAAATTATATATAATGAGTAAAATCATAGGAATTGATTTAGGTACAACTAACTCTTGTGTTGCCGTGATGGAAGGTAACGAGCCGGTGGTTATACCTAATGCAGAGGGTAAAAGAACTACTCCTTCTGTAATAGCATTTGTAGAAGGAGGAGAGATTAAAGTAGGAGATCCTGCAAAAAGACAAGCAGTGACTAACCCAACCAAAACGATTTCTTCTATCAAGCGTTTTATGGGGAATAAATTTAGCGAGTCTTCTAAAGAGGTTGATGCTTCTGCTTACCAAGTAGTAAAAGGAGATAACGATACTCCACGTGTAGACATCGACGGTCGTTTATATACTCCACAAGAACTTTCAGCAATGATTCTTCAGAAAATGAAGAAAACTGCTGAAGATTATTTAGGACAAGAAGTAACCGGAGCTGTAATTACTGTTCCTGCTTACTTTAACGATTCTCAGCGTCAAGCAACCAAAGAAGCTGGTGAGATCGCAGGTCTTAAAGTAGAGCGTATCATCAACGAGCCAACATCTGCAGCACTTGCTTACGGTCTTGATAAAAAAGACAGTGATCAAAAAATTGTTGTATTTGACTTTGGTGGTGGTACACATGATGTTTCTATTCTAGAATTAGGTGATGGTGTATTTGAAGTACTTGCTACTGATGGTGATACACACTTAGGTGGTGATGATGTAGATAGCAAAATCATCAACTGGTTAGCTGAAGAATTTAAGGCTGAAGAAGATATGGATCTTCGTAAGGATCCTATGGCACTTCAACGTTTAAAAGAAGCTGCCGAGAAAGCAAAAATTGAATTGTCTTCCTCTACGCAAACCGAAATCAACTTGCCTTATATTACAGCTACTGCCAGCGGGCCAAAACACTTGGTAAAAACGTTGACACGCGCCAAGTTTGAGCAATTGATTGAAGATCTTGTAAAAAGAACTATCGAGCCTTGNNAAAAAGCAATGAAAGCTGCTGGTTTGAGTATAAGCGATATAGACGAAGTAATTCTTGTAGGTGGTTCTACCCGTATTCCTGCGGTTCAGGAAGCAGTGGAAAAATTCTTCGGGAAAAAACCACATAAAGGGGTAAACCCAGATGAAGTTGTAGCCGTAGGTGCCGCAATCCAAGGTGGTGTATTGACCGGAGATGTGAAAGACGTTCTTCTTTTGGATGTAACACCACTTTCACTTGGTATTGAAACTATGGGCGGTGTAATGACCAAATTAATTGAGGCCAATACAACCATCCCAACCAAGAAAAGTCAGGTTTTCTCTACTGCGGCCGATAATCAGCCAAGTGTTGAAATCCACGTATTGCAAGGGGAGCGCCCAATGGCAAATGACAATAAGACAATTGGTCGTTTCCACTTAGACGGAATTCCACCAGCACAACGGGGAGTCCCACAAATTGAAGTAACGTTTGATATTGATGCCAACGGTATCATTAAAGTAAGCGCTACCGATAAGGCTACCAACAAATCACAGGACATCCGTATTGAGGCTTCTTCTGGCTTGACCGAAGAGGAAATCAAAAAGATGAAAGCTGATGCCGAAGCAAATGCCGAAAGCGATAAAGCTGCAAAGGAAAAAGTTGAAAAACTAAACGAAGCAGACGCAATGATCTTCCAGACTGAAAAGCAGTTGAAAGAGTTTGGCGATAAATTATCTGATGATAAGAAAAAGCCAATCGAGGAAGCTTTGGAAGAGTTGAAGAAAGCTTATGAAACCAAGGAAGTTGAAACCATTCAACCCGCTTTGGATAAAATAAACGAAGCTTGGAAAACTGCTTCAGAAGAAATGTACAAAGCCCAGGCCGAACAGCAAGGCACCCCAACCGGTGATGCCGGAGCAGGAGCTGAGCAGGGAAGTACAGGTGGCGGTTCTGAAAACAGCGATGTTGAGGATGTAGATTTTGAAGAAGTGAAATAAAAAGCCCCCTAACCCCCAAAGGGGGAATCGGGAAATGCTTAAAAGCAAAACCGCAACCTGAGAGGGTTGCGGTTTTTTTAATTATTATAATTCGAATTATTACTTTTTATCTGTATGAAGCTTTAGATTTTTTAAATCATATCAGTATCCCAAATTATCAAAAAAAAGAGCGACCTCAAAAAGGCCGCTCCATTTAAAAGCTTGTTTTTTAACCAAATATTAAGCTTTAAGGTCTTTGGAGTGGGTGGGGGCCACTTAGTTCAAAGACCGGGGCCAATCTACTAATTATTTTTTTCTTTCAAAGCATTTTAACTATAAAATATGCTTTTTAACGTGTTTTTAAAAAATAAGCGGCCCGTTATAGGCCGCTTGGAAATGAGGAAATAGAATAGTGTTAATCTTCATTCTCGTCCCGCTCTACAGCTATTATAGACTGCACGGGCTCAATTTGTGGGGAGGAGTTATTGAGTAAATCTATTTTTGCTCCAGAATTTGACAATAGTATCACTGAAAAATCATCTGGATTATTAAAGTTATTTTCTGCTACCATAAGTTGCTTCAAGTTTGGGCAACTTGCCAATTCCTGAGGTAAAGAACCGTGCAAATCGTTGTCAAATACATTAAAGACTTCAATCTTCCTTAGCTTTCCCAAGCTTTCAGGCACCATACCACTCAATTGATTGCTGCTTAAGTGCAATTGCTTCAAATTTGAGAGGCCACCCAAAGATTCTGGAATGTTTCCGCTAACTGCAGTACCGTTTATTGCTAAAACTTCTAACTGTTCCAGATTGCCCAATTCCGCAGGAATAGTTCCCGAAATGGGGTTAAACGACAATTCCAATTTTTTCAAATTTTTTAATTGTCCCAATGAAGCGGGCAAGGTACCATTCAAATTATTGAATAATAAATTGATGCCAGTTACCTTGTTATTATCAACCGTAACTCCGTACCAAGTTTCCACGGGTTGCTCCACATTCCATTGTTTGTTCCATTCCAAACCATTTGTAGCGGTGTATAGATCTAAAAGAACTTGTTTTTCTTGTTTGCTTACCTGTGCCAAAACTATGGACGCGATAAACATACATATGCAGGTTAGTGTTGCCTTTTTCATAGTTTGGGGCTATTTGGTTGTTAAAGCGAAGTAAAAGAAATACAAAAGAAGTTAAAACACAAAATTATTCGATGAAATGCACGATAAATAGCAAACTATTTTGAAATCTTTAGTAAGAATTCTCTGTTCACTTCATGAATACCTTCAAAAACCTCAATTTTTAATCGATTTTGAAAAAGTTTGCTTCCCTTTAGTTTTTCTTCCGTTTTCCGAGCTTCAGTAATGTATTGGTCTTTATTGCCATAAAGATAAATTACTTCTGTTTTCGTATTCAAAAACTCAAAATCTGCAGGTTCTAGTTCATTTGGAATACCGCCCGAATGCAGAATCAATTTATTGCAATGAATTTTACGGCTTGCCACCCATCTTGTAGCGATTGAAACCCCTTGTGAATAACCCATCACAATTAGATTAGTTTTTTTTCCAACCATTTCTTTGCTATAAACTTCATCAATATAGTTCAGAATATTTTGGGTTTCCATCTGTGTGTTTTCACGCGTAAGCCAAGAGGCTCCCACATGTTTAAAATCTTTTCCTTGGTAGTATTTTGAAGGGGCTTGGGGCGCGATAATGTAATTTTCATCAGCATCCAATTCTGAAAAATAATTGATGAAATATTTACTCAAATATCCCATTCCATGAAAAACCATCCAAACATTTTTTGTTTCTTCAGTAAAATTATTGAGGGTATGATAGGTATTTGTAGTAACGTAGGTTGCTTTCTTTTGGGTACTCATATTGTTAACTTCAATTTTGTATTTTTACAAATGTAAATCAATACAATGAAGTACACTAACGATGAAATTTTGGCAGCTTGCAACAAGATGTGCCAAAATACCTTAATGGAAACTCTTGGAATAGAATTCACTGAAGTGGGTGATGATTTTTTAGTAGCACGAATGCCGGTAACCCCTAGGGTCCACCAACCAGATGGGGTATTGCATGGCGGAGCATCTGTGGCTTTGGCAGAAAGTGTGGGTAGTGCGGGGGCATTTATTTTTTTGAATACCAAAGATATCGTCATTCGCGGAATTGAAATTGCCGCCAACCACGTAAAAAGTGTTCGCGATGGTTATGTATATGCACATGCCAGTATAATTCATAAGGGAAGGACAACCCAGCTTTGGCAGATAAAAATATTGAACGAAGACGGGGCCCTCGTTTCGCTCGTAAAACTGACCACCCTCACCTTACCCAAAAACAAATAATGGACTTTAACCTACTGACCGAAAAAATTTCAAAACAGTTAAAAGATAACTTGCCCTTTGTGGTTTATTCCTCACCAATAGAAGAAAAGGTTTCCGCTCTTCTTCAAAAAGATCAAAAACTTTTTACCATAAAGGAAATGACCCAAAAGGGTTTTGTTTTGGCACCTTTTAAATATGATGGAAATGCGCTTTTTATTCCAGAAAATGTTTCTGAAAAGATTGAAAGCAAAATAATAAGTACTGATATTAAACCAGTTAATAGCCCAATTGCCATAGATGCTTCGGAAGAGAAAGAATACTTGGGAAAGGTTGCCAAAACAATTGAAAAAATTAAAATGAGAAAAGCCTACAAAATTGTTCTTTCCCGTTTTAAGGAATTTCACTTAAATGACTTTTCAGTTGAATTACTTCTAACTAGATTATTCACAATAGACCCTACTGCTTTTCGATACATTTGGTATCATCCTCAGACAGGATTATGGTGTGGTGCCACACCTGAAACTTTGGTGCAGGTAGAAAAAAATTCATTTAAAACAATGGCATTGGCTGGCACACAGTCATTTACAGGTAATACGCCAGTAGCTTGGGGGCCAAAGGAACTTGACGAACAGCAATTGGTAACGGATGCCATAACTAATAGCTTGCAACGGGTGACTTCGGTTTTGAAAGTTTCCAATCCATATACCCATAGAGCTGGCTCATTATTGCATTTGCGCACTGATATAGCTGGAATTCTAAAAAATGGAAAGGCAACCTTGACTACAATAGCTGCCGCTCTTCACCCTACACCGGCCGTTTGTGGTACGCCCCAAAAGTTTGCCAAGGAATTCATTTACGAAAATGAAGGCTACGATCGCGAATTTTATACAGGGTTTTTAGGTCCCATACAAGAAAATGGAGCAACTGCCTCATTAATGGTAAACCTACGCTGTATGAAAATAGAAAATAATACCGCCCGTATTTTTGTGGGCGGGGGTATTACTATTGGTTCACAACCGAGTGATGAATGGCAGGAGACACAAAATAAAATGCAAACCATGCTTCAAGTATTGCGGCCTATGCTGTAATAATATTCGGCGTCTTTGTACCTTTGCAGCGCATGAAATTTTCAAATAAGATTCTCTCACAAACGCTTGTTCAATTATGCTTGGACAAAGGTATAGACCATATAGTTATTTCTCCCGGATCGCGTAATGCCCCCCTTACCATTGGTTTTGGAGAAGCCCCGGATTTTAAGTGTTTTAGTATAGTAGATGAGCGATGCGCAGCCTTTTTTGCTTTGGGAGTGGCACAGCAATTAAAGAAGCCCGTCGCTATTGTTTGCACCTCGGGTTCGGCTTTATTAAATTACTATCCTGCAGTGGCTGAAGCATTTTATAGCGATATTCCATTAGTAGTTATTTCAGCTGATAGACCTGCAAATTATATAGATATTGGTGATGGGCAGACTATTAGGCAGGAAAATGTTTTTGAAAACCACATTCTATACAGCGCAAATTGCAGTGAAGGTGAAGATTTTCAGATTAAAAACGAAACCGAAATAAACATTGCCTTAAATACCGCAATCGAGCTAGAAGGCCCTGTTCATATAAACATTCCTTTTTCTGAGCCTTTATACCAAACTACCGAAAATCAAATGGTTTGGCCCCAGAATGTAGCTGCACGTTGGGATGATGCAACAATTGAAGAAGATCTGAAACCTTTTTTATCCAAGTGGAACTCAAGCAAGCGCAAAATGATTTTGGTGGGCGTTTTGCCCCCCAATAGTGTAGAGCGACGGTTTGTAGATCAATTGTCCAAAGATGAAAGTGTTTTAGTGCTGACAGAAACCACTTCCAACCTTCATAATGAAAACTTCATTATGGCCATAGATCAGCTTATCGCTCCCTTAGTGGAAGAAGACTTCAAAAAATTGCATCCGGATATTTTGCTCACTTTTGGGGGTATGGTGGTTTCAAAGAAAATTAAGGCATTTTTGCGCAGTTTTCCGCCAAAACAGCACTGGCACGTTGATACCAAAAAAGCATTTGACACTTATTTCGTTTTGAAACATCATTTTAAAACCACTGTTAATGACTTCTTTGTTCAATTTCTTCCGAAGACGATTTATGTAAATAGTGATTATCAAAAGAATTGGCTAGCGATAAAAAAATATAGATTGCAACGGCACGAAGCATATGAAAAAGAAATTCCATATTCTGACTTTATGGTTTTTTGTGAAATATTCCACAGCGCTCCAAAGCATATTCAGTTGCAATTGAGCAATAGCGCAACCATACGCTATGCTCAGCTTTTTAATATTCCACCTTCTGCCGAAGTATTCTGCAACCGTGGCACCAGCGGAATAGATGGAAGCACCAGTACGGCAGTTGGTGCGGCTTTTGCTTCAAAATTGCCTACTATTTTCATCACGGGCGATCTTAGTTTTTTCTATGATAGCAATGCACTTTGGAATAATTATATCCCAAAAAATTTCAAAATAATAGTTATAAACAATGGCGGTGGGGGTATTTTCAGAATTCTTCCTGGAGAAAAAGATACACAGCTTTTTAACACCTATTTTGAAACAAAACACAATCTAAACGCAAAACAGCTTTCAGAAATGTATGGTTTTAAATACGAAGCGATACACGAAAAAGAAGACTTAAAGATAACACTAAAAAAGTTCTTCAGTATAAAAGAAAGACCTGCTTTACTTGAAATTTTCACACCTTCAACAGTAAATGATAAAGTACTTTTGGGATACTTCAAATACATTTCATAAATATCCTTTTCCCCAAATAGCTGCTTCTGTAAGGTTGTTGAACATGTGAAAAGGTTTTTTACAGAACTTAGCCTCCAGTTCTGCATTGGTGTGTCCCACTTCACTATAGTTTACCACTCCTACGGCACGCAGGGTGGGTACTTTGTTTAAATATTTGTAATCCATCGGCTTAATGGAGTAGGAGTGCACGCGATTGGAAATATAGACCCACGGCTTAGTTCCTAGGTAATTAAGGCCTTTCAGCAAAATTGAGAAACCAGTCTTATACGAAAGAACAACACCTTCTTTCGCTTCAAAAATAACAATGCCATTATAAAAATAAATCATACCAATATCTGTTTCCGTTTTTTTCTTTAATTGGAAATCTGAAGGAAGGTTATGTTGCGTTATTTTTTCCATTTCAACGTGAATTTACATTTTAAGTTTGATTTGTATGTACGTGTTGTTGAATTTTTTTTGATAAGAATAGCCTACCTTTGCCTTTATGATAAAACTAGGTGAATACAATACTTTGGAGATTCTACGGGAAACCGAACCAGGTCTATATTTAGGTGATGAGGAGGAGAATGTGGTGTTATTGCCACATAAGTATAAGCCCGAGGAATATGAAATTGGTGATGAAATATCAGTTTTCGTCTATCTCGATAATGAAGAGCGACCCATTGCCACAACGCTAGATCCTTTTCTTCAGCTAAATACCTTTGGATACCTGCACTGCAGTGATGTAACCGAATATGGTGCATTTATGGATTGGGGCTTGGAAAAGCAGCTCTTTGTTCCGTTCAAAGAACAGGCCCGTCCAATGAAAAAGGGCAATTGGTACATTGTGTATTTATATATTGATGAAAAAACCAATCGTTTGGTGGGAAGCAGCAAAACGAACCACTTTCTTCAAAACGACAATCTGACCGTAGAACCTTTTCAGGAAGTCGATATTTTGGTGACGCATTTGACTGAAAAAGGCGCAAATGTTATAGTAAATGGGCTACACAAAGGATTGATCTATATTGAAGATATTTTTGAAGATATACGAACGGGAGATAAAATGAAGGCTTTCATTAAGAAAATCCGCCCTGATAATAAGATTGATATTGTACTGCAAACGCCAGGTTATAAAAGTATTGAGCCTAATGCAAATTTTATAAGGGAAGAACTTGAAGCTGCAGGTGGTTTTTTACCGCTTCATGATAAATCAGATCCGGACACGATTAAAAATATGTTGGGAATGAGCAAGAAAAGCTTCAAAAAAGCAATCGGGACGCTTTACAAAGACAAGCAGATTGTAATAAAAGAAGACGGGATAGCGTTAATTTAATTTTTAGTAACCGTTTATACGGTAAGGAGCGCAGCGCGGGCACACACCGTAGGGAGGACAGGAGTCTGCAAAAAGGAAACCACGGGAAGCGTCTTTATAAGCAATGTTCTTAACTTTAGTTGAACCGTCGGCACTGTAACTGCTGTTACCAAATACGCCATATTCTTTAGGATCCAAAGAAATTTGAATGTCAGATTTCACATAGTTTTCACTTGCTGCCATTGCATCATACATACTTACCGGCTCTCGATAATTATTTTTATTCATTTTAAATGAAGGTAGCTTCTTTGAAACCTTTTTCGAAAAATCTGAATTTGAAGATAATAGTGAAGTGTTCATTAAACTCTCAACTTCTGGCAAGCTCACAAAATCCAATTTATATTTATTGGACTCAAAATCCAACTGTGCCGAAGCAAACAGCGGAAACAGAAAAAGTAGAAGTAACAATTTTTTCATCACGGCAAAGGTAACAAAAGTTAGGCCAAGTTTAAACCCATCTAAATTCAAAACGTTGCGAAAGAGTCGTTATTATAAACTCAAGTTTTGGGCAGTACTTTTAGGCACTGCATCTTGGTGAACTGTTATACTTATTGCCTTTAAGCGCATATAAGCCTCACTAAAATAAACATATCCGCCATTGGCTACGCGGGTTTCATCTGTTCCCCAACTGTTTTTTACTTTGTAATATTTTGTTCCGTTTTGGTCACGAAGCATACCTGTTATGTGCATTAAATGATCGTCTGTGGTATCATAGTTTTCAAATTCTTGTTGGCGGTATTCTTGTGTGATTTTCTTTTCGGGATAAATGCCCTGCAATGCTTTTATGTTATTCTCGCTAACTTCAGGAATTACGGCTACGCCGTCTCTTGAAGAAAAAGTTTTTTCGCTTACGTCGCAATCCAATTCTACAGTAAAGCCATTTTCCAACGCATTATCAATGGTAGCCAGCATTTCATCTAATGGAACATTGTAAAAACTGCCGTTGCTCCAATTGTCAGGTATGTTCAATATAAATTTTGAATAGAATGGAGCGTGGGTAAAACTGGTAAGATTCACATATTCGGCAGGTTGAATTTTGGTCATTACCAAAAAGCTTTGCGGGGTGTATTGCTTCCCTTCATATGTAAAGTTGGTTACGTTTTTACCCAAATAAACATCCAGAATACCTTCTATTGCGGAGCGCCATTTCGGACTTAGTTTTCGTCCGGGATTATCAACATAAGTTTTCAACATGGCTTCCAGCACGGCATCCATTTCGGCGTGATTGTGGGTGGTTTCCCCATTAATCAGACCATTAAAGGCCGCTTCGGGCACCAAACCATTTCTTTTAACAGAATTCATCACATCGTGCGCCAAGCCACCCTCACTGAATTGCGCTTTTCCTTGTCGCATAATATAGTTTTCGGCTTTTAATGGATACGTGTTTCGTACTTGGTACATTTCGCTTAAATCAATTTTTTTCCCTGTAAGGCGAATAATTTCACTTTCCAAAAACGAAGTACTGCTAAAGCTCCAGCAGGTTCCGGTAATTCCTTGGCTTATTACCGGAGTTACTTCAAGGTCGGTAACGGTTGTGAATTTGTAGGCTTCTTGTGCGGTTAGGATTGTCGTGAAAAGGATTGCAATTAGAAAAAATACGTTGCGCATAATGTTTGAAGTTGTATTTATGAGATTCTGGCTTCGTGGGAATTATTATCTTTGAAAACAAAAATAATAATTATGTCTTCACCCAACTGGAAAACTGCAAAAGAATATACCGATATAACCTATAAAAAATCAAACGGAGTGGCGCGAATCGCTTTTAACAGACCCAATGTGCGCAATGCTTTTCGTCCCAAGACCACTTCCGAATTGCTCGATGCTTTCCACGATGCACAGGAGGATACTGCTATTGGCGTGGTATTACTTTCTGCGGAAGGACCATCTTCCAAAGATGGGGTTTATAGTTTTTGTAGCGGGGGCGATCAAAAAGCGCGTGGCCATCAAGGCTATGTGGGCGATGATGGGTACCATCGTTTAAATATTCTCGATGTTCAACGTTTGATTCGTTTTATGCCGAAGGCGGTTATCTGTGTGGTGCCGGGTTGGGCCGTTGGGGGCGGGCACAGCCTGCACGTGGTTTGTGATTTAACCTTAGCAAGTAAAGAACATGCTATTTTCAAACAGACCGATGCCGATGTTACCAGTTTTGACGGTGGCTATGGAAGTGCCTATTTAGCCAAGATGGTAGGGCAGAAGCGGGCGCGTGAAATCTTTTTCCTTGGAAGAAACTATTCAGCACAGGAAGCTTATGAGATGGGCATGGTGAATGCCGTTATCCCGCACGATGAGTTAGAGGATACAGCTTATGAGTGGGCGCAGGAAATTCTTGCAAAGAGCCCAACCTCTATTAAAATGCTGAAGTTTGCCATGAACCTTACCGATGACGGGATGGTGGGGCAGCAAGTATTTGCGGGTGAAGCTACACGCCTTGCTTATATGACGGATGAGGCCAAAGAGGGGCGTGATGCTTTTCTTGAAAAAAGAAAACCTAATTTTGATAAAAAGTGGTTGCCGTAGTACTTTAAGTTTTTAATAATAGCCATTCGTGTTTTGTATCCTATGGAGATATAACAAAATTAAGGAATTTCTGTTGCACGCATCATTTTACCCCTCTGTTTTATCAAAGACCAGTACTTCATCGTCTTGATCGTTCCTGATGGTAAGTTGGGTTTCTGTGATTGAAAGTATCACCAGGTTAAGAGTATCTGTACCAAAAGTTAAAGTTAAATCAACATTGTTTGTTAGGGTATACGTCAGGGTTTCTATGCCTAATGATTGGCAGCTTCCTGAAGTTTCTTCAAATATCTCCAGTTTTAAAGTCCCGTCTGTTTTAAACAATAAATTTGTCTTTTTTTCGCAGGATGTAGTGGTGCCAGGAGTCTTGGATTCCTGATACCATTTTCCGGAAGTAAGAAGTTCTAGGTTTGTGGCTTCTTGTGTTTCTGAAGAATCATCGTCTTTGTTGCAGCTAAAGGTTAAGATTGCAAGACATATCAAAGTAATTGCTTTTAGTGTTTTCATCGTTATTTGTTTTTTGAGATTTCTGTGGAAGTGTTTTGAAAATTTAATCGTGCCTCAATTTTGGTAAGGCGATCTTCAATTTGATTTTGTTTTTTCAATTGATTTTTTAAAGTTTCTATTTCTATTTGCTGCTCCTTAAGTGCTTCCAAAAGCACAGGAACTAGCTGGATATAACTTACGCCCAGATAGCCATTTTCAACATCTACAACCGAAACCATTTCAGGGAAAACCTCTTGGACATCTTGAGCAATTACTCCATATTCCCGCTTCATTTTTGGATCATCTTTCATATTATAGGAAAAGCCTGTAATTTTTCTGAGGCGCGCTAAAGGGTGGTCTATAGGTTTAAAGTTCTCTTTTAACCTTCGGTCGGAAACATCTGTAATAGTACCCGTATATTCTATATCGCCAATTACATCTAGCTCTGCATTGGGGGCTGTATTTGCAATTCCTACGTTGTCTGCAAAATAATTACCGATTCCCCCGAAACCATAACTGAAATAGGTGCCGTTATACCAAAGAGCTTCTGCTCCATTTACCCGCAAAGCAACACCGCTTGCAATATCTTCATTCAAATTTAAAGTACCGGAGACAGATAATGGGTAATCAGGAGAAGATGTGCGCACCCCCACATTATCGACACTGGCATCAACCATGAACGTATTTTGATCAACTTGCAAGTCACCGTTGTTATCCCATTGCAATAATAGCGGTAGGTTGGTATTCGTAATTATTTCGTTGGGGTCAAACCGCATTGATCCGCCAATTTCCAGCACGCCCGATCCTGCAGTACCACTGGCGTCGGTAGTTGATACAAAACTTGCCAATCCATCGTTCATATAAAAATTTCCCCTGAAATATCCAGAATAGTTGCCACTTCCCTGCGCATCAGAATAAATTCCATAGTGGGTACCTCCAGCGCCAGAAGCTATGGAAGAGAAAACGCCATATTTGGTTCCTGTTCCTGAGCCCGAAAGTACAATTCGGGAACCTATATGCAACCCATTTCCAGAGTTGGTTATTCTGGATTCGGATGCATAAATTGTTGCATTGCTAGATCCTTGCATATAGTTTTCAATACCTATTTGGTTGGTCGTAGAAGCACTTGTAAAGGTGTTGAAAACCCCATAATGGGTGCCGTTTCCAAATCCCGACATGTTATTATAAGTTCCATATTGGGCAGTATTACTGTTAGCCAAAATATTATTTCTAATTCCATATGGAGTCCCTACACCCGAGCCTGTAATGTTGTTTTGTATAGCATATTGTATTCCAGTACCACTTCCATCCAAATTGTTCTGGATACCATATTGATTACCTGTTCCATTACTTTCAAGATTATTTATTATGGCTATATGATCTCCATTGGAAGAGGCAGTAAATGTATTCTGAACCCCGAATTTAGCTCCAGAGCCGGTTCCTGTAAAAATATTTCTTTCTCCAAAATGCGCTCCATTTCCTGTATTGGTAAAACTACTGGCATTTCCAAACAAGTCTGCATCACTACTTCCCTGCATAATATTTTGAACACCATATTTAAAGCCTGTGCCATTCGCTACTATGCTATTGAACACTCCGTAATGAATTCCGCTACCGGAGCCATTCAAATAATTTGACACTCCATATTGAGCCTGGTTCGCCGAATTGGAAATGTTATTCCGAACCCCTATTTGGACGCCCGTTCCAGTACCTGTAAGATTGTTCTCTACTCCATAATGGTCTCCTGTGCCATTTCCGCTTAAAATGTTTTGTATTCCATAATGAAATCCGTTTGCTGAATTATTTATTTCAGTTTGAACCCCATACTGATACCCGCTTCCTGAACCAGTAATATAGTTGCGAACTCCTAAATGGATGCCACTACCAGTATTTGAAATATCGTTACTTATGCCATTTACGCCTCCATTTCCAGCACCCGAAATGAAATTGCTCATTCCATACTGGAGGCCAGAACCATTGGCTATCAAATCGGTAAAATAGCCATGATGGGTTCCTGTGCCCGTACCAAACAACGTGCTATAAAATCCAAAATGCTCCCCATTTCCGCTGTTATTATTCCTTGAATAAACACCATATTTGTTGGCATCACCACTGCCTACGATGTTTGTGAAGCTTCCATGGTGGTATCCACTACTGTTGCTATCAATTAAATTGTAAGTCCCAAATTGTTCTGTAGCAACATTGTTTGATACTAAGTTGTAAGTTCCAAATTGGGTGCCGCTTCCATTGCCTAAAACTTCATTTCGTACTGCGGTATGTGTTCCTGTTCCTGTGTTATCAATTATATTGAAACTGGCCAATTGGTTTCCGTTTCCAGTTCCCCTAAGATGATTTGTGGTTCCCTCATGCTGACCATTGCCCGTGTTTTCAATATAGTTTAAAATGCCACGCTGCAACCCTGAACCAGTTCCAGCAAGTGTGGTAAGCAAACCGTCATGAAGTCCGGAACCTGAACCATTTATTAAGATATTGAGGCCTCTATGAGCGCCATTTCCATTGCCGGTAATTTGGGTAAAGGTACCTAGATGATAACCATCTGAAGTGTTTTCAATAGAGATAGCATTTCCATAAATTTGACTACTCCCAGCTCCTAAAAAACGGTTGTAGGTGCCATACTGATTCCCTCCTCCTATATTGGAAATAGTATTAAAAGTTCCAACTTGACTTCCTATGCCAGCACCATATAAAAAGTTGTAGGCCCCATAATGAATTCCACTACCACTACCATTTACATTGGTTAAAAGCCCATAATGAAATCCATTACCGGGGGAATTAATTGTGGAAGAAAACCCTACTTTCTGAAAATTATCAGGTGAAACTATATTAACAGTGGAACCATTTTGGTTTATATCTGAAATACTTGTCATGTTAACATAAGCCCCAGTGAACCCTTGCGTATCAATATCCAAAGGGTAATCTGCCGTATTCTTACCAATGGCCACATTGCCCAGTGTGTAAATATCATCATTAATATCATCTGGTCCCGCCGTGCTGCCTTCTTCATACCAATCTTCATCATTCCCTGCTCCGGTATTTATTTGTACCCAATCTGGAATGCTATTATCCCAATAATAAAATCCTTTGGAGGGTGCTCCGTTACCCGTAACAAAGACCATCATTCCATCTTGTGCAGCTGTAGGAGGGACTGAAGGAAATTCATCTACTCTTGGAATTAAGATACCGTCGTTATTGTTGGGAGCTGTAATATTGCTAGCTGTAATATCTAGAGTTGCATCTGGATTTGTATTGTTAATTCCCACTTGGCAAAAAAAAGGAAGTGTGAAAAACAGTAGGATTATGGAAGGTGTATACTTTTTCATAACTGTTATATTTAGTCATCTTTTTTGAAATTGATGGTTTTTATCACTTTGCTTTTATGTACTATTTTTAATTTGTAACTGCCCTTTGTTAAATGGGTTACATTTAAATAAATTTCATTTGAGATAAATTTATCAAGGCTTCCTTCATATTCATTATTCATAAACTTGATGAGGTTATTCAATAAAATAGTATCGGGGAGGTGGGGCTTTATTTCTTACGAATAAAACTAGAAGTAATTAAGAAAATAGAATAACAGCGATGTAACATATGATGCCAAAATTGTAACATCGCCTTGTTATTGGGGTTTTGCTTAAAAAAAATGATTACTTTTTACCGAACTCTGAGGGTAAACAGCCAAAAGCTTCTTTAAAGCATTTGGCAAAATAGGAAGGATTGTTAAACCCAACTTGGTAGCATATTTCAGAAACATTTACATCGCTGCTTTTTAATAAAGAGGCTGCTAATTTTAGGCGTTGGGAGCGTATAAACTCTGTAGCGGTTAAGCCAGTAACCGCTTTTAGCTTTCTGTGAAACTGCATTCTGCTTAGTCCCACCTGCTTGCTGAAATCTTCTATGCTAAAATCAGATTCTGTAATATGCCTATCCAGTACGGCTTGTGTTTTTTCAATAAACTTTTTATCAATGCTAGCTATGGATATATCCATCGGTTTCAGAATTATTTCTTGACTATAGCGTTCGCGAAGTTGCCTACGGGAAGCAACCAAGTTTTTTACGCGACTTTCCAAAAGTTTTAGTTTAAAGGGTTTTAGTATATAATCATCTGCGCCAAAATCAAGTCCTTCAATTTCCGTTTTTTCTTCTGCCTTTGCAGTTAACAACAGTATGGGAATGTGGCTTGTCCGTTCATCGTTTTTAAGGGTTTCACAGAGTTGTAGACCAGAGGTTTTCGGCATCATGATGTCTGAAATAATAATATCTGGAATAAATGCTAAGGCTTTCTCTATACCTTCATTGCCATCTTCCGCTTCAATTACGTGATATGTATTTTTAAAAGCATTTTTCACGAACAAACGTATATCTTCATTATCCTCAACAATCAAGAGGATAGGGGAGTCTTCATCAATTTCTGAATCTTTTGGAATGGTTTCTAGTGCCATTTCCACATCTGCTTGTTGGGATGGTGGGTAAT
>PAZL01000019.1 GCA_002715485.1 Aequorivita sp. | reverse complement strand
TAGGGGATTAATCCAAATTTCTCTGGGCTATACCCTAGTAAAAGGCAGATTGCATACGCGTTACGCACCCGTTCGCCACTCGTCTTTCGGTGCAAGCACCCCTCTACCCCTCGACTTGCATGTGTTAGGCCTGCCGCTAGCGTTCATCCTGAGCCAGGATCAAACTCTTCATCGTATAATCTTCAATAATATTGCGACCATACTCCATAAAGAGCCCGACTCTCAAAAAAATCTCAGGTATCTCACTTAGTTTAGTTTTCTTTGTCGGCGGACATCCTTTCGGAAGCCCGCCTACGCTGTCAATTTCAATATCTCAATGAACTTTCTTGTCTAATTTTGCTCGCTTTCAAATCGTGTTTTATAGTCACTCATTGTTTTAGCGGGTGCAAATGTACAACTCTTTTTTAATCCTGCAATACCTTTTAAAAAAATATTTCAAAAAAAATTTAAGACCGTTGTTTTGCTTTGCTGAACAGCTCGTGGTTGTTCTTTTAAGCGGGTGCAAATATAGAACCCTTTTCCGTTCCACCAAACTTATTGATAAGGTTTTTTTACAGTTTTTTCAATTTAATTTATAAGCTATTGAAATGGTACAATTTAGCCATAAAATTTTTTTTAGTTGTTATTATACCTTAATATATATACTAGATTTGGTGCTCTGGTAGCGTTAAGGATTGAACGGCGTGTTTGAGCTCTCCCCATGCGCCAAAAAAGCAAATGGGGAAGCGAGTAGTGAAAGCCTGACCAATAACCGAAAACGGTTATTGGGAACGCCCAAAAAGTAATAATTACCTTCAGGCGATTATTGCAAACGGCAGAAACTAATAGTATCTTTGCCACCTAAAAAATTTAATTTCAATATATGATAGCCATTACCCTACCCGATGGAAGTGTAAAGCATTTTGATGCAGGCATTACTCCTATGGACGTAGCCAAAAGTATAAGCGAAGGATTTGCACGCAATGTAATTTCAGCATCCTTTAATGACGCAACTGTTGAATCTACCACTCCATTGACGGAGGATGGCAAACTTGTGCTATATACATGGAACAACGAGGAAGGGAAAAAAGCCTTTTGGCATTCTTCCGCACATATTCTTGCACAAGCATTGGAAAAGTTGTATCCTGGGATTAAATTGACCATTGGCCCAGCTATTGAAAATGGTTTTTATTACGATGTTGATTTTGGTGACAAAACGATTTCGGAAAAAGATCTAAAGGAAGTTGAGGATAAAATGCTTGAAATAGCTCGTGGAAAACATGAGTTCTCAATTCGCGAATCTTCAAAAGCCGATGCTCTGGATTATTACAAAAAACAGGGCAACGAATATAAAGTAGAATTGATTGAAAATCTGGAGGATGGAACAATTACCTTTTGTGACCATGATACATTTACAGACTTATGTCGTGGCGGACATATTCCAAACACGGGTATTGTAAAAGCAGTAAAATTAATGAGTATTGCAGGGGCTTATTGGCGTGGCGATGAAAAGAATAAACAGCTTACACGTATATACGGTATTAGTTTTCCGAAGCAAAAAGATCTAACAGAGTATTTGGAATTGCTGGAAGAAGCAAAAAAACGCGACCACCGAAAACTTGGAAAGGAACTTGAGCTTTTCACATTCTCACAAAAAGTGGGGCAAGGCCTTCCATTATGGTTGCCAAAAGGTGCCGCACTTCGTGAAAGACTTGAAAACTTTTTGAAGAAAGCCCAGAAAAAAGCTGGTTACGAAATGGTGGTTACACCACACATTGGTCAAAAAGAACTATATGTTACATCTGGCCATTATGCTAAGTACGGTGCAGATAGTTTTCAACCAATACATACACCAGCTGAAGGCGAAGAGTTTTTATTGAAACCGATGAACTGTCCACATCACTGCGAAATTTATAATAGCAAACCGTGGTCTTATAAGGATCTTCCGAAGCGTTTTGCAGAATTCGGAACGGTTTATCGTTACGAACAGAGTGGAGAACTTCACGGCTTGACTCGTGTTCGTGGTTTTACCCAAGACGATGCCCACATTTTTTGTACACCAGACCAATTGGATGACGAATTCAAGAAAGTAATCGATTTGGTTCTGTTTGTTTTTGGCTCTTTAGGTTTCGAAAATTTCTATACGCAGGTTTCGTTGCGCGATCCAGACAAACCTGAAAAATATATTGGAAGTCTTGAAAATTGGGAGAAAGCCGAAAAAGCAATCATAAACGCAGCTGAAGCAAAAGGCTTGGATTATAAAGTTGAATATGGTGAAGCTGCTTTTTATGGCCCAAAACTGGATTTCATGGTAAAGGATGCTTTGGGAAGAAGCTGGCAATTAGGTACTATTCAAGTGGATTATAACCTTCCGGAACGTTTTGAACTGGAATACAAGGGCAGTGACAATGAGACGCACCGCCCGGTAATGATTCACCGTGCTCCCTTTGGAAGCATGGAGCGTTTTGTAGCAATTTTATTGGAACATACAGGCGGAAATTTCCCCCTTTGGTTAATGCCAGAACAAGTGAGTATATTATCATTAAGTGAAAAATATGAAAAATACTCACAAAAAGTTTTAAATTTGCTTGAAAATGACGAAATTCGCGCCCTTGTTGACAATAGGAACGAAACAATTGGCAAGAAAATCAGGGAGGCTGAGATGAACAAAATCCCATATATGTTGATTGTTGGTGAGCAGGAAGAAAAAGATGGAACGGTTTCTGTACGTAAACACGGTGAAGGTGATTTGGGTACAATGACCCCAAAAGCTTTCTCCGAATTGATTCAACAGTCAATAAAAGAAGAATCGAAAGAATTTAATGTTTAACTAAAATTAGTAAGCCATAGCAATACGAAGAAAAAGAAGTAGAGGCCCTGCAAGGGTAATTAAGGAAGATCAACACAGAATCAATGGAAAGATTCGTGCGGAAGAAGTACGCCTTGTAGGTGAAAATGTTGAAATAGGAGTTTATCCTTTAAAAAAAGCGCGTGAAATTGCTGAAGAGCAAGAGCTCGATCTCGTGGAAATTTCACCAAACGCAAATCCGCCAGTTTGCAAAGTAATAGACTATAAAAAGTTTGTTTACGAACAAAAAAAACGTGAAAAAGCTCTAAAGGCAAAAGCAACCAAGGTTACCATTAAGGAAATCAGGTTTGGCCCCAATACAGATGATCACGATTACGAGTTCAAAAAGAAACACGGCGAAAAGTTTTTGCAGGAAGGTTCAAAATTGAAAGCATATGTTTTCTTTAAAGGACGTTCCATAATCTATAAAGATCAAGGTGAAATCTTGCTTTTGCGTCTTGCTCGAGATCTGGAAGAGTTTGGAAAAGTAGAGCAAATGCCAAAACTGGAAGGCAAGCGAATGATAATGTTCATTGCCCCTAAAAAGAAATAATACTTCATTTTTTTAAAAGAAATTGAAGTTCACAATAAAGCGAAATAATAAATAAAAAGTAGGAAACATGCCGAAACAAAAAACAAAATCCAGTGCCAAAAAGCGTTTTAAGCTTACAGGTACAGGTAAGATTAAAAGAAAGCATGCGTTTAAAAGCCACATCTTAACAAAGAAGAGCAAAAAACGCAAACTTGCATTAACCCATGACGGGTTGGTAGACAAGGCCGACGAAAGCAATGTTAAGCAAATGCTTCGCATGAAGTAATACTGCTTAACCGGTTAAAACAATTATTTAAACCCTGGAGTAGTGCAATAAAAGTATTCACAAAGATGGAACGCCTGCTACAAAAAAATTAAAATTATGCCAAGATCAGTAAATTCAGTTGCGAAGAGAGCCCGCAGAAAAAAGGTTCTTAAACAAGCCAAAGGTTACTTTGGAAGACGTAAAAACGTATGGACGGTTGCTAAAAACGCCGTGGATAAAGCGATGCTTTATTCATATCGTGACCGTCGTGCAAAAAAGAGAAATTTCAGATCCTTATGGATTACCCGTATCAATGCGGGTGCAAGACAGCATGGAATGTCTTATTCACAATTTATGGGAAGTTTAAAAAACAGTGGAATCGAGCTTAACCGTAAGGTTTTGGCAGATTTAGCTATGAACCACCCAGAGGCTTTTGCCGCAATCGTAAAACAAGTAAAGTAAGACATTAACTATATTATTTCGCCTAAAAACCGCTTCAGCAATGAGGCGGTTTTTTTATGTGAAATTTGTAACTAAGGAAGTTTCAGTATCTTCGTTGAAAATAGACGAATGCTTCGCGCTTTATTTCTTTTTTTTATACTTCTTTATATTTCAGGGAATTCTCTTTTTGCCCAAAAGGGAACTGGTAAATTATACCGAATAGATCGATACGAATCTATATATCTACCATTAGGGAAAATTTCATTTGCCGATAAGCTTATTGAATATAAAGTTGGAGCTCCCCCACCAATTCAAAAATATCGCGACAGCATGCAATGTCTACACGAACCAAACTACAAAAATTATCAAACGCCCAATTTTATTTCTTTGGGCTGTGGTGGAAGCCTGACCGTGGAATTTACCGATAACGGATTTATGAATCTTCCGGGCGATGATCTTTATCTTTTTGAAGTAGGGCCGTCAAAAGAGCCCGCCATGGTAGAAATTTCACAAAATGGAAAAGATTGGATTTATGCTGGAAAAATAGCTGGCGGAAAATCTTCGATAGATTTAAGTAAAGAAGGTATTGACAGTGAAACTGTTTTCTACTTTCTCCGAATAACCGATTTAAAAGACCTCTGCAAAAGCAAAAGTGCAGGGGCCGATTTAGATGCGATTGGCGCTATAAATAGCGTAATTAAACTTACCATTAATGCAGATGTTTTGTTTGATGTTGCCAAATACGATTTAAAGGAAAACGCCAAACAAAGTCTCGATTCTCTGGCTGAATCTATTCGGCAAGTAGATAAGGCAACTATATTGGTGGAAGGCCACACCGATAGTGATGGTGACGAAAATTCCAATATGTCGCTTTCAGAACATAGATGTATTTCAGTAAAAAATAGACTGATTGAAATTTTTGGGGAAAATTCATTTTATGAATTTGAAATAAAACCCTATGGCGAAAGCAAACCCCGGCTTCCAAATGATTCCGAAGAAAACAAACAACAAAACAGAAGGGTAGAAATTACTGTTTTACCGCCAAAGGATTACTACGAAAGTTTAAAAAAGAATTAGGTTTTCTGCTTTTTCTTCTTAGCTGCTGGAAATAAAACGTTATTCAAAATAAGCCTGTAACCCGGCGAATTGGGGTGAAGCGCCAATTCAGTCTTCGCGTCCCCTACTCTATGCTGATAGTCTTCTGGGTCATGGCCTCCGTAAAAAGTAAAGAATCCTTTTCCTTTTATTCCGTGAATATAGCGAGCTTCGCCATTGCTTTTGTTTTCACCCATAACCAAAACATTCGCTTTTATCTCATCGCGATCAAATGATGTAGTCTGTCCCATAAAACCCTTTACCAATGCAGTGTGGTTTTGACAAAGCATCGTAGGGATAGGGTCCCATTTAGCCGAATAGTCCATTAAGGTAAAGTAATCACTCTCTTTGGCAATTCTACGTTTTTCAGTCATATCGATACTTGAAAACTCATAGACCATCGGGCTGCGTTCGAGAATAAAATCAGTAAATGCAAAGGTTTTATTGTAATCAATTTTACTCTGATACCCTGGCTCACTTGGGTCTCCGTCAAACATAGGTTCGCAAATATCTACGCCTTCAGCGGAAAGCGCAATATCAAAACTATCAGTAGCGCTGCACATGGCAAACATAAATCCACCACCAATCACATAATCACGTATTTTTTTGGCAACGGCTAGTTTTTCTTCGGATACTTTATTGTAACCCAATTTTGCGGCCAGCGCTTCAGCTTTAGCTTTTTCTTCGATATACCAAGGTGCAGAGCGATAGGCACGATAAAATTTACCGTATTGCCCCGTAAAATCTTCATGGTGCAAATGCAGCCAGTCGTAGAGAATCAATTGATCACTTAAAACCTCTTCGTCATAAATTACAGTATAAGGAATTTCGGCGTATGTCAAAACCATAGTAACCGCATCATCCCATGGAAGGTTTCCTTTGGGGGAATAAACCGCAATTTTTGGAGCTTTTTCCAAAACGACTGCGTCCATATTTTTGGACGGACTGCTAATATCTGTAAGAATTTGTTCTGTCTTGCTATCTGAAATCACTTCAAAAGAAACCCCGCGAATCTGGCATTCCTTTTGAATTTCGGGAGAATCGGGCATCAAAAAAGAGCCGCCTCGGTAATTCAGCAACCATTTTACTTTTTGTTGCTTCTCCAAAACCCAATAGGTAATGCCGTAAGCTTTTAGATGTTCCTTTTGGCCCTCGGCATCCATTGGAATAAGTATGTAAGAAGCAGAAGCTTTTATTGAAAAAAGAAGTAATAATATGATTGCAACGTATTTCGGCATAATAAATATTTCGAAAAAATGAAATGATAAGATTTCCGCATTCGCGGGAATAAATATAACGACAATTTTTAAGCCAAAGTACCTAAGGAGTATTAAAACGGCACATCATTATCCTCGTCGATGGAAAAATCATCGTTCATAGAACTTCCGAAAGCTTCGTTGGGTGATGGAAGATTTTTCGTTTTAAAAGTGTCATCGTTAGCGGCATCGTTCATTCTGGAATGGATTTCCATCGGTGTATCAAAATTATCGAGGCTTTCAAACTTACCGAGGTGGCCAATAAATTTCAAACGAATTTCATCCAAACCTCCATTACGGTGTTTTGCAACTATGAATTCTGCCTGACCAGCTGTTGGTGTGTGTTCCTCATCATCCCATTCGTCAATTTTGTAGTACTCGGGGCGATATATAAATGAAACAATATCTGCATCCTGCTCAATCGCACCAGATTCCCGAAGGTCTGAAAGTAATGGGCGTTTGCTACCGCCACGGGTTTCAACGGCACGTGAAAGCTGGGATAGTGCAATTACTGGAATGTTTAATTCCTTTGCCAAAGCTTTTAGGTTTCGAGAAATAGTAGAAATCTCTTGTTCACGGTTACCTCCTTTTTGACTTCCGCCAGCGGTCATCAATTGCAAATAATCTACAATTATTAGTTTGATGCCGTGCTGTGACGAAAGTCGCCGCGCCTTTGCCCGCAAATCAAAAATAGAAAGCGAAGGTGTATCATCTATAAATAGAGGGGCTTTTTCCAGCCCTTTCACTTTTACGTTGAGTTGTTCCCACTCGTGTTTTTCAAGATTTCCGGTACGTAGTTTTTCTGAACTCAATTGAGTTTCCGAAGAAATCAAACGGGTTATAAGCTGTACCGAGGACATTTCCAAAGAAAAGAAAGCCACGGGAATGTTGTGCTCCACAGCAATATTTCGTGCCATGGAAAGTGTCAAAGCTGTTTTACCCATACCAGGACGCGCAGCAATGATTATCAAATCGCTCGGTTGCCAGCCCGAGGTAAGTTTGTCTACTTTCGTAAAACCTGATGGAACTCCGGAAAGCCCTTCTTTATTGGCTATTTCCTCAATCCGTTTTTTTGCTTGGATTACAAGATTTTGGGCAGTTTCTGAAGAACGTTTAATATTTCCTTGGGTAACCTCGTAGAGTTTTGCCTCGGCATTATCCAAAAGATCAAAAACGTCGGTTCCTTCGTTATAAGAATCTTCAATAATTTCGTTTGAAATTTTAATCAAACTTCGTTGAATATATTTCTGAAGAATAATACGTGCGTGAAATTCAATATGTGCCGAAGAGGATACTTTCTGCGTTAATTGAATCAAATAAAACTCTCCGCCAACGAGCTCGATTTTACCTTGCTTCTTAAGTTGTGTTGAAACGGTTAATAAGTCCACTGGTTGGCTGTCTTCAAACAAATCATGAATAGCTTCAAAGATATGCTGGTGCGCTTGCTTATAGAAAACTTCAGGATGTAGGATATCTATTACTTCATCTACACCCTTTTTGTCAATCATCAAAGCGCCTAACACAACTTCTTCTAAATCAATGGCTTGAGGCGGTATTTTGCCTTTTTCAAGCGATATGACCTGCGAAGAGCGGTTTGAAAAACTGGTTTGAGGTTTGATTTTTTCCATGAAGCGAATGTAAAGAAAATGTTAAGAGGATTATATGATTTTTTGCTTTACTATATTAACCGTTCATCAACAATTGAACTGTTGAAAACTGCAAAATATTGTTGATAACCCGTAAAAAAATCCGAGGCTTTCCCCTCGGATTTACGGTATGATAAGCTATTGTTAGATTTAACTTTTAAACTCACCCATTTCCAAATATTTTTCCATCCTTTTTTTAACCAAATCGGTTGGGGATAACATTTTTAGGGCGGCATAAGACTTTTCAATGGCACCTGCCACAGTTGTAAAAGTTTTCTCACGGTCACTATGGGCACCGCCCAAAGGTTCCTTTACAATTTCATCAATTAGCTTAAGTTTTTTCATATCTGTTGCCGTAAGCTTTAAGGCTTCGGCAGCTTGTTCTTTAAATTCCCAGCTTCGCCATAAAATAGAAGAGCAGCTCTCTGGAGAGATTACCGAATACCAAGTATTCTCAAGCATTAAAACTTTATCGCCCACGCCAATTCCCAAAGCCCCGCCACTTGCTCCTTCGCCAATTATAACGACAATAATTGGTACTTTCAAGCGAGTCATTTCAAGGATGTTACGTGCAATGGCCTCACCCTGCCCTCTTTCTTCTGCTTCCAACCCTGGGAAAGCCCCGGGTGTATCTATAAAACATACTACGGGTACTTTAAATTTTTCAGCAGATTTCATTAACCGCAAGGCCTTTCGGTACCCTTCGGGGTTCGCCATTCCAAAATTTCTGAATTGACGGGTTTTTGTATTATATCCTTTCTGCTGACCCACAAACATATAACTTTGGTCACCAATTTTTCCCAAACCACCTACCATTGCTTTATCGTCCTTAAAACTTCGGTCGCCGTGAAGTTCTAGAAATGAATCTCCGCAAATGGCTTTAATATAGTCCATGGTGTATGGACGGTCTGGGTGACGCGAAAGCTGCACACGCTGCCAAGGTGTAAGGTTTTTATAGATTTCCTTTTTGGTGTCGTTTAGTTTTTTTTCAATCTGTTTACAGGTATTGGTCACATCTACATCGCTTTCTTCGCCAATTAGACAGGCCTTTTCGTATTGTTCCTGTAATTCTTTTATAGGGAGTTCAAAATCAAGATATTCCATAGTTTTTCCTTCTTTTTGTAAAGGTTGGTGTACAAAGATAAAATTTTGTTTTAGGTGTTATGCAATCTTCTTCGTTTTCTTTCTTGGGTTATTTTTATGATTCCGTTAGCAATTACCGTTAATAATATAATAGCCGCGCCGTAATAAAACTGTGGACTCATATTTTCAGAATCTCCCAAAACTATGAGTGCCAAAATAATACCATACACCGGTTCCATATTTATGGTAAGCATGACAGTGTAGGGACTTATCCATTTCATTACATGTATGGAAGCGATGAAAGCATAGGCAGTGCAGGCCGACGCCAGGATTATTAAATAAATCCAGTCGTGTGCCGAAATGGTGAAGAATTCTGTGGTGAATTTTCCCGCGAAAGCGAGATAGATACTGATACCTATAACTCCAAAAAGCAATTCATAAAAAGAAATTGCAGAGGCTTTATGCTCCAGCACAAATTTTCCATTAATTACAGAAAAAAGCGCACTTAAAAATGCTGAAATAAGCGCCAAAATTATACCCAAAGTATAGGAAGCCTCTACATCAAAAATTATGTAAAGCCCAACTATTACGATAAGTCCAAACAATACTTCATATAAAATTATCTTTCTTCCGTAAAGCAAAGGTTCCAAGAGCGATGCAAAAAATGCCCCCGTGGAAAGTACGGCCAACGTCACCGAAACATTTGATGCTTTTATTGCTCCAAAAAAAGTAAGCCAATGTACCGCAATAAGGATTCCNGCGAAGCAGAATTTGCCCAATGTTCTTAGTGAAAACTTTAAATTTTCTTTTTTAAAAATCAAGAAGAGGAAAACAAANCCTGCCGCTAATAACATTCGGTACCAAACCAATGGAATGGCTTCCAAAGAAATCAACGCGCCAAGAACGGCTGTAAATCCCCAAATAAAAACTATAAAATGAAGGTGCAGGTAATTGAGNAGCTTATCGTTTCGCATTTCTTAAAAGATAGATTGCCAAAATTCCGAAAATAAAGTTTGGGAACCATGTAGCCACAAAAGGCGAAAAATCACTTTGCTCTGCCATAGTCCCGAAAATTTTATCAAAGAAAACAAAAACCATCCCGATACCTATGCCAATAGCAAGGTTCAGCCCCATTCCACCGCGCCTTTTTACCGAAGACACCGCTACGGCAATAATNGTAAGTATGTATGCTGAAACTGGTAAACTCCAACGCTTATACCGAACCACTTCATAACGGTTAATGTATGAAGAACCACGGGCTTTTTCTTTTTTGATGAAATTGTTGAGTTCTGTGAAATTCAGCGTTTCGGCAATGTAGGTTACTGGTGTTAAATCTTCCAAATCGAAAGAAAAAACGGTGTCCAATTTTGGCTTGCTTTCCAAAACATCTTCAAANTCCCCTATCTTTCTTTTGTTATAGTGAAACAACGAATAAGTGCTGTCCTTTTCATTATATTTTATCTGCGCTGCGGAAATTTTATAGCTCATTTTATTACCTTCAAAATGTTCCAAAGTAAAATTACTACCTATTTTATCGGTTACGTTAAAATAACTTACGTAAATATAATCGTTGTCGTTTATCTGTGTGTAAACATTGCTTTGGTCCCTGTCCTGCTTTCCTTTTTTAAGATAATTATAGGAAAATTCATTAAAACCCTTACTGGCCTTTGGCGCCAAATACATACTAAAAACAAGCGCAGCAATACAGACTATGGTTGCACCAATGATATAAGGACGCAAGAATCGATAATACGAAACACCGCTACTCAAAAAGGCAATTACCTCGGTATTATTGGCAAGTTTTGAGGTGAACCAAATAACCGAAAGAAACAAAAACAAGGGAAAAAGCAGGTTCGCAAAATAAATGGTGAAGTTGTACAAATAGATAAGAACTTCCGTCAAAGGCACCTCGTTTTCAAGAATTTTATCAATCTTCTCGGCAAGATGGACCGTGATTCCAATAGGTATAAAAAGCAATAACAGCAGCGAAAAAGTGCCTAAATATTTTTTTAATATGTACCTATCGAGTATGCTGAGCATGTTACAATCTTTGATCTAGTTTTTTGACCATGCCGTTTTTCCAATCGGCAAAATCACCCGCTAATATATGTTTTCTCGCCTCGCGAACCAACCATAAATAAAAACCTAAATTATGGATAGTAGCTATTTGCCTCCCAAGCATTTCGTTTACGGTAAATAAGTGTCGAAGATACGCTTTGCTGTATTCAGTATCTACCCAAGTAATGCCCATAGGGTCGATTACAGAAAGATCAGCCTCCCACTTTTTGTTTTTGATATTGATTATTCCTTCGGAAGTGAAAAGCATCCCATTTCTTCCGTTACGGGTTGGCATTACACAGTCAAACATATCAATACCCAGCGCTATATTTTCCAAAATATTCACAGGTGTACCCACACCCATCAAATATCTCGGTTTTTCCTTCGGAAGAATTTCCGTAACCACCGCTGTCATTTCGTACATTTCATCAGCGGGTTCGCCTACTGAAAGTCCACCAATAGCATTGCCTTCAGCTCCAACCGAAGCAATATATTCCGCAGATTGTCTTCTTAAATCTTTATAGGTACTTCCTTGAACGATTGGGAAAAATGTTTGCCCGTAATCATATTTTAAAGGCGTTTTTTCCAAATGCTTTATGCAACGGTCTAACCAACGATGGGTCATATGCATCGATCGTTTTGCATAGTTGTATTCGCACGGATACGGCGTACATTCATCAAAAGCCATAATGATGTCAGCGCCTATGGTGCGTTGAATTTCCATTACATTTTCAGGAGTGAAAACATGGNAACTGCCGTCAATATGACTTTTAAATTTTACACCCTCTTCCTTAATTTTTCTATTGGCCGAAAGCGAATACACTTGGTATCCACCACTATCAGTCAAGATATTACGGTCCCAATTCATGAACTTATGGAGGCCACCAGCCTTTTCCAGAACAGGGGTTTGCGGCCTTAGGGATAAATGGTATGTGTTACCAAGAATAATATCTGGGTTTATATCTTCCTTCAACTCACGCTGATGGACGCCTTTTACGGTCCCAACCGTTCCAACGGGCATAAAGATTGGTGTTTCTATTATTCCGTGATCTGTAGTAATTGTAGCGGCGCGGGCACTGCTCTGTAAATCTGTAGCTTCTAACTTAAAGTGCATTCAGCAATTTTTATTGAGGTGGCAAAGATAACCTTATAATTCTGAATTTAGAATTCTGTATTCAGAATTGAATGACATGTTAACAAAACCCTCAAATCGTTAATAAAAGCATACGTTTCAACTTTGAACGGCTCTTTGAATGCTTTACTTTTGAAACTGAAAATTAAAACATATTATGGCAGATTACAAAGCACTTGAGGATTTGGTGGTTCAGGTCCGACGGGATATTTTACGACAAGTACACAAAGTGAATTCTGGACATCCCGGAGGTTCGCTGGGCTGTACCGAATTTTTCGTGGCTCTTTACAATGAATTGATGGAACGTAACGAAAGTTTCACGATGGATGGAATTGGAGAAGATTTATTCTTTCTTTCAAACGGGCACATTTCCCCAGTCTTTTATAGTGTTTTAGCACGTGCAGGATATTTTCCTGTGGAAGAATTAAATACCTTCCGTCTTTTAAATTCACGCTTGCAAGGCCATCCAACAACGCACGAAGGCTTACCAGGCATTCGTATTGCATCGGGTTCTTTGGGACAGGGAATTTCAGTTTCCATAGGAGCCGCACTTACCAAAAAACTAAACAAAGACAAGCACATAGTTTACACCCTTTGCGGCGATGGCGAATTGCAGGAAGGCCAAAACTGGGAGGCAATAATGTATGCTGCTGGTAATAATGTGGACAACCTGATTGTAACCGTAGATTTAAACGGCCAACAGATTGATGGGGCNACAAAAAACGTACTTCCGTTAGGAAACTTAAAAGCAAAGTTTGAAGCTTTTGGTTGGGACGTNATGGATATTNAAAAAGGAAACGATTTAAAAGCTATTGTTGCAGGAATGAAGAAAGCCAAAGAAAAAACTGGCAACGGAAAACCAGTTTGTGTTTTGCTTCATACCATTATGGGCAATGGTGTAGATTTTATGATGCACACCCACGATTGGCACGGAAAAGCTCCTAATGACCAACAGTTGGAAACAGCACTTTCACAGAATCCTNTAACCTTGGGAGATTATTAAAATTGAAAACAGTTCAGATGAAAAAATATACAGATACAGGCAAAAAAGATACACGTTCAGGTTTCGGGGATGGACTTACGGAGCTTGGAAAGAAAAACAAGGATGTTGTAGCACTTTGCGCAGACCTTACTGGTTCATTAAAAATGGACGAATTCAAAGAAAACCATCCAGATCGTTTCTTTCAGGTAGGTATAGCCGAAGCAAATATGATTGGTATTGCTGCGGGAATGACCATTGGCGGGAAAATTCCTTTCACTGGTACTTTCGCAAATTTTTCTACGGGAAGGGTTTATGACCAAATACGTCAAAGTGTTGCCTACAGCGGAAAAAATGTAAAGATATGCGCTTCACATGCAGGTTTGACTTTAGGTGAAGACGGAGCTACACATCAAATTCTTGAGGATATTGGATTGATGAAAATGCTTCCGGGAATGACGGTAATTAATACTTGTGACTACAACCAAACAAAAGCTGCAACCATTGCTATTGCGGACCACAAAGGACCGGTCTATCTTCGTTTCGGAAGGCCGAAGGTTGCAAATTTCACTCCTTCCGACCAAAATTTTCAAATAGGAAAAGCAGTTCAATTGCAAGAGGGAAATGATGTTACTATTATTGCTACGGGTCATTTGGTTTGGGAAGCTTTGCAAGCTGCGGAAACTTTAAACGAAAATGGAATTACTGCTGATGTAATAAACATTCACACCATAAAGCCTTTGGACGACGTAGCTATACTGAAAAGCGTTAAAAAAACAGGGTGTGTAGTAACTGCAGAAGAGCATAATTTTCTTGGAGGTTTAGGCGAGAGTATCGCACGTTTACTTTCAACACAACATCCAGCTCCCCAAGAATTCATCGCGACAAATGATACTTTTGGGGAGTCTGGTACTCCAGAGCAACTAATGGATAAATATGGATTGAATGCATCAGCAATTGTTAATGCTGTAAAAAAGGTTATAGCACGCAAATAATCCTAAATAATAGATAAAAAAAGCCCGATTCTAAATAGAGTCGGGCTTTTTTTATCTATTATCATTTTAGTTTAACTATCAGCATCTAGATAGTCTGGGGTACCATCTCCATCCACGTCTGGGAAGGTTATGTTTCCGTTACCGTCTATTTCGATTTCATACTTAGTCAAACGGCCGTCACCATCATCATCATCATCCAAATAGTTTGCCCCGCCTGTACCATCAGTATCATCATTCAGCAAAAATCCATCACCATTAAGATCTTCCATATAAGAGGGTATTCCATCATTGTCATGATCAGCAACCTCTGATTCAAATAATTCAAAAGAGAAAATAAGTTGGTCATAAGCATTTAATCCTCCTGTCGGTGGAGGATATTGATAATATGCCAAGCCAGAAGGTATAAATACCGCTCCAATACCGTAATTTTCAAAAGTAAGTGTGCCATCTGGGTTAGAAATAACGTTGGATGCCCCTCTAAATTGAATAATTGCTTGTTGCAATCCTCTAATGATCCCAGAACTCGTAGGTGTATCTACAAGATTAAATCTAACTGGTATTACGGAACTGTCAAATAAATCGAGGTTCATTAATCTTCCTTCATAAGTGTTTATGGTGTAATCAGAAAAATGAGGTTTTTCACCGCCACCATCACGTACATTTAAATAGTATAGTTTATAGGTTACGTCTGTATCAATTATATCTTTAACCTCAACAAAATCTACCTGTTCAATCAAAGGAGTTTTGGAAGCATTATCTCCTGCTATTGTATCAAACTTTATTTTAAAATTTTCCGGATCCGTTTGAAAATCTTCATAATTGTAAAAGTGCGTTTCTAAAAATTCTTCAATCTCTGCCTGAGCCCTGATAGCCTCCTCTCCTCTATCACGAGGTGGTGGCGGTGCAGGAATATCATCATCTTTTTTACAAGAAGTAGTAATTAATAGCAGCCCAATCATCAAGCCGCAAGCGTATTTTATTTTAATCATCATCCAGTTTTTGTGGGCGCAAGATACAATTTTCCGTTATTTTTGCACACTACATTAACGTTGTTTTGGGCATAATAATTATGAGGATTGATAAATATTTGTGGGCAGTTCGGTATTTAAAAACCAGAAACATGGCAACTCAGGCGTGCAAGAAAGGTTCTGTACGTGTTAATGGTGATATCGTAAAGCCATCCAGAGACGTTTATCCGGGCGATGTTATAAATATTCGGAAAAACCAAATTACTTATGAACTGGAAGTTCTTGACCTGCCCGCAAGTAGAGTTGGCGCTAAATTGGTAGATTTATACAGAAAAGATACAACGCCCAAAGAGGCATTTCAAACAAATGAAATGCTGCAATACGCAAAAACCTACTACCGAAAAAAAGGCGTGGGCAGACCCACAAAAAAGGATAGGAGGGATTTGGATGATTTTACAGAATCAACAGATGACGAAAATGAAGCGATATAACTATATTTGAAAAAAATAGCTGATGCAAGAAATAAATACCGTCATTCTTGACAAAAAACAGATTGCCCATAAAATAAAGCGGATTGCCTATCAAATCTACGAAACAAATGTAGATGAAAAAGAGATGGTGATTGCAGGCATTATGACCAATGGTTTTGTACTAGCGAAAAAACTTAAGACTGAAGTTGAGAAAATTTCTTCAATAAAAGTGATACTTTGCGAAGTGATAATTGATAAAAAGAACCCCACCAACCCAATAAAAACCTCATTGAAAGAGGAAGATTACAAAAATAAATCATTACTTCTTGTTGACGATGTGCTCCATTCTGGAACTACTTTAATTTATGGTGTGAAGCATTTTTTGGAAGTACCGTTAAAGAAATTCAAGACTGCTGTTCTCGTTGACAGAAACCATAAAAAATATCCTGTAAAAGCAGATTTTAAAGGCATTTCGCTTTCAACTTCGCTGAACGAAAACGTTTGTGTGATTTTTGAAAAAAATAATGACAGAGCGGTATTAGAATAACTTCAAAATTATCTTTTCAACAGTTTTAGCTACACTTTCTGAACCTACATCAATAATCATATCAGCCTGATTATAGTAGAATGCCCTTTCAAAAAGGTGTTTTCTAATAAAATCTTCAAGTTCAATTTCAGAACTTAAGTGAGCAATCAGAGGTCTATCTACTTTTTCTGAAAATAATCGGGAAACTAAAGTATTTATTGGATTTTTTAAATACACTGAAACAGTATCTTCTTGATTTCCTATAATTTCCATAGCATCTGAATAACACGGTGTACCACCGCCTGTTGCCAAAACGAAACTGTTCGAGTTTTTTAAAAGTTGCTTCAGTACTTTGTTTTCCACTTTTCTGAAATAAACCTCCCCCTTTTGCGAAAATATTTTAGATACAGAAATTCTTTCAGCTTTTTCAATTTCAGAATCGATATCCTTAAAAGGTAGCCTCAAAACTTCTGCAAGTTTTTTTCCTATAGAAGATTTTCCACTTCCCATATACCCAACCAAGACGATTTTCATAGGTTTTCAAATTACGAATTTCTCAATATATGGTGTAACATTCTCTTAAATTTTATAGATTATTTATAAAAACGGAACTTTTGAAATAAAAAATTTATTTGTGAGCCCCTGTATTTCAAAGGTTTTCAATTTTCCTCAAATTTAATTCATTTTCGTTTTGAAAATTTAATTTAATGATAGTATATTTGCACCCGCAATAAGGAAGACCTGGTAGCTCAGTTGGTAGAGCACCTCCCTTTTAAGGAGGTGGTCCTGGGTTCGAGCCCCAGCCAGGTCACTAAAAGTTAAGCCCTCGGTTTAACTTTTTTTGTTTAAAGCACTTCTTAATTTGTTTTAAACGTTTAATTGAAAAATAAGTATCCACCCGGGTGCTGGAATTGGTAGACAGGCATGGTTGAGGGCCATGTGTCCTTTGGGCGTGTGGGTTCAAGTCCCATCCCGGGTACTTCCTTTTTTAAAAAATATTCTTTTTGATTAAATTAAGTTTAAAATTTTAGGTTGTTTAAACTTTGTTTATCAAAATGTTTAGAGAATTTTAAATTAATCTAAACAAACTCACTTCTTTTTAGTACATTCACAAGGCAAAACTAAATGGTAATTCAGTGGTCAAAACACAATTTGGCATAAAAGATCTCGAAAATCTCTCAAATGTAAAAGCCCATACAATCAGGATTTGGGAGAAAAGATATAACCTTCTTGAGCCAGAACGTACCGATACCAACATTAGAAAGTACGATCTCGACAACCTTAAGAAGTTATTGAATGTTGCCTATCTATACAATGCTGGGTACAAAATCTCAAAAATTGCAAGCTTAGATAATGTACAGATTCAGGGATTGATCAAAAAAAACATCAATGGCCTTGATTCTGAATATATGCTGAATGTTTTTAAGTCGGCAATGTTTGAGTTTGACGGTGAACTTTTTGATGCTACTTTAGAAAAACTTTTAGAAAAAAAGTCTTTTCGGGAAGTGTTTGCCGAAATATTTGTGCCACTGCTTACTGAAATGGGGATTCTTTGGCATTCTGGCACAATTGATCCTTCACACGAGCATTTTATTTCCGAAAAGATAAAACACACCATTATTAGCTACTCGGCTAAACTGAAACAAAGCAATTCTCAAAAGGGGCAATTGTTCTCCCTTTATCTTCCATATCACGAAATCCACGAAATTAGTTTGCTTTATGCTAATTATGAGTTAATTTCAGCTGGTTACAATACAATCTTTTTGGGTCCAAACATACCTTTGGAAAGCTTAAAACATGTCTTAAACACAAAAAAGAATGTAATTTTCGTAACCTATTTTACAGTCCGCCCAGAAAATGATAATATAAAAAAATACCTTATAGATTTTCAAGATCAAGTGGCTCATAAAGGTTCGTGCGAACTCTGGGTCTTGGGCAATAAAGTGGAAAAGAATAGCAAAAGCACAAAAAGTGTAAAGTTTTTTAGGGATATTAAACAGTTTACAGACCATATTGAAAAACTGTCAATCTCCTAATTATAAATCTTTTAAAAAATTCTTGAAACCGAAACCAATTTTCTGAGAATTAAATATTCCCAATAAATTTAAATCTTAACACAAAATTAAATTCTGCAAATTTCTTTTTTGTTTAAATAAAATGTAGATTTGTTAAACAATATGAAAAAAATTGCAGTTATTGGCTCTGGTTTTTCTTCGCTCGCAGCCTCTTGTTATTTGGCTCAAGCAGGAAACAATGTAACTATTTATGAAAAAAACCAGAGCATTGGTGGTCGGGCAAGACAGCTAAGTAAAAATGGGTTTATTTTTGATATGGGCCCTACTTGGTATTGGATGCCCGATGTATTTGAACGTTTTTTTAAAGATTTTGGTAAATACACTTCAGATTTCTATGAACTTAAAAAGTTGAATCCGGCGTATCGCGTATATTTTGGTGAAGAAAATTATATAACTATTGAAGATACTCTTGAAAAGATTTGTGCTTCATTTGAAAAAGAAGAGCCTGGAAGTTCACTCAAGTTGAAAAAATTTATGGCCCAAGCATTAGATAATTACAATATTGCCATAAAAGATTTGGTCTACAGACCAGGTATCTCCCCTTTAGAATTGGTTACTTTCCAGACGATGCAAAAGATTGGGCAATTTTTTAGCACCATTAGTAAAGATGTACGTAAGGAATTTACAAATCCCAAGCTCATTTCAATTTTAGAATTTCCTGTATTGTTCTTAGGCGCAAAACCTTCTGCAACACCTTCCTTTTATAGTTTTATGAACTATGCAGATTTTGGGCTCGGAACATTTCACCCAAAAAAAGGGATGTTCTCGGTGGTCGAAGGGATTAAAAACCTAGCGGAAGAACTTGGCGTAATTATAAAGACAAATCAAAACATTGAAAAAATCTGTGTTGAAAAAGGAAAAGCTACTAGCATAAGTGTAAATGGTGAAAAAATTGATGCAGATATCATTTTAAGTGGTGCCGATTACCATCATACAGAAACACTTTTGGACAAAAAATTCCGACAGTATTCTGAAAATTATTGGAGTAATAAAACCTTTGCTCCTTCTGCCCTATTATTCTATGTTGGTTTCGATAAAAAAATCGAAAAAGTTGATCACCACACATTATTTTTTGATGTTGATTTTAAAAAACATTCTGAAGAAATATACGATTCGCCCCAATGGCCCGAAGAGCCCCTTTTTTACGCAAGTTTTCCTTCAAAAACCGATAGTAGTGTAGCACCCGCAGGAAAAGAGGCTGGAATTTTTTTAATTCCATTGGCTCCAGGTTTGGATGATATCCCAGAATTAAGAGAGGAATATTTTGAAAAAATAATCGATCGGTTTGAGAAAATAACCAACCAAGAGGTAAAAAAATACGTTATATTTAAAGAGTCCTTTTGCATAAATGATTTTATTTCTGACTACAACAGCTATAAAGGAAATGCTTATGGACTTGCAAATACGTTAATGCAGACAGCATTTTTAAGGCCAAAGCTGAAAAGTAAGAAAGTGAAAAACCTTTTTTTCACAGGACAACTCACAGTCCCTGGACCGGGAGTGCCTCCCGCACTCATCTCTGGAAAATTAGTAGCCGGTATAATTGAAAAAGAAAAAAAATAGTGAAAGAACTTTTTGACATAGTATCCAAAAAATGCAGCAAGCAGGTAACTGAAGCTTATAGCACTTCCTTTTCGTTGGCAACACGCATGCTTGGACCTTCCATACGTCAAGATATATACAACATTTATGGTTTTGTACGTTTTGCGGATGAAATAGTAGATTCTTTTCACGATTACAACAAAGAAGTTCTTTTTAGTAGGTTTGAAAATGCACTGGAACAAGCCCTTTCAGATAAAATAAGTCTAAACCCAATTTTAAATTCATTTCAGGAAACAGTCTATAAATATAGTATTCAAAGAGAGTTAATTGATACGTTTATGGCCAGTATGCGGTTGGACCTAACCAAAAGCGTCTATTCCACGAAAGAAGAATTTAATGATTATATATACGGTTCGGCAGATGTTGTTGGTTTAATGTGCCTAAAAGTTTTTGTGAAAGGTGATACTGAAAAATATAATCAATTAAAGGAATCGGCGATGAATTTAGGCTCCGCGTTTCAAAAAGTGAACTTTCTTCGCGATCTTAAAGAAGATTATGAAAACTTAAGTCGAACTTATTTCCCAAATACAAATCTGGACTCACTTGACGAAGTTTCAAAAACAAAAATAATTGAAGAAATTGAAGATAACTTTAATCGTGGATACCAAGGAATATTGCTATTGCCACCCGATTCAAAGTTGGGAGTTTTTGTAGCTTATAGATATTATAAAAGATTGCTGAAAAAACTTCAAAAAACTCCTGCAACGGAAATTAAAAACGCTAGAATTCGAGTTCCAAACGTTGAAAAAATTGGGCTTTTAACTCGCAGCTATGTAAAATATCAATTAAATTTGGTGAAGTAATATTACAGGATATAGAAGTGCGATTTAATTAATTTTAGAAAAAAACGTATATCTCCCAAATTAATTTAAATTAAAATGACAACAGTTCTTTGGATACTAATTTTCATTTCCACTTTTTGCATCATGGAATTTATGGCGTGGTTTACGCATAAATACATAATGCACGGCTTTTTATGGAAATTGCACAAAGATCATCATCATAAGGATCACGGTAGTTGGTGGGAGCGTAATGATTATTTCTTTCTTTTTTATGCCTTGGTGAGCATCAGCTGTTTTGTAGGGTGGAGTTATTATGGATTTTGGGCAGGTTTGCCCATAGGCTTAGGAATTTTTGCTTATGGACTTACTTATTTTTTTGTTCACGACATTTTTATCCATCAGCGTTTTAAGATGTTCCGAAATGCAAATAATTGGTATGCCCGCGGCATTAGGCGTGCGCACAAAATACACCACAAACATTTGGGAAAAGATAAAGGAGAGTGCTTCGGAATGTTACTACCACCGTTGAAGTATTTCAAAAAATAGCAGATGTGGCACCTCTACCTCTTATTGAATCTTGCATCTCTCAGCATACCTTTTCTTTTTAGTTTTCACCCTAAACTGAATTTTTATAAGCTATGGAAATATTTTTTTCCCGCCACATTTATTATGATGGCTTTTTTTATTCCGTGGGATATCATCTTTACCCAAAATGGTATTTGGGGTTTTAATGAAAAATATCTTTCTGGAATTAAACTGGCCAATCTGCCTATAGAAGAATGGCTTTTCTTTATCTGTATTCCCTATGCTTGTATTTTCACTATATGTGCTTTTAAAAATCTGCTTCCAAAATTTTCAATCTCAGAGAAAACCACTCAAATAATATACTTTTCAATACAAACTATTTTAATTGCTACACTACTCTATTTTTACGATCGGTGGTATACCGCCATCAATTTTGGTTACGCAATTGTTCTGTTGGCCTTGGTTTTCAATTACAACCGTGAGGTGCTACAGGTTTTCTTCCCAGTATTCCTCATTCTTTTGGTTCCATTTTTTATTGTGAATGGATTTCTTACCGGCAGTTGGATCCACGAAGAAGTGGTTTGGTACAACAATGCTGAAAACTTAGGCATCCGCATTGGCACAGTGCCTATAGAAGACAGCGTTTATGCACTTTCAATGCTTTTGACAATTTATGTTTTAATGGAGAAATTTAAAAAAAGGTATAGCCCGAAATTACAATAGCCTTCGAAAAAATTCGGCAAATTAACAGCAATAAAATTTCATATACAATAGATTTAAGAATGTAAAGTGATTGTGATTTTACATTACATTTAATCCTAAAAATCACAATTGTTATGATACATCCTAAAACTGAACTTAAATTTATAAGCGAACAAATAGGTTACGGCGTAGTTGCTACCGAATTTATTCCCGCAGGAACAATTACCTGGGCTCTAGATGATTTGGACCGTGAATTTACACCGTCCAAAATAAAAAAAATGAATTCGCTTTACCAGGAAATTCTGGAAACCTATTGTTACCGGAATAATAAAGGCAATTTTGTACTATGCTGGGATTATGGCCGTTTTGTAAACCACAGTTTTAAAAGCAATTGTATGTCTACAGCATATGATTTTGAAATTGCCATCCGCGATATTCAACCCGGGGAAGAATTGACGGACGATTACGGCTACCTAAATGTATCTGCACCCTTTAAGGGCATTGATGAAGGCACGCGACGTAAAACTGTCTATCCCGACGATCTTTTGAACCATTACCAAACTTGGGATAAACAACTCATTAAAAATTTTCCAAAAATATTAAAGGTTGATCAACCCTTAAAATCTTTGATTACACCAAAATTGTGGAATACCGTTATTGAAATTGCCGAAGGCAAAAAAGAAATGGATTCTATCTTAAAAAATCATTTTTCGGGATAGCATACAAAAGGATATTACTTGAGAAGATTATCTAACAACATTCTCGTTTTTTCGCTATTCCAATCCGCAGCGCCTTCTTCTTCAATTATTATTTCACCAGTTTTTGAAATTACGTAGGTAGTAGGCAGGGCCTGTGACCTCAATTGTTTTGGCGCCTGTTGTTCTTGAAGAAAAACTGGCAACGTATATTCGTTTTTCTGAAGAAACCTCTTTACTTTTTCAGATTCTTCCGAAGTAATAAAATAGAAATCAACCTTGCCTCCATAGGCATCATATAATTTCTGAAACGAAGGCATTTCGGCTACACAGGGCGGACACCAAGTAGCCCAAAAGTTTACAATAGTCACCTTGTTTTTGGATTGTGAAAAATTGATTTCTTTACCATTCAATTGTTGTAAACTCCACTGATAGTTTTCCATTTTCTCGCGTTCTGCTTTATCTTTTTCCGAAGGGGAAAACGACACAAGTCTTTGTACAAATACCTGAATTGGCATTCGTGTTTGCGGAATAATCAGCAGCACCAAAAAAGTAAAAAACAAAATGTTGCTCCAATGTTTCTTTACAAATTTCATCAAGATTATATTATAAAAAAACCTAACAAGTTTTTGAAACCTGTTAGGCTTAATTTTATTAAAGATAAGTTTTAAGCGTTCTGTTTTTTTATCAAATTTAATGCAGAACCTTCACGATACCACTTAATCTGGGCATCGTTATATGTATGGTTCACTTTAATAGTGTCCTTACTTCCATCTTTGTGAACCAACTCTAGGGTAAGAGATTTGTTTGGCGCAAAATCTGAAATATCCACAAAGTTGAATGTATCATCTTCTTGAATTAAATCGTAATCTGCTTCATTTGCAAAAGTAAGTGCCAACATCCCCTGTTTCTTAAGGTTAGTTTCGTGGATACGAGCAAATGACTTTACTAAAACTGCTGCAACACCCAAATGACGTGGCTGCATTGCCGCATGCTCTCGCGATGATCCTTCACCATAGTTATGATCACCCACTACAATCGTTTTTACTCCTTTTGCTTTATACTCGCGTTGTACATCTGGCACACCACCATATTCGCCAGTAAATTGGTTTTTAACAAAATTGGTTTGTTTGTTAAAAGCATTGACGGCACCAATCAAAGTATTGTTGGCAATATTGTCCAAATGACCGCGATAGCGCAACCACGGGCCTGCCATAGAAATATGGTCTGTGGTACATTTCCCGAAAGCTTTGATCAATAATTTCACACCTTGCAGTTCAGAATCTTGAATTGGAAGAAATGGCTCCAACAACTGCAGTCTTTCACTGTCTTTAGAAACTTTCACCTCAACGGAACTTCCGTCTTCCCTTGGTGCCAAATAACCGTTATCGTCCACCTCAAAACCTTTTGGAGGCAATTCCAAACCACGTGGTTCATCAAGCTTTACCTCTTGCCCGTCTTCATTTAAAAGAGTGTCATTCATCGGATCAAAATCCAAACGCCCCGAGATTGCAATTGCGGCAACCATTTCTGGTGAACCAACAAAAGCGTGGGTATTTGGATTTCCGTCGGCACGTTTAGAAAAGTTTCTGTTGAATGAATGCACAATCGTATTCTTTTCATCTCCTTTTCTATCACTTCTATCCCATTGGCCAATACACGGTCCGCAAGCATTTGTAAAAATAGTTGCTCCTAAGTTTTCAAAAACATCTAAAAGTCCGTCGCGTTCAGCAGTAAAACGTATTTGTTCCGAACCTGGGTTTATTCCGAAATCGCTTTTCGGTTTTAATTTTTTATCGATGGCCTGTTGTGCAATAGAAGCAGCGCGCGTTAAATCTTCATAAGAAGAGTTGGTACAGCTACCTATTAAGCCCCAGTCCACTTTTATGGGCCAATCGTTTTTCTTTGCTTTTTCACCCAATTCTCCAACCGGAGTTGCCAAATCTGGTGTAAATGGTCCATTTAAGTGTGGACGTAGAGTAGATAAATCTATTTCTATAACTTGATCAAAGTATTTTTCTGGATTTGCATAGACCTCATCGTCACCCGTTAAATATTCACGAATTTTATTTGCTTCATCTGCAATATCCGCTCTGTCTGTTGCTCTTAGAAAACGTTCCATTGCGTCATCATAACCAAAGGTTGAAGTGGTTGCACCTATTTCGGCACCCATATTACAGATTGTTCCTTTTCCGGTACAGGAAAGATTTTTTGCGCCAGGGCCAAAATATTCAACAATAGCACCTGTTCCACCTTTTACGGTAAGTATTCCAGCTACTTTTAAAATAACATCTTTTGAAGCCGTCCAACCGTTTAGTTCACCGGTAAGTTTTACACCAATCAATTTCGGAAATTTTAATTCCCAAGGCATCCCTGCCATTACGTCAACGGCATCAGCGCCCCCAACTCCAATTGCTACCATTCCCAAACCTCCTGCATTAACAGTGTGACTATCGGTACCAATCATCATTCCGCCGGGAAATGCATAATTTTCCAATACAACTTGATGGATAATTCCGGCTCCCGGTTTCCAAAAGCCAATTCCGTACTTGTTTGAAACAGATTCCAAAAAGTCAAAAACTTCGTTACTCGTTTCGTTGGCACGCTTCAAATCTGGAGCTGCACCCTGCTTGGCTTGAATTAAATGATCACAGTGTACGGTAGTAGGTACCGCAACTGTTTTTTTTCCTGCCTGCATAAATTGCAGAAGCGCCATTTGGGCTGTTGCATCTTGGCAAGCGATTCTATCTGGAGCAAAATCCACATAGTCCTTTCCTCGTTGGAAAGCCTTATCTGGGTTACCATCCCACAGGTGGGAATATAGAATTTTTTCGGAAAGAGTAAGTGGTTTTCCCGTAATTTCACGTGCTTTATCCACACGTTCGGCCATTTGGGAATAAACCTTTTTAATCATATCAATATCAAATGCCATAGTTGTATTTTTAGTTGTTTGCGAAAATACAAAAAAATGGAATATTTAAAAAATATTTAATGAAAATGCTTATTTAATGAACATAATTCATTAAATACTAAATATTATTGAATATAATTGCCGATATGATAAAAATATCTATGATAAATTAAGAAATTCAGAATATTACAAAAGAATGTTTTATAATTTTAAAAGGAAAGATTAATTGAATTAATATAAGCTTTTGATTATTTCCTCAATACTTAATCCTTCGGCTTCGGCCTTGTAGTTTTTTATCAATCTATGACGAAGTATTCCAATTGCGGCTTTCTGAACATCTTCAATATCCGGAGAGAATTTTCCATGTAGTGCAGCGTTCGTTTTAGCTGCCAAAATTAGATTTTGTGAAGCTCGTGGACCTGCGCCCCAATCAATATAGTTTTTTACCGTATCCGTGGCTGTAGAACTATCAGGACGGGTTTTACCAACAAGAGTTACCGCATATTCCACGACATTATCTGCCACAGGAATTCTTCTTATCAATTGTTGAAAATCAATAATCTCCTGCGCTGAAAAAAGTGCATTAACAATTTGTATTTCGCCCGTTGTGGTTTGTTTTACTACTTCAACTTCCTCAGAAAAGGAAGGATACTCAAGATTTATTGCAAACATAAAACGATCCAACTGCGCTTCGGGCAAAGGATAAGTTCCTTCCTGTTCTATTGGGTTTTGCGTTGCTAGTACAAAATATGGCAAATCCAATTTGTAGTGATGCCCGGCAACAGTTACAGCACGTTCCTGCATTGCTTCAAGTAGTGCAGCTTGGGTTTTTGGCGGAGTACGGTTAATCTCGTCAGCAAGTATGATATTAGCGAAAATTGGTCCTTTTATGAATTTAAACTCACGATTTTGATCAAGAATTTCTGAACCTAATATATCGCTCGGCATCAAATCTGGTGTAAACTGAATTCTTTTGAATTTAAGGCCAAGAGCTTCCGCAACGGTATTTACCAACAACGTTTTTGCCAATCCAGGGACGCCAATAAGCAATGCATGGCCGCCAGAGAATATTGCAAGTAAAACTTGCTCAACCACTTCATCTTGACCTACTATTACTTTTTTTATTTCTTTTTTAAGGGCGTTGTATTTGGAAACCAGTTGTGTTACCGCTGCTACGTCTGACATATTGTTTTCTATATTATTTTTTTAACCAATCTCCAGCAAATTCACAATTCTGGTAATCTTGATTGATGCTAATATACGTATCTTTTATTTTCTCGTTCTGCCACTTGTTTATGACCTTAATTTGTTTCTCGCGTAAAGCTAGTTGTTTAATTCGCTCATAATCATTAGCATAATCAGCTTTATGCTCGGGATATTTTTTGGTCACGGTTAGAATCTTCAAGCTACTTTTTCCGGTACGGTCACGATCCGTAAAAATATCAGAAACTTGCCCTTCTTTTAAGTTATAAACTTGGGCACTAAGCGTGGGATCCATTTTGGTGAGATCAAATTTAGTATCAAAGGTAATTGGGTTAACCAACTGCCCTCCATTATTTCGGGTTTCTTTATCGTCTGAATTTTTTCTGGCTGCTTCTGCAAAAGTTATTTCACCACTCTCAATTTCTGCTTTAATATCTTCTATTTTTTTTTGGGCAGCATCAATGGATTGTTGCGATACTTCTGGAAACATTAATATATGTCTCACATCTACTTCTTGTCCACGAATTTTTTCGACATAAAGTATATGCCAGCCAAATTCTGTTTCAAAAGGTTCGCTTATTTCGCCTTCCAATAGAGAAAAGGCTTGATCTTTAAATTCCTTTGCCCAGGGTGAATCGCGTCTTACTCCCTGATAAAGTCCTCCTTTTGATGCAGAACCGGGATCTTTTGAGTAAAGAACAGCTTTGGTGGCAAAACTAGCACCGTTGTCAATAATATCTGAACGAATTGCATTTAATTTTGCTTTAACTTCATCAATGGCCTGTTTAGTTACTTCGGGATCAATTACTATTTGAGCAATTTCTATCTCGGCTCCAAAAACTGGACGTTCTTCTTCAGGAATTGAGAAGAAAAAGGTGCGAACCTCTTCTGGAGTAACCTCTACTTTTTCTATAACCTTTTGCTGCATCAAGCTTGCTAATTTTATACTCTTATTGGCTTCAAAAAGTTCTTTTCTTAAATCTGCTATATTATCTTTTCTGTAATAAGCTGCTACTTTTTCTTCACTTCCTAGCTCACTTACCATATATTGCAACTGTTGATCTATCATTCCATTGATTTCAGCATCAGGAACTAAAATACTGTCCTGTTTGGCCTGATGAGCATAGAGTTTATCCTCCATCAATTTACCCATTAATTGGCAGCGGGTTATATCTTCAATAGACATACCTTGTGATTGCATTTCTACATAAGCTTTGTCTATATCGCTATCCAGAATCACGTATTCGCCAACCACAGCGCTAACGCCTTCTGCTTTGTATCTTTTAAATGGCTTGATAGTATCTCGCTTTAAGGTTTTTTCTGCCATTACTGTATCGTTACTTTTAACAACTCCCGTACTGTCTGGCTCCACAACTGTTTGAGCTTGTAATATTGCAGTAAAAAGCAACAATATCAATAAAAGTTTATTCATTTTTATAGATTTCAAAATTATTTGTTTCAATAGCATCTTTTGTTATATCTGTTTCTAGTTTTTTTATAAGCTCAAGCTTTCTTTTGTTCAGGATTATTTGCTTTAAAGTAGGCTTTACATAGGAAAGAGGCGCAGTATCATTGGGATTGAGCACATCTTCAATTTTCACCAAATATACTCCTAATGAATCTTGCAATTGGCTAAAATTGGATTTTTTTAACACTTGTTCATTATTGCCCCTGATTATTGGCAGAGTATGCAACAATACTTCTTTTTTGACCCAAACAGAATCATTAAAGTTTGAGGAAATAAATTGATAATCCTGACTGTTAAGTGATTTTCTGTCCTTTTCGTTGTAGCGGTTCAGCTTTTCCTTAACAGAAGCCAATCCATCATAATTAATAGGAAGTTGTACATAGCGTAATTTAACGAGAAGATCTTTCAGCTTAAAATTTTCTTTGTTTGCTTCGTAATATTCACGATATTCCTGTTCTGTAATTGTACTGTCCAACTGCTTGCTTACAATAACGTTTTTATAGGCTTCCGTCAGTAAATCATTTTGGTACTCCTGAACAAGTTTGTTGTATTGTTCAAGCTTGTCGGCAGTAAGATTAATCTTGGCTTGGTCTATAAGCAACTGCTGGGTTGCCCAACGGTTTATGTAGTTGTTGACTATTAAAGTACTGTCCTCTGCGGAAGTATCTTCACCAATCAATTTTTGAATATCTTCTTCATATAAAAATGTATTGTTTACCCGAGCTACTTTATTTTCTTGAGTTTCCGGAACAAAATATTCACAGGAAACAAAAAAAGTGCAAAGCAATATTATATGAACGGTTTTCAGTATCACTTAAGATCTTTTTTAACGTGCTTTAAAGCTTTTTTGTTTACATTAACATTGTACTTTTTGCGCAAGCTTTCCATCCAAGAAGCTTCAATGTCATTTTGATAATTGCTCAAAACTTTCCCTTTTACCTCATCTAAAGCCTTAACGCCTGGCGCTAATATTTCTTTTATGTTCACTACCACAAATGAATCATTGTTTGGGTAAATATTTGAAACGCCTTTTTTTACTTCAAGATTCTTTGGCAGTTCGTGTTGATCAACTTCAAAAAGGCCCGGGGTTATCAATACGTTTACTTTTTCTTCAGAATTTAGCGATGCTTTTATCTCTTCAGCTGTTTTACCTTGTGCCAACATAGATTGAATTTGTTTTGCGATATTTTCTGAAGTAGCTGAATAAATATCTGCATCCAATCGTTGTTTCCACTGGTAGTTTTCCTTTGTCTTATTATAATATTCATCAAGGCCCAAGCTATCAGTCTTAGCTTTTTGCCAGATGTTTTTGTTCATCACATCAAAAATCAAAAGTCCATCGCGATATTCGTTGAGTACAGCAGCATATTCTTCATTGTCCGCTTCCAATCTTTCTTTAAAATAATCTTTTAGCTGCTCGGTTTCAAATTCGTTGTAAAATTCCATCAAAAATGCCTCCTTTTGCTTGTAGGGTCTTGTGGTTTTTTGTCGATTCTCAATAAATTTTGCAAAATCTGTATATCCTACCTTTCTATCTCCTATGGTGAAAAGCGTTTTCTCTTCAGAAGCTGGGATGGGTTCCATTACCCAATTTCGCTTAAGCACCTCATCACCTACATATGTATCAAAATAGGGCAAAAAACTAGCTTCTTTTTTGAAACCATATTTCTGCTTTATCTTGTTATTGGTCGCGGTAGTAACCAGTTTAGAACGGTCGCCTTCTGAAACTTTTTTCTCTAGCATCTGTTTTTGCTCTTCAAAAGTTTCTACTGGAAGTTTTTCATCCAAACGGATAATGTGCCAACCAAAATCAGTTTTTATCGGTTTACTGATATCACCTACTTTCTTTAGATCATAGGCAGCATCTTCAAACTCAGGTGCACGAAGGTCACCTTTTGTAAATGGGTTCAACTTCCCTCCTTTTACTGCGGATTTTTTATCGTCGGAAAATTGTTTGGCCAAACTTTCAAAAGATTCGCCCTGTTTCAGCATCGTGTAAATTTCATTAATGCGTTCTTCAGGATTAAATGTGCGCGCTCCCTTTTTATCAGAAATCATTATGTGCGAAACACCAATCTTTGGCAATTTTGCCCTTCTGTCCTTCACTTTTATGATGTGGTAGCCAAAACTAGTTCTTACAATTTCAGAAATTTCCCCAACCGGAGTGTTATAGGCCGCAGATTCAAAAGGATAAACCATAGTGAACACAGAAAAATAACCCAAATCTCCACCTCTTTCCTGGGCACCCGGTTCTTCAGAATATGTTTTTGCAAGCGATGCAAAGTCCTCCCCTTTTAGCGCTCTTTCTCTAATTGACTTTATTTTGTTATAAGCAGCCAGTGTATCTTGCGGAACTGATTCATAATCTACACGAATTAAAATGTGTGATGCGGCTATATCAAACTTTCCACGCTCGTATGCTTCCTTTGCAAGTTCTTCTGTAACCTTATCTTCAAAAAGATAATTTCTAGATAATTGGTCACGGTATTTTGAAAATTCACTTATATAAGCGCTTTCCTGATCCAAACCTTGGGCCTGAGCTTCAGCAATTTTCAATTTATAATCTATAAAAAGTTCCAAATAACTATCTATATCTTTCTGTGATTCATCCTGAACCAGATCGAGGTTCTTTTTATAAACACGCTTAAATTCATTAGTGTAAACAGGTTTGCCGTTTATGGTCATCAACACCTCTTTTTTGTTTTGCGAAAAAACGGTCGTGGCGCTCAAAAAGACCAAAATGAATAGGGAAAGAAATTTTTTCATCATTTTTTGAATATTTTATTTTTATTGAAGTGTGGCAAAAATAACAAAAAGCTATGGTAACACGCATCAGAAATGCAAACGAATTTAATATAATTATAGTGTTTTTCCTTTTTAAAAATATTCCCGAAAACACGTACCTTGCTAATGGTTTTAAAAAGAAGGAAACTTTAACTTTTATTTGTTGACTCAATTTCTTCAAAATACCCTAGAAATGACTGAAAGAATAAAACTTATATGGGATTTTCGTGGTCCCAACGCAAAGCACATTGCCCAACACCACGCAAAGCACCTCAATGAATTTGCTGAAACAGAAAAACTACAGCACAGTTTTACCGGGATAGAAGAACTTAGCCCTATGCACCACATCGCATTTATGGTCGTGGAAAAAAAACTGATGGATAGCCTACGTGAAACCTTAAAGCCCACTCGAGGGCAGATTTATGACGAATGAAATCTTTTTTTCAAAACAGTTTTGAGTATACAAAACATTGCAATCAGCAAATAATTGACGCATTGATTGCGCACCCAACTCTTTTTAAAGAAAAAATAAACATTTTGACAAACCATACACTCAATGCCCACCACATTTGGAACCATAGAATTTTAGGCACTTTACCTACTTTTTCGGTGTGGCAAGAATTGGGCTTGGAACAATTACAATGTATCAATACCGAAAATTTTGAGAAAAGCATACAGATTCTTCACCAAAAAGAATTGGATGAGAACATAAGTTACACTAATAGCAAGGGGCAAGCATTTACAAATACCGTGACCGATATACTATTTCACATAATAAACCACAGCACCTACCACCGTGGCCAGATTATCAGTTTGCTAAAAGAAGAAGGGCTTCCACCTGTTATTACAGACTATATTTTTTACAAACGATAGCAGAACTGCCTGTATATTTGCAATATTTATAGTAATATTGCGCACATAATTTTTTAAAACCATATTAAAATGAAACTCCTAAAAATTGCCATATTATTTATTGGCCTTACCGCCTTCGCACAAGGAAAAGTCGGTGCAGCGGATATAGATTACATACTTTCCAAAATGCCTGAAATGGAAACTGTAAGAACTCAATTGGAAACCTATGCAGCACAATTGGACGTTGATCTTAATAAAAAAATAGATGAATATAAAGTGCTTGCTGAAGCATATAAAAAAGATGAGGCTAACTTGACTCCCGAACAAAAAAAGACAAAACAGACCGAACTTTTAACATTGGATGCCGACATTCAAAAATTTCAGCAGAACGGTGCCAAACTTATGGAAATAAAGCGACAGGAATATCTACAACCTCTTTACAAAAAAATAGGCGAGGCTTTAGACAAAGTAGCTAAAGCACAGGGGTTTACAAAAGTTACCCAAACGAATCAAGATTTGATATATCTAGATCCAAATTATGACCTAACCATTCCGATACTCACCGAATTGGGAATTACAGTTACAGCCGAAGAAGAAAAAGGAGAATAAAGATTTTCTTTCTTTATAAAAAAACGTGGAGCATAGAAAACTTCACGTTTTTTTATGCTTCATTTTTCAATAAGCTATATTTGAAGAATCTCAACTCAGCTAACTATGAACCTAATTAAAGATTTTGCAGAGAAAAACAATGGGTATTACAAAGAAGAAAATATAAAAAATGTATTTTCAATTTTGGGGAGAATGGTCTATCAGCCCAAAAGAGCAAAGTTCTTAATAGCGGGTTCTAAAATCTCAATTAACCTCGATGAAGTGGGCGGTGCAATCCCCACTGCAGAACCCTATAGAATAACTCTTCACCTAACAGATAAAAACAAGGAAACTCTCGATATATATCCTGTAACATTTTTAGAAAAAGTAATTTACAAGCTTTTGCCAGCAAAAAACAAAAAATTGAAAATCAAGTATTTATTTAAAGGAAATGAAAAATTTACAACACAATTAATTAAAGATAAATTACTTGTTTCTCAGCTAAAAAAAGAAAAGGTTTATATCCGCATTCCAAAAGAAAATACATCAAAAATTGTACTTACTCCTCCCCACGGAATTGAAGATGCATCACAACTTAAAAATCTAATTGAGATTTTGAAATCAATTGAAGTGAAAATTATTACCTATGGAACTTCCGGAAATCATTGAGCAAATTGGCAAAAAACCCTCAGGTGAGATTATAAAATCCATTCATATTAACGAGAGGGACTATAAATTAAAACTTGCCTGGAAAAAGTATTTGAAAATAAGTATTGAAGCTAAAACGCCAATATTTAAGGAGACTGACAGTTCGGAAATAAAGAAATTACACTTCCTTAGTATTATCGTACGCGCCCCGCAATATAGTTTAAGAGGAGAAAAATCCGAACTTACGGAGAAATTACTTTTAAACCAATATACTCGTGCTTTGCTTTTCTTTCGAAGTTCAAAGATTACTTGTCAAAACCAACAAATTTCATATACTGCAGAATTGAAGAAAAAAACAGTCACCAAATTAAAGTAATACTTGATTATTTTAAAGAGCTGATTGTGACCCTCAAATAAAAAGCACTGGAAACATCCAGTGCTTTAAGCAAGCATATTTTTTATACGCAAACTATCTGCTATAGTTTGGCGCCTCTTTCGTAATTGTTACATCGTGTGGATGACTTTCCGCAATTCCTGAAAAGGTTATTTTCACAAATTTGCCATTCTCTTTTAAAGTCTCGATATCTTTAGAGCCACAATAGCCCATTCCAGCTCGCAAACCACCGATAAATTGTGTCATGCTTTCCACCAATTCACCTTTGTAGGGTACACGGCCCACAATACCTTCCGGAACCAGTTTTTTGATATCATCCTCCACATCTTGGAAATAACGATCCTTGGATCCTTGCTTCATCGCTTCCACAGAACCCATTCCCCGGTATGATTTAAATTTTCTTCCTTCATAAATAATAGTTTCCCCGGGAGACTCCTTTGTTCCTGCCAATAGCGACCCGAGCATCACACAATCTGCTCCAGCAGCAATCGCTTTCGGAATATCACCAGTGTAACGAATTCCTCCATCCGCAATTACCGGTACTCCACTGCCTTTAATAGCTGCGGCAACTTCCAGCACCGCAGAAAACTGTGGAAACCCAACTCCCGCTACCACACGAGTTGTGCAAATTGAGCCAGGACCAATTCCAACTTTTACGGCATCGGCACCTGCATCAACTAAATATTTTGCAGCATCAGCTGTGGCAATATTCCCAACTACTACGTCTAAATCCGGAAATTTTTGTTTTACTTGTTTTAAAACCTCAACCACTCCTTTTGTATGTCCGTGGGCAGTATCAATGATTACAGCATCAATTTGTGCATTTACCAAAGCCTCTGCTCTTTGCACTGCATCTGCTGTAACCCCTAATGCTGCGGCAACGCGGAGCCTTCCGAATTTATCTTTATTGGCAATGGGTTTTTGGGTAAGTTTTGTTATATCTCGAAATGTAATAAGCCCCAACAATTTTCCGTCATCGCTCACTACAGGTAACTTTTCAATTTTATTTTGCTGAAGAATTATCTCAGCTTCCTTTAAGGATGTTCCCTGTGCAACAGTCACTAAATTTTCTGAAGTCATAACTTCACTCAATTCTCGCTTTAAATTCTTTTCAAAACGAAGATCGCGGTTTGTTACAATTCCTATAAGTTTTCCAGCATCATCCGTAATTGGGATTCCACCAATACTGTACTCGCGCATCGTCTTTTGGGCATCACCTACGGTAGCGGTTTTCTTTAATGTAACTGGATCGATTATCATTCCGCTTTCGGCACGCTTCACTTTTCGTACTTCGGCAGCCTGTTCTTCAATAGTCATGTTTTTGTGAAGCACACCAATACCGCCTTCGCGGGCAATAGCAATGGCCATGGCGCTTTCGGTAACAGTATCCATAGCTGCAGAAACAATGGGAACGTTTAAAGTAATATTTCGTGAAAATTTTGTGGCGATGGAAACTTCGCGCGGTAAAACCTCAGAATAGGCAGGCACTAAAAGTACATCGTCATAAGTAAGGCCTTCCCCAAGAATCTTGTTGTCGTGTGCGGTCATTGCAATTAAATTAACTTCCGAAAGAGCGAAAGTGGTTATGGATTAATTGCGTGCAAATGTACGTTAAATTAAGTAATTAATTGAGCTTTCTTTTTGTAAATCCGTAGGGAATATATAAAGGGCCTTCATCATAAAAACTTATGTATAGTAATATGGGTTCTTTCAAGCCCTCATACATCACTTCATATACATCTACCAAAGCACTGCCCATCATACCATTTTCACTTTCATAAGGACAGCAACTTCCCCGACGGTGAAAAGTGAGCTCTTCGCCATTGGGTCCCGCCAAAGATGCAATATATCTACGCTGATTTGCTACGCTTTTTTCTCCAACCATTACGGGATACTCTCCCGAAAGAGCATATTTTTTATTGGGCGCCATTTCTGTAATATCCAAAAATGGCTCACGTGAAGTAGCTCTTTCTGTTGGATTTGTAGAAGAGCTTAAAATTGTTGGTTGCTTTGCGCCACAAGAAGTTAAAAGTATTGCAAGCAAAGCAATTGAAAGGAAATATTTCATACAAGATGGTTTTTTTCGAATGTACGATTATTTGCCAAAAAGAAAAATAAATATTTTGTTGTTAAATTTTTATTTGTAGCGTCGCATACCAAGTACGTGGCTGGCTGGGAAGGATTCCCGGACCAGGATAGCCGGTAGCTCTTCGCGTAAAATAACTGTTATCCAAAACATTATTGATACCGCTTTCCAGTTTAAAACGACCAAAAGTGTATGCCAAGGAAAGATCCAAAATATCATAAGCCGGGATTTCGCCCACAATGCCACTCTGGCTTTCAAAATCGCGCTTGCTGTTTGTGGCATCTGTAAACTGCTTACTCAAATACGTAAATTGCAAGCTTCCCAAAAAGTTTTTGTAACCAAAGCCAAGCCCGGTTTTTAAATTGATTGCAGGAATAAATTCTACTTTGTTGCCTTCCACATTATTTTCTTCGGAAGAAGTGTACTCACTATCGGTTAATGCCAGATTCACGAAATAATTCATCCTAAAATTTCTATTTGCTGAAAAGGTTTCCATAATGTTCCAATCCACAAAACTTTCCAAACCATAGGTAACCGCATCACCAATATTTCCTCGGAAACGCTCCTCTTGAATATCGCTCACCTCTCGAACTATAACCCCTAACCTATCTTGATAACTCAAGTAAAAACCACCAATGTCATACGAAAGGTATTTGCCAAACCTTCCGCGTGTGCCCAAATCAAATGTGTAGCCTTGTTCATCGGTAATATTTGGATCGACAACCAAAGAAGGGTTGGTAATTCTAATATCATTAAAAGTTACCGAGCGGTAATTTTGGCTAATGTTTCCGTACACTTCTATAGATTTCACAGGTTTGTAACTCAACCCTACTCCCAAAAGCACAAATGCACGATCAAAATCACGGTTATCCGCAATATCCTCGTTCAGAATTGGGTTGCCGGCAATATCGAAATTTATCTTTTTGTATTCCCCTTCACTCTGTGTTTTAATATATTCAAAACGGAAACCGGGCGTAACCGAAAACTTGGAAGAAATGTTGAAAATATTTTCTCCAAAGGCTGCAAAGTTCAGGTTCGGGAATTCAAAATCACTTTGGCGGGGATAATTCGGAAACTCTTGTGAAGCGAAATCAAAATTTGCGTCGCTTCCATTAGTTCCAGGGCCTTGACGTTCGTTATTGTTGGATTGATAATATTTTCCACCGACTAAAACCACATTTTCATTTCCGAATAAATTGTAATGCGTCAAAAGTCTGGCTTCCGCTCCCCAATTGTTGAAATTTCCTGAAATCAATTCCCGCGGCTCATCCAGATCATCCTGCTGCGAAACCCTATTTTCACGGAAGCCTACAGATTTTCTATAGGCATCGAGCGCAAAAAGGTTTAGGCTGAAATCAGTTTTATCAGAAAAACTATGATCCAATCGCAATGAATAAAGTTTCCAATCAACCTTGAACCAATTGCGGGTTCTGTTACTGAAAGCTGGATCCTCTTCAAACTGCCTGTCAGTAAGACCTCCGGGCTGCTGTGCTAAATAATTTAAATAGCTCATTTCAAAAGCGAGGGTTGTTTTTTCTGAAAAATTATACTCTAAATGGGCGTAGGCATTGTGCGAATCAAATTCTGAATTTGGTCTAAAATCATCGCCCGTCTTAAAGTTATAATACGCATAATAACCAAACTTCCCAATAGTACCCCCAACACTATTAAAACTGTTGAAAAGCTCATAGGAACCTAATGATTGACGGGAGGTCCACTCAATTTTTTTCTTCGGATTGGGTTGGTGTAATTTGAAGTTTATTAACCCTCCAAACTGCGTTCCGTACTGAAGGGAAGCTGCACCACGAACCACTTCAATCTCACTGATTGCGTCTGCTGGCGGAGTGTAATAGCTTTCGGGGTAACCCAAAACATCTGCCGAAATATCATAACCGTTTTGCCGGGTGTTGAAATTTGCAGTTCTGTTTGGGTTCAAACCACGACCGCCAATATTCAACTGTAATCCGCCATCATTGTTTTCATAAATATTAAGTCCTACAACCTGAGCATAAATTTGGCGGGTGTTGTTGGTAGCAGTATTAGTAGTGAGGTTGTCCATCACCACCACTTCGCTCTTTTTTCCTGCGTAAATGGCGGTTCCTTCTACCTGTTTTAAATTCCGCAAAGCGAAAATTTCTTCTTTCCGTTTTGTAATAAGCACTTCGGAAAGCTGTTCGCCAAGCAACTCCAATTCAAAGGTAATTGAAGTATTTTCTGAAATAGTCACTTTCTTTTTCAATACTTCGTATTCCAGATTAAAGACCGCAAACTCATAAGTGCCTGCAGGAATATCGGAAAATTCAAAATTTCCGTCTGCATCGCTTACTTTAGATTTTCCAAGGTCTAAAATATAAACTTCGGCGTAGGCTATCGGCGTTTTGGTTTCACTTGAAACTACTTTTCCCAAAACAGAAAACTGTGCAAATACAGAAAGATTCACAAAAAGAAATAATAGAAATAAGGCGTTTTTCAACATTGTAAAATTTTATAATCCTTTAATGGTATCGTTAAATGGTAAAATCCAATCCTTTCTACAGAAGGATTCTTGTTGTTTCATCAAATCTACATTTGGGTCAACGTAGGGCTGGCTCAACCTGCCGTTGAGTGCCACATAGCTTTCAGCGTAAACAGCCACATTTTCGTGACCTTGTGCTTCAAAATGTTCTCCCAAAAAATGTGCGTATTGCAATATAAAATCAGGTTGGGTGCTCATCTGTTTTTCTTGGAAAGGCGTTAGGAAATCTGTATTATCCACTAAAAATTGCTCCCCCGTTTCGGTATTTTTTATTTTAAATTGGGCATAGCCTGCTTTCTCCATTAGCATAACACGCCAAGAAAATCGATATCCTTCCTCTGTCCAAAAAAGCTCGTTGGGATATGCTAAATAACGCCACGGAAACAATAGCTGAAATACAAAAAACACGGCAAGAATTGGCAGGGTAATATTTGTTTTGAAACGGTATTTCTTTGCTTGTGACAAAGCGACCATTTTGGAATAATCAATTCGCAATAATTTTGAAATAAAACGAGTTACTTTACTGTGAAAGCCAGTGTCAAAAAAGATAAGCGTACTCACTATCATTATATACGGAAACATTCCGATAGGAAACAAAACCCGCGTCATCACGTGAAAAATCACAACTAAAGCAAAGGCAAACCAGCGTGTACGTTTATATAGCAACAAAAAAGGAATGGTCAAATCATACAGGGCACCGCTCCAACTGAAAGCATAATGTGCCCAAGGCTGTTGCATCAAATCTCCCCAAAAAGGAAGATCGTATTTTGAGGGAAGCCAGATTTTCAGTGGCATTGCATTAAAAAGCCAATCGCTATTCAGTTTTGCCAAACCCGCATAAAAATAAACGATGCCCAATAGCAGCTTGATACTATCTACAGTCCACTTTGGTACCATTTGAAAAGCCTTCTGCGGGTTTTTGTATGCATCTACCGAAAAATATGCATTTGCAGGAAGAAAAATCATTAAAAGACCAACGCAGCTTATAAAATAATAATGGTTGAGATAGGTGGTTTTATCCATCAACTCAATATATGTGAAGCTTAAAAAGAAAACGATAATTGCTACACGATACTTGTAACCCAAAGCCACGAAGAGGGCGGCAATACCACAGATTCCAAAAATTATATATGTATAGCTTTCTATTGGTTTTACCCATTCAAAACCATAATAGCTAAAGAAAAATTTTGGTTGGATGTAGAGTTTTTCAATCCAACCATTCATCCAAAAACGGACGATGCTCAAAAACATCATTAAACCAAAAAGAACACGAAAGACCGCGAGTGGTACGGCCTGTGTGTCTTTCTTAAAATATTTTTGAACTATTGTAAACATTAGTCACCGTCAGCGTCAACATAATCTATGGTTACATCAAAAGCCTGTACCATATCTACCTTCATAAGTACAACCAGACGTTGCAATTCATCATACGAAGCAAGCATTTTTGAGTTATCAGTTTCTACTTGTTCTACAAAATTTACATTCAGCTCGTTTGCCTTATTTTTTGCAATCGTGAATTGATCGTTTATTAAAGCACTTAAATTTTCGCCGTTTTTGATGGTATTTAGATAGTCCAAATAAGTTTTAAAGCTTGCACCCTTGGAATTTCCGTTGAAATTTTTTCCATTGAAGAAATTTACACTAGCATTAATGGCTTCCAGCAAAAGTTCTTTTGAAATATCCTTTTTGTAAAAAGCTTCTACGTTTTGCGGTAAGGTTCCATTTGAAAAAATACCTGCGGGAATACCAACTTTACCCGCACGAAGTGCTTTTTCAAAATAAAAAATATAATCGTTTGTAAGTTTATCCACAGCGCCTGAAGCTGAAGAGCTTGTGTTTGCCACAAAGGTATCGCGGTAACCGCCCGTCCAACTTATAAGCACCTCGTTGCTCAAGGTTAATATAGTTTGTGAAAGGGTTTTTAAATAGTTTTTATATCCATCTGCATTGGAATTTGAAGTATAAAAGATTACTATTTCGGCATCGGTTACTGCTAAACCATTCAGCATATAATCCAATGCTGGAAACCCTTGTTTATCAATAGTAGAAGGTAGGTCAAAATCATAGTTTCCCGTTGCGATGAAATCTTCAATTTGGGCAACGTTTGTAGGATATACGTTTAAACGGTTTCGGAAGCGGACTTCCTCAGCCTTCCCTATTTCAAACATAGAAATATTCTGGAATGACACATAGGCCTCTTTCCAAATTGAACGCAGCGTTTGTAGATTTTCCACTGTGGGCGTTTCAGTGAATGTGGTTGTTGCAGTTTCCATTTCCACTACTCTGGAATTGAAACTGGTGTATGCCGGTATGATTATATTATCGGTCCAATTGGCAAGCATAGCACCGCGGTCAAAAGTATCACTTGTTTCTTCAGGGCTATCGTTATCACTTGAGCAGGCGGTAATTGCAGCTGTTATGATTGCCAAAAGAATTCCTAATTTTAAAAATTTCATTATAGAAGGTTTATTAAAAAAACCAACCGGCCAGAATTACCGACCGATTGATTGGTTACTAACTCAATTTAATTATAGACTTCCGGCCTGCGCTACAGTNAAATCGAACTTTGCTGCCATAGCTTCAGATACCGCATCCAATGTTNCTGGAGTAATATCCCAAAATCCGTTATCTGAAGAATTAATCAGCATATTCAAAAGTGTATCTACTTCANTTCTTGAAAAAAGTGGGATGTTAGTATCAGATTTTCTAGTGAAACGTAGGCTGTAAACGAATCCATAGGCTTCCGACAAGGNGTGGAATGCACCCTGACGATCACCATCAACAATTTTANTCTTACCAGCCTGTAGGTAATAAATACCNCGTACTGCTATAACTTCAGATATTTTCTCACGGATGATTGCTATCTGCTCATCACGAACCTCATAATTTTTTGCAACTATTGCTGCGCGGCCCATTTTAAAAGCATCAAATATTTCAGCAGCAATGGTTGAAAAGTCGGGATCATCATTTACACGGCCTACATATTCGTTCAAGAATTTATCGTCTTCACCTATTGTTAAATTAGGGTTTTCAGGGTTTGCAGATGTTCCATAAAGGTATCCATACGCCTCATCCCATTTGTGTTCCATGGTAGTGTATGCTTTGTTTTCTTCGGTAACATTATTATCATTGTTTTCACGATTATTACCTTCATCAAGCACAGCTGTACTTAAATAGTTGTTGAGTATTTGATCTGTCATTACAGCTCCCAAAAGGCTTTTTGCAAAGGCCTGGTTGTACTCTAAGCCTTTAGCGTTAACATATCTCGTGCGAGAACCATCTGCAATCTGCCCAGGTGTTCCCGGTGCTGCGACAACCATTATATTTGGAAACACCTCATTTATTTGTGAAGAAATATAATCTTCAAAAGTTGCCCTTATTGCAGCACTCTCAGAAGTATTTGTAAAAAAATAATCGTAGGAAGCTGCAGTTTTACTTCGAAGATTTTTATCAGAATCATTTAAATCTGCATCTGAAAAATCCGTATCTCCTGCTTGATGGTTGAACATTGCCAATAGTGAAGTCTCTGTAGCATTGTCAAAATCCATAAAGGCATTTGCGGTTTCACCGGCCATTAAAATTCTGGTGGTCTGCCCATCAAAGCTTACAGTGGACTCTGTACCCCTCATAAATTTATAGGTTGCAGGTGCCTCAACAGTATTTTGAACAATAGGTTGGTCATCATCAGAAGAACACGAAGCAAATAGAAATGAGGAAACTATTGATGTAGTTAGAAATAGGTTTTTCATTGAAGTATTATTTAGACTGAATTAAAATAGGTTGATTTTTCAGCCGCAAAAATAATAGTCAATAATAAACCCCACAAGTTTATTTAGAATAAATTTAAATAAAGTTTAATGTAATATGTTATTTGTTTGAAGAAACTTCCAGTTGGTGTTTGTATTGAAGCCTTGCAACTCCTGCCCACTGCAGTAGTATTTTTTTATCATCTTCTGAAAGATTACCGTGGATTATGGTATAGGATTTTAATGGCATTTCATCATCTTCTACCATTTCAATTAGTTCCTCAAGCTTGTGTTCTTTCTTTTTGATAGAGTAATCGTTCCAGGTTGAAACATTGAAATGTTTTTTTCCGTGTTCAATATGATCGTCAAGCCAAAGTGAAAAAGGAGCAACCTCAGCATACCAAGGATATTGGGTTTGGTCACTATGGCAATCGTAGCAATTTTCTTTTAAAATGGCAGCTACTTTTGCAGAAGGTTTGGTTTCTGTTTCAAAAAGGGCGACATTTTCATACCCCCCATTATTTTTTTCCGGACGAATAAACTGTATTGCCACTAATGCAACGAGCGCCAAAACCAAAATTATCTTTATAACTTTTTTTATCATTATTTTTTTAGCGAATTTAAGTAGAAAATAATTGCTTTCCGAATATCAGTAGCCGGTTCATTATCCTTGGGTGTATAGATTTTAACAATCCCCTTATTATCAGGGGTTAAAAAAGGAATGTCCAAACCTTTCAGCAAAAAGTCACTGAAGGCCACTGTATACGTTTTATTATTACTAATGGGCTTATCATTAATTTGCCAATCTCCCTTTCCGTTTTGTGAAAATTTGTAGCGTTGAAGATAAGCTCCTTCACCGCTTTGCAGGGTTCCATATTCCAAAACCTCTTTCAATAAACTTCCTTTTAAATCAACTTTTAAAACACTTCCGCCAAAGGGAAGTACCCTAAAAATATCAATACTAGTTATATCACCCACCAACCTGTCATCTATTCTTATCGATCCGCCGTTTACCAGGGCACCATCAACATTATCATTATAGGCATATGCCATGGAACGTGTAATTAATTCACCTATATTGGTTTGCTTGCTTCTATTTGACTTATCCGTGCCATCTAGTGGAGATGAAGCGTTATAAATTATTTCTTCGGGATTTTCTACCACCTCTTTAAGTTGTGTGTCTACAAGATCTGTCCATTTGCTTACTACGCGTTCTACCTTGGCTGAGGATGCTATTTTATCTGTTACCATCACTAATTCCGAGTTAATGTGGAGGTATTTAGTACGAAGATTATAAATCAGGGTGTGGACGTATACACTTTTGGCATTGGCGTCTGCTTTAGCTATAATTGTTCTACCTTCTTTTATAAGCATATTATAATGCTCATGTCCGCCCATTATTAAAGGCAATGCTCTCAAACGACTGGCAATTTCCTTATCCTCCTCAATGGAAACATGTGTAAGCCCGACCACAAAATCGGCCTTTTGGATTGCCAAATCGTAAGCTCTTACCGAATTATCATAAATATTGCCATAGGAAACATATTCCTTTGGGTTTGATGGAAGCGTAACACCAAATACACCAAATTTTATTTCGTTACCATCGGCATCTACTGCATTAAAAGTAGAGAAATCTGATGTCGGGGCCGTGGTATATTTCCACTGTCTGGCAAAAGGCATAAGACCAGATTCTGTTACGTGACGAACATTTGCGGTGGTCCATGAAAAGTTTGATTCATTTAATCTTTTCTGTAAATCTTCTTCGCTCAAATCGAACTCGTGATTGCCAAAGGTCACAAGATCAATATCCATTGCGTTAAGCACATCAATCATTTGTTTACCATTTACACGTTCACCATCAATTTTTAATGTTCCAATTAAAGATGGGTTAAGAAAATCGCCGGCTAAAAACATATATGTATTAGGAAATCTTTCTTTAATAGAATCACGAATATGAGCCACTCGGGCCAATCCACCATACTCTCCCCCGTTCATGGGAGCAATTTCATATACATCGTTAATCTGAACAAACTTAAGGGTAACAGCGCCAGCACCCTTTATGGGATCTTCCGGATATAGTTGAAGGGCTTCACAGCTCGATAAAAAATAGCCCACTAAAGCTAAAAGTATAAAATTCCTCATTTAATGATATTTAGTAAAAATTTTAGTTGCTTCATTATGAGCGCTTTCAAAAGACATCGGGTTTATGTTACTTAAAACTTTTTCAGCGGTAAAGTAGCTGAGCATTTTTTCGGTGGGCATATTCCCTGTCAAATCGTCTTTAGCCATTGGGCAACCTCCAAAACCTTGAATGGCTCCATCAAATCTTCTGCAGCCAGCTTTATAAGCTGCATCAATTTTTTCATGCCAAGCATTTGGTGTGGTGTGCAAATGTGCGCCAAATTCTATGTGGGGATATTTGGGTATTAAGTTAGTAAATAAATATGAAATAATATCAGGTGTAGATGAACCCACTGTATCACTGAGGGAAAGAATCTTCACTCCCATAGCTGAAAGCTTCTCCGTCCACTCCCCTACAATATCAACATTCCAAGGGTCTCCGTAAGGATTTCCAAAGCCCATGGATAGATAGGCCACTACCTCTTTATTATTTTTTTCAGCTATATTTAATATTTCCTGTAATATCTCTAAGGATTCACTGATTGTTTTGTGCGTATTACGCATTTGGAAATTTTCAGAAATAGAAAAAGGATAACCCAAATAATCAATTTCTGGATGTTTTACTGCATCTTGCGCCCCACGAAGGTTGGCGATAATAGCAAGCAATTTACTCTGGGTTGCGGAAAGGTCCAGATTTGAAAGTACTTCGGCGGTGTCACGCATTTGTGGAATTGCCTTTGGTGAAACAAAACTTCCAAAATCAATAGTATCAAAACCACAGCGCAAAAGCGATTGGATATATTGCACTTTTTGCTTGGTAGGAATCCAGTCTTTGATGCCTTGCATGGCATCGCGCGGACATTCTATAATTTTTACTTGCTGCATTGCTTCAAAGATAGCAATTCCTGCGAAGGCAGGAATCTTTCAATTTTAAAAAAGGATTAAGCTTTACGGTAATAATATAAAAACAGCAATTCCTATAAAAACAATAATTTGGAGCCATTTCAAAACTATTCCCATATTTTTCCACTCTAAAAGTAATTTTGAAATTTTCCCAGCAGCCATTGCAATTGCGCTAAAAGTTATAAAGGAAATAATCATAAAAGTAATTCCCAAAATATAAAACTGAATTACTGTGTTTCCACCTTCATTCCACAGAAAACCTGGAAAAAAGGCCAAAAAGAAAATCATCACTTTAGGATTTACCAAATTCATGATAACACCGGTTTTAAAAAGTTGCGAGTATGATTTTTGCGGAGCATTTTCAGTCAACGAAATATGCTCATCACTATTATAAACTCTGTAAGCCAAATACAGCAAATAGAAAGCTCCTAAAACTTTTATTCCATAGAAAATTTCTTCGGAAGCGGTTATAATTGCCGAGATTCCAAAAGCCAAAAGTGTAGTGTGAACGATACAGCCACTAATCAATCCCGCAGTTGTAGCAATACCGCTTTTAGTCCCATTAACCAACGATTGCGTAAGTACATAAATATTATCCGGACCCGGAGAAATAGCCAAGGCAAGCGTTGCGATGGAAAATGAAATTAAGGTTTCAATCATAAAAGAAACGTAAGACCGCTGCGCTATAAGATGTAAGATTTAAGACTCGTGGAGTATTCAAATCAGAATATTTACTTAATTTCATCATAATGTTCTAAAAGTTTTCCTAGGTCATATGTCTTACCGTCCTATGTCCTTTTTATTATCGCTTTGTTTATTTGCTTTATCAAACCTGGACCTTCATAGATAAACCCCGTGTAAAGTTGCACAAGACTTGCCCCGGCTTCCAATTTTTCCAAAGCATCATTTGCAGAATGGATCCCCCCCACACCAATGATAGGGAATGCTTTGTTGCTCTTTTCAGAAAGAAAACGGATTACTTCCGTCGCTCGCTTGGCTAAAGGTTTTCCGCTTAGGCCACCCAATTCTTTTTTATTTTCAGAAGAAATTCCTTCGCGGGAAATTGTTGTATTTGTGGCGATAACACCATCAATTTTCGTGGTTTCAACAATTTCAATAATATCTAAAAGTTGCTCCTCGGTCAAATCGGGAGCTATCTTCAGAAGGATAGGTTTCCGTTTTTCTTTTAAATTATTTCTGTCCTGAAGCGTTTGCAGCAAATCGGTCAATGGCTTTTTTTCCTGCAGTGCGCGCAGGTTTGGGGTATTGGGTGAGCTAACATTTACTACAAAGTAATCCACGTAGTCAAAAAGCGCTTCAAAACAGATTATATAATCGTTTACCGCTTCTTCGTTGGGAGTGGTTTTGTTTTTACCAATGTTTCCGCCAATTAAGACCTTATCATTTCCCTTTAACCTTTCAACGGCTTCTTCCACCCCGCCATTGTTAAAACCCATTCGGTTTATAATTGCAGCATCTTCTTTTAACCGAAACAAGCGCGGTTTCTCGTTCCCGGGTTGCGGCTTTGGGGTAACGGTGCCTATTTCAATAAAACCAAAACCAAAATTTGAAAGTTCTTTATAAAGCTTGGCATCTTTATCAAAACCTGCGGCAAGTCCCACCGGGTTTGAAAATTTCAGTCCAAAAAGTTCGCGTTCCAGTTTTGGGCTTTCTACTTTATAAATACTTCTGAAAATACTTCCGAATCCAATTTTATGAAAAAACCGAATCAAGGAAAAAGTGAAATAGTGAATTTTCTCAGGATCGAAACTGAAAAACAATGGACGAATGATGGTTTTGTACATGGTTGAAAAATGTGGTACAAAAATACACTAATCTATGTATTTGTTATTTTGAATATGCTTTATTTTGCAGTGTAAATGAAAAGCCATGATTGAAAAACAACACATTATTGATCGGTTCAAAAGCTACGTGACCGTAGATACCGAAAGCGATCCAAACAGCGACACCACCCCAAGCACCAAAAAACAATGGGATCTCGCCAATAAACTAGCTGAAGAGCTCAAAAAAATAGGGATGGAGGACGTTTCCATTGATGAAAACGCCTACATAATGGCCACTTTGCCTTCAAACGTTTCGCATCCAGTTCCTGTAATCGGGTTTGTTTCACATTTTGATACTTCGCCAGATTTTACAGGCGCTAACGTCAAACCGCAGATTGTCGAAAATTACAACGGGAAAGATATTGTTCTTAATAAAGAAAAGGACATCGTGCTTTCTCCAGATTACTTTGAGGATTTGCTGCTTTACAAAGGTCAAACATTAATTACGACCGATGGTACAACGCTTTTGGGAGCAGATGATAAAGCGGGTATCACAGAGATTGTTTCCGCAATGGAATATCTCATCAACCATCCCGAGATTAAGCATGGGAAAATTCGTGTTGGGTTTACCCCCGATGAAGAAATTGGACGTGGCGCTCATAAATTTGATGTCAAAAAATTCGGAGCCGATTGGGCCTATACAATGGACGGAAGCCAAGTAGGCGAGCTGGAATATGAAAACTTCAACGCTGCAGGAGCGGTAGTTACCGTAAAAGGAAAAATTGTGCATCCAGGTTACGCAAAAGGAAAAATGGTAAACAGTATGTACATAGCTACCGACTACATAAATTCTTTACCAAGACTTGAAACTCCAGAACATACCGAAGGACGTGAAGGTTTTTTCCATCTGCACGGTATAAAAGGAAGTGTTGATGAAACCAAAATACAGTATATTATTCGAGATCACGACAAAAAGCATTTTGAAGCCAGAAAAGAAATGATTCAGAAACTTGCTGATGATCTAAACGAACAATTTGAAATGGAGGTGGTGACAGTTGAAATTAAAGACCAATATTTCAATATGCGTGAAAAGATTGAGCCTGTTATGCACATTGTAAAAATTGCAAAACAAGCCATGGAGCAAGCGGGTATTGAGCCCATCATTAAACCAATTCGCGGCGGAACTGACGGTTCACAGTTAAGCTTTATGGGGCTTCCTTGCCCAAATATTTTTGCAGGAGGACATAATTTTCACGGCAGATATGAATATGTACCTGTTGAAAGTATGCAAAAGGCTGTAGAAGTAATTGTGAATATTGCTAAAATTACCGCAGAGGATATCTCAAGGTTTAAAAAAGAAGAGGAGTAATTTTACTCAATTACACCAAAAAGAAACTCCCTCAGCTATTTAAAAATAGCGTGAGGGAGTTTTTATTTAAAAAGGAACAATTTACTATTTCTTTTCTTTTACGGGAGCATTTAGTTTTGCTGTTCTTTCCATAGAAATAGCAGCTCTTTCAAACTTTATTTTTCCGGCACCGCATTCAATAACGCAGGTTCCATCATCATTAAGCTCTAGTACTCTTCCGTGAATTCCGCCAGTGGTAATAACTTTATCGCCTTTTTTTAGTTGGGCGGCAAACTGCTTTTCCTGTTTGGCTTTTTTCATTTGGGGACGTATCAAAAAAAGGTACATCACCAAAAACAATAATATTATTGGTAAAAAACTTTGTATTTGTTCCATAGCAATTATTTATTCCTAAAGTGTGAAATTAGGAAGTTGGAGTTTTAACTGGAGCTTTTGCAGCACCGGCTTTAGGGTTTACAAAAGCTTTGATAGTTAAAGTTTCTGTACCTGCTTTTGTGTTTGTAGTAAGTGTAACTGTTTTGCTCACTTGGTTTTGACCGCTACCATTAAATTTTACCAAAAGCTCACCTGAATCACCTGGCGCAACTGGATCTTTAGTATACTCGGGAACAGTACAACCACAGCTACTTTTTGCATTTACGATCATTAAAGGAGCCTCACCAGTGTTCTTAAATTTAAAAACGTGCTCTACAGGAGTACCTTGGTCAATAGTTCCAAAATCATACTGACTTTCTTCAAAAGTGATTACTGGAAATTTGCCAGATTCTGCATCACGCGCCTCTGCTGTTGCAACATTTTCTTCATTTACTTTATCTGCTGCATTATCCTTGCAAGAAGAAAAAGCGAAAACAGATAGTATTGCTACTAATAATACTGATTTTTTCATGATAATTGTTATTTTTTATGTTTTTAGCACGCCAAAAATAGGGATTTTTTTACTCTTATTGAAGTCCGCGTCCAATTTTATTGAGTTTGCCATTTTCTTCAAATTCCTTCACAATTTTATCCAGAATCCCGTTTACAAAAATGCTGCTTTTAGGCGTTGAATATTCTTTGGAAACTTCTAAGTATTCATTGATTGTGGCCCTTACGGGGATAGATGGGAAATACAGAAATTCAGCAATGCCCATTTTAAGAATTATCAAATCTACATCGGCGATTCGTTCTTGGTCCCAGTTTGGTGTTTTTCCCTCAATCTGGGCATTCAGCTTGTCTTCGTTCAAAATCACTTTTCTAAAAAGCTGCAACGCATATTCACGGTCCTCATCGTTTTTGTAAAGATTGGGAACTAAAAGGGAGGAGGCATTTTTTTCTGAAAGTTTATTGAGCATCTTTACAATTGCCGTATTCACAATGGGAAAATCATCTACCCACGTCAATCTTTTGTCTTCCAAATATTCGTAAAGCTTGTCATTAGGCGCCACTAATTCCTTGAAAACCTTAATTATGAAATCTCTATCTTCTTTGTAAGTAGTTTCTTTTTTTGAAAGGTAATCATGGTACCATTCCAATTGGCGCAGCTCGTTAAAAATAATTGAAACATACTCGCTGTCCAATTTCCAGTAATTGAGTTTTTTCTTTTCAATAATATTAGAAAAAGTTGCATTTTCAGCAATTACCTTTAAAAGCTTATTGTCAACAAAAGTGCGGCTGGGGTTCTTTTCAAGTGTGGTTGCAAGATGCTTTTTTTGCGAACGGTTAAGAAAGCTGTCTGCCTGCTCCTGAAGTGAAACAAGTAACTGTAATAATAATAAATAAAGATCCTGCATTTGGTCTATGCTGTGCAACAGAAACTTTTCCTGTGAATCTATATCTGGATTTTCACGCTGGTTATAGGCGTAAACGGACTGCAAAACTTTTACTCGTATATGTCTTCTTGTAAGCATATTTTTTGAAAGAACTGTTTTAAAGAAACAACGCACAAGAATGTTCTTGTGCGCTGCAAAGATAGTATTTTAAAAAAATCGAAACCTATTTTTCGTTTTTTCTTGCATCAATTCTAGCTTGGGCTATGTTGAATGCCGCCTGATGCGTTGTAATATTATCTGCATCAGCTTTTTTCAAAATTTCAATGGTGGTGTTATAAATATTTTCGGTCTTGCGCATTATTTCCTTTCGGTCATAATTTTCTAGTTCGGCATACACGTTTATAATTCCACCGGCATTTATCAAGAAATCTGGTGCATACACAATTCCTTTTTCACGGAGCATCTTACCGTGCTTTTGCTCTTCAGCCAATTGATTGTTTGCAGCACCTGCAATAATTTTTGTATTTAATTGGTTTATGGTAAAATCATTAATTGTAGCTCCTAATGCACAAGGCGCATAGATATCCATTTCTTCTGCATAAATGTTGTCTCCGCCATAAATATTCACGCTGTATTTGTCGCGAACTTCTTCCAAACGATCCTGGTTAATATCTGCAATATATACTTTAGCCCCTTCATTGCTCAAGTTTTCTACTAAGGCTTCACCTACGTTTCCGATTCCCTGAACATATATAACCTTATCTTCCAGTATATCGCTTCCAAATTTATATTTTGCCGCAGCTTTCATTCCCATAAAGACACCATATGCAGTAACCGGTGAAGGATTGCCCGCGCCACCTTTTGATTCAGAAATTCCGGTAACGTAAGGAGTAACAGTACGAACCAAGTCCATATCGGAAGTTGCCATACCCACGTCTTCGGCAGTAATATATTTTCCGCCAAGTGAATGTACAAATTCACCGAACTTCAGCATTAATTCTGGAGTCTTTTGGGTTTTGGCATCACCTATCAAAACTGCTTTTCCACCGCCAAGGTTTAATCCCGTGATTGCACTCTTATACGTCATTCCACGTGAAAGACGAAGTACATCGTTCAATGCTTCCCACTCGCTGGTATAGTTCCACATTCTGGTACCGCCCAAAGCAGGTCCCAAAATGGTATTATGAATGCCAATTATTGCTTTTAATCCAGTATCTTTGTCATTGCAAAAAACGATTTGCTCGTGATTGTCAAAGGACATTTGCCCGAAAACCGGGTCAATTTTGTGAAGTTCACTTGTTTTAATTACTTCAGTTACCATAGCTTTTTTAATTATTTTATTCATCCTTTAAAAAGGCGGTGCAAAAGTAGCTTATTGTTGTCAATTCCACAAAGCAATGGTTGTTAATTTAAGAATTTTAAAAATGTTAGCGTGTTGCTAATTAGAGTATAAATGAAAGAATTAAAGTATCTCAACAAATATTTTCTGAAATATAAGGGGCGCCTGCTTTTAGGTGTTTTCATTACCATTATCGCAACTGTTTTCAAGCTTGTAATACCAATGAAAGTAGGCGATTCATTAACGGCGGTAAAGCAGTATATAAACGGTGAAATTACGGATATTGGAATTGTAAAACACGAATTGCTTATAAATATTCTGCTGCTTTTGGGCGCCGCCCTACTCTCTGCACTTTTCACTTTTATGATGCGCCAGACCTTCATTGTGGTATCCCGTTATGTGGAATATGATCTGAAGAACGAGGTTTTTCAACATTATGAAAAACTCTCTTTGGGCTTTTATAAACAAAACCGAACAGGTGATTTAATGAACCGCATAAGCGAAGATGTTTCTAAAGTACGCATGTATGTTGGCCCAGCACTTATGTACAGTATTACAACATTGACTTTGTTTGTGGTTGTTATTAGTTATATGTTTTATCAGGCTCCCATCTTAACTTTATATGCCATTGCACCACTACCTGTACTTTCGCTTGCAATATATAGATTGAGCGTGCTTATTAATCAACGCACAACCATTGTTCAGCAGTATCTTTCAAAACTCACCACCTTTACCCAGGAAAGTTTTAGTGGCATTGCTGTAATAAAAGCTTACGGAATTGAACCGCGCACCAACACCAATTTTGAAGAACTTGCCGAAGGAAGCAAAGTAAAAAACATAGATTTGGCAAAGGTTCAAGCACTATTTTTTCCCTTAATGATATTGTTAATAGGCATTAGCAATATCCTCGTAATATATATTGGCGGAACTCGGTACATAAACGGTCAGATTGCGGAATTTGGAACCATTGTTGAATTTTTAATTTATGTGAATATGCTCACTTGGCCCGTTGCAGTTGTGGGTTGGGTAACGTCAATGGTGCAACAGGCAGAGGCATCACAAAAACGAATCAATGAATTTTTGGAAACAGAGCCTTCCATTGAAAATTTAGTTGAAGAAAGTACTCCAGTAGCAGGAAATATTGAATTTAACCATTTATCATTTACATATCCCGACACTGGAATTACCGCTTTAAAGGATATTTCTTTTACAGTAAAACCTGGGGAAACCCTAGCGATTGTTGGTAATACAGGTTCCGGAAAATCTACCATTCTTGAATTGATTGGAAGGCTTTACGATGTGGAAGAAGGTATGCTGAAAATTGACAATACATCAATCCGCCACTTAAACCTGGAAGATTTGCGCGATAGCATTGGCTATGTTCCTCAAGATGCTTTTCTTTTCAGCGATACAATTCAGAACAATATCCGCTTTGGAAAAGAAAATGCTTCCGAAGAAGAAGTAGTTGAAGCCGCAAAAAATGCCGCCGTGCACAAAAACATAATTGGTTTTACAAAAGGCTATGACACTGTATTGGGTGAACGCGGAATTACTTTGAGCGGCGGACAAAAGCAGCGTGTTTCCATTGCCCGTGCCATTATTAAAGACCCACAAATACTTCTTTTTGACGATTGCCTCTCTGCGGTAGATACCGAAACAGAAGAGCAAATACTTCAAAATCTGCTTAAAATTTCAGAAAATAAAACCACTATCATGGTGAGCCATAGAATATCTTCTGTAAAAAATGCCAACAAAATTATTGTCCTAGAAGACGGAAAAATCATACAACAAGGCACACACAATAATTTGGTTAATAGTGAAGGCTATTACAAGGAACTTTACGCAAAACAACTTTTAGAAAAAGAAATGTAAATTTTACTTTGGCTGATTTGGTTTTTTTTTTGGATTTTTGGCAAAACGTTAGCAAAAAACAGAAATTATGAGTGACCACTATACGATGGAGCAAGAAGAGATTTTTTCAAAAGTAATGCGCGCCGGAAGACGCACCTATTTTTTTGACGTAAGGTCCACAAAGGCAGGAGATTTTTACCTTACCATTACGGAAAGCAAAAAATTTACAAATGACGATGGTTCCTACCATTACAAAAAACACAAGATTTATCTTTACAAAGAAGATTTCAACGAGTTTAAAGATAACCTTGAAGAAATGATAAACTACGTAATCGATGAAAAAGGTGAGGAAGTAATAAGCGAACGTCACCAAAAAGATTATAAAAAAGAAACCGATGAAGTAACCGCTGCTGCGGAAAAAGCTTCAGAAAACGGACAACAGGACACCAGCAACTTCACCGATATTGAATTTGATGATATATAAATTTCAAACTTTTATAAATATAACCGGCACGGTAACAATCGCTGCCGGTTTTTTTATTTCAAAAGCTCAAATACTTTGCTTATTTTTCAGAAATAAAACTTTTTCCCAACAACTTTCATGGTAAACAAACTATACCGACCCTACAAACCAAATCTGGATTTTTCGGGGTTGGACCATATTGTAATTGGCAGTGGAATGGGCGGCCTCACCGTTGCGACCTGGCTCGCAAAAGTAGGTAAAAGAGTTGCAATCTTTGAGCGGCATTACGTACCAGGTGGTTTCACACACAGCTTTAAGCGTAAGGATGGGTTTCAGTGGGATGTGGGTGTGCACTATGTGGGCAATATGGCGAAAGATTCTTCTCTAAAGGGTTTTTTCGACTTTTTGACAGATGGAAAATTGGAGTGGGAATCCATGGGCGAAGTATATGATGTCGCAAATATTGAAGGCAAGGAGTATCTTTTTAAAGCTGGAAAGGAAAATTTCAAAAAACAATTTATCACTTACTTTCCCAAGGAAGAAAAAGCAATTGATAGATACCTTTCCTTGATTGAACAAACCAATAAACGCGGCAGTGCATTTTTCTTTGAAAAAATCTTTGAGCCTTGGTTTAGCAAATCAGTTGGTTGGATATTCAAAAAAAGATATTCAAAGTTTTCACAGAAGACTACTTGGGAAGTTTTAAACGAAATAACCAACAATCAACAACTCATAATGGTTCTCTGCGCACAGTGCGGCAATTACGGACTTTCACCCAAGAAAAGCAGTTTTGCCGCACATGCCATGGTCATAGGGCATTTTTTGGAAGGTGGCTACTACCCTATTGGCGGCGCTGACCAAATTTGTGAAAAAACACTGGAGGTCTTTACTGCACACGGAGGGAAAGTTTTTATAAATGCAGATGTTACCAAAATCGTTACAAAAAATAATTGCGTTCAAGGAATTCAAATTGGCGAAAAATTTATTCCCTGCAAAAGTGTGATAAGCAATGTGGGCGTGAATAATACCTTTAACTTTTTACTCTCAGAAGCCGATAAAAATTTTTGTGATTTCAATTTAAAAAATGTGCAGCCTGCAAGTGCACATATCTGTTTGTATCTCGGTTTGAACAAATCCAGCGAAGCCTTAAATCTTCCAAAGCACAACCTGTGGTATTATAAACATGACGGCATCGATTCAATTTTTGAAGAAGCTACATTGGAAAATGCTCCCGAAAATTTTGCCTACATTTCCTTCCCTTCGGCAAAAGACCCAAATTGGGAAACCAAAAATCCCGGTACGGCAACTATACAGGCCATTTCAGTTGGAAATATGGAGTGGTTTGATGGGTATAAAGATTCAAAGTGGATGAAACGTGGCGATGAGTATCTTCAAATAAAAAAGAATTTTGAAAAAGAGATGCTAAAAGTTCTCTACAGGTTTTTTCCGCAAATAGAAGGAACCGTTGTAGCTTCCGAAGTCTCAACCCCACTTTCCACAGAAAACTTCACCAATTATAAAAGTGGCGAAATCTACGGTTTGGCACATACTCCTGAGCGATTTACACTGCCTTTTTTAAGGCCTAAAACAAAAATCAAAGGTTTGTTTTTAGCTGGACAAGACATAACTTTGGTAGGTGTTGCAGGCGCAATGCTTTCGGGATTGCTGTGTGCGACTGCAATTTTGAAGTTTCGGTCTTGGAAAATTTTTAAGGAGGTGAAGGCACAAAAAAATCAGTAAGACTCTATTGATTAGATTTCTTGATTTTTATCCCTAAAATAGAAAGCCTTATATTTGCCGCCTTAAAAAAAAGAAATGCTTGCAAAATATCTATTGTCTTTCACCCAAAACCCAAAAAACGATATCCTTTCTGGATTAACGGT
>PAZL01000018.1 GCA_002715485.1 Aequorivita sp. | reverse complement strand
AATAAAAGATATATCAGCGGGTCCATGTTCCGAAGGAGTCAAATCGTGAAAAATCCAATCTGAATTATTATCGGATTTAAAAAGAAAATTTCCAGAAAAACCGAATTCACTATCAAAGCTTTCACCATCGCCAGCTATTAAATAAATAAAATCTCCAGTTAATGAAATTGAGAACAAGTCATTTGTTGAAGGTATTTGTAATGCTTCCCAATCAATTCCGCCATTTTCAGTATAAAATAAAACCCCATTGTCACCAGCGATATACCCGATGTTTTCATTTTTGAACTTGATATCGTTCAAGTTTTCAGTAGTCAATAAGGTATTTGACGTCCAAGAATTTCCACCATTGGTAGAATGTAAAATAATGCCGTTATTTCCCACTGCCCAAATGCTATTTTCGGCATTAACGGCAACTGAAACAAGAGCTTCCGTAGTTCCTGATAAAAGTGCTGTCCACGTTTGTCCGGCATTATCGGTTTTTAAAATTTCACCCTCGCTGCCAACCGCATATCCGTTTTGTGCTCCGTCAAAATCCAAATCGAGAAAGAAGACATTTACACCACTATTAAAAGTAGTCCAAGTTTCGCCGCCATCATCGGTTTTATAAAAAAAACCACCATCTGAAACAACGTGAACAACATTTTCATCAATTGGGCAAATGGCACCATGTCCGGGAAAGTCGTTTGAGATTTCAATGGGCAGGTATCCCCAAATTTCCTGTGAAAACCCAATTGTTGAACATAACACAATTGTAATAAGTAATAATTTTTTTAATATCATTTGCCCTTAAAGTTTATTATCAAAAGTATTATTATTCAAAAATAAGCGTCTATTTATCTCAAAATCAATTTTTTAATCAATTCCTTGCCTAATTCTTCATTGAGCAATTTGATTATTTTTTCCTTTCCGTAACTCAATTCTTCCCGTAAGACCGAAGACGAGAGTTGCACGTAAAGTGTATCGCGATCCAGTTTTATATCTGTGGTGTATTTTGTAATGGCATTTCCCATTACCGAATCCCACGCCTCTTTAGCGTTTACTTTATCCAATCCCTTTTCCAATCGGTTGGCATCTATAAACTCTTTTAAAGCATCACCTATTGATATGTTTTCTGCGTGTCGTTTTGCCATCTTATCTGTTGTGGGTTATCAATTGTCGGTTGTGGGCTTTGGTAAATCAAATTTTTTAAATTTTGAATAGGTGTAAATTTTATTGTCTCTGTTCTTTACTATCAACGTACTGTCTTTAGCTTCAATAACCGTTTCCTTCCACTCATCAAAGGGAGTTTCATAGTACAATCGCAAGCTATCTTCTTCAATTTTTAACGTGAAATTTTCTGAAATGCCATTTGTTCTAAAAGTACCATCAAATTTTGGCGAAACTTTGGTTCTAGAGCCGCTGTCTCCTTTCACTTCAATATGATCAACTATGTTATTTATGTCAAAATCCTTTTTTTTGCCATCTGGCATTTTCACGGTTTTTATTTCCCAGTACCCGTTGAGATTTTGTTTTTGGTTCTCTGGATTGGGTTTTTCGCAACCAATTAAAATTAACACTGAAAATAAAGTATAAAGTGTAGTTTTCATAAAGGAAACATTTTATAAGTCTGATGTACTTTTTTAATCACTTCTTCAGTACGTTCGGCGTGAGTGTCACTAATAAAAAGCTGTCCGAAATTTTCATTGTCAACCAGGGTAATCAAATGTTCTACCCGTGTTTCGTCCAATTTATCAAAAATATCATCCAACAGCAAAATCGGGTTCGTTTTTGAATGATTTTTTATGAAATCGAACTGCGCCAATTTTAAAGCTATAAGATACGATTTTTGTTGTCCTTGAGAGCCAAATTTCTTGATTGGATGACCATCAATCTCAAAAACTAAGTCGTCTTTGTGTATTCCGAAGTTGGTGTATTGTGTAATTTTATCTTTTGTAATATTCTTTTGAAGCAGTGTTAACAGGTCATTTTCCTGTAACTGGCTTTCATAAACCAAATTGATGCTTTCGTCCCCACTGCTGATACTTTTGTAACGATTTAAAAATATCGGCAGAAACTCTTCCAAAAAAGCGGTTCGCTTTCCAAATATTGAAGTTCCGAAATTGTGAAGCTGTTCATTATAAATATCAACCGTGTCTTGGCTAAACGTATTGTTTGCTGCAAAATATTTCAACAATGAATTCCGCTGCGCAAGGACTTTGTTATATTTAATCAAGGTATTTAGGTAATCTGAATCGCGTTGCGAAATTACTCCGTCAATAAATTTTCGGCGCGTATCGCTGCCTTCAATTATCAAGTCCCGATCTGCCGGTGAAATAATAACCAACGGCAAAAAACCTATGTGTTCACTGAATTTATCATAGGTTTTACCGTTTCGTTTTATAATTTTTTTCTGTCCTTTTTTTGCGCTGACTACAATTTTTTCGGGCGTCTCCTTTCTTTCATAAAAACCTTCCACCACAAAAAACTCCTCGCCATGTTTAATGTTTTGGGTTGTAATTGGGTTAAAGTAACTTTTTCCGAAGGAAAGATGGTAGATTGCATCCAGCACATTGGTCTTTCCCACTCCGTTATTTCCCACAAAACAATTTATTTTTGGGTCAAATTCGAAGTTTTCAGCTTCAAAGTTTTTATAGTTGAGTAAAGAGAGTTTTTGTAAAATCATGTAAAAATAGACTTTAGACTTTTAGACATAAGACAAAAGACTGATGTTTTGGAATTTAATTCAGACGGCGTTCTAAAAAGTTGTAAAAATACGAGGTTTGGCAGGATTTTGTCCTACGTCTAGAGTCCTTTTGTCTTACTTCAATTTAAAAAAGGTTTAATACTTCTGATTTTTTTCAGTATAGACAGTTGAAAGGCGGCAAATAGCCGTTCTGCAAATTATTAAAAAATAAGAAATATTTATCCTTTCAAATTCCATTAAAAATTTTATTTTTGCGCCATTCCCGCGAAGGCGGGAATCTTAATAATTAGAAGTAACAATATGGCAACGTACAAGAAACGCGGAGGCAAACCAACTACAAAAGCTGAAAAAGAAACGCAGCTTGAAGAAAACAGCACAACAGCAGAAGTATTTAACACGCTTGACGAGGGCGCATCAAAAACGGAAGCTTGGGTTGAAAAAAACCAAAAGGGAATTTTGGGCTTTATCATCGTTGTGGCAGTTCTCGTGTTGGGGTATTTTGCATACGATCAATATATTAAAACCCCAAAAGAAACAGAGGCAATGAACGAAATGTTCCAAGCGCAGAGCTATTGGGAACAGGCGTTGACAGCACCGGCAAAAGATTCACTTTACAATCTTTCCTTACAAGGTGGTGAAGGCAAATACGGTTTCTTGGACATTATTGAAAACTATGGCGGTACAAACGCAGCCAACCTTGCACATTACTATGCTGGAATGGCTTACTTGAATACCAACAAATATCAGGAAGCGATTGCACAGTTGGATAAATTCAGCAGCGATGACGATGTTTTGGCACCTTTGGCAAAAGGCGCAATTGGCGATGCTTTCGTACAATTGGGTCAAAATGAAGATGCGTTGAAATATTATGAAGAAGCGGCTACAATGCGAACCAATGATTTTACAACACCGCGTTTTCTATTGAAAGCGGGTATTGCAGCAATGGCTTTGAACCAAAATGACAAAGCGTTGGCGCATTTCAAAACAATAGCAGACGAGTATCCAAAATCTACTGAAGCTACAAAGGCTGAAATCTATACAGGCCGCGCGGAAGCAATGAATAAATAAATGGCTACAGCAAATACAAATTTATCGGCTTACGATAAAACAACAATCCCAAACGCGAAGGACTTTCGGTTTGGGATTGTTGTTTCAGAATGGAACCACGATATAACTGAAGGCATGTTCCAAGGTGCTTTTGATGCTCTAAAAGATTGCGGTGCCATCAATGAAAATATTGTGCGTTGGAATGTTCCCGGCAGTTTTGAACTTATTTACGGTTGTAAACAAATGACACAAAGCTACGATATGCTGGATGCCGTAATTGCAATAGGAAGCGTAATCCAAGGCGAAACAAAACACTTTGACTATGTTTGCGAAGCTGTTGCGCAAGGAATAAAAGACTTAAACGTGCAAGGTAATATTCCCGTCATTTTCTGCGTACTTACCGATAACAATATGCAGCAGGCTATAGACCGCAGCGGTGGAAAACACGGCAACAAAGGTACTGAGGCTGCGATTGCAGCGATTAAAATGGCGCAACTTCGGAAAGACTCACGATTTTAGTCACACCCTAAATCCTTCCCAAAGAGAGGGATTTTACGCACAAAATTATTTAGAGATAAATGTATATCATATTTGCTCCCCTCCCTTGGAGGGGCTGGGGGATGACTTCGGCATCATAATTGTTTAAAACCTATTCACAATTACTTTAGAAAACACACTATTTTCAGTAACTTTGAAGCACGACAATTATGGGACTAATAGGTAAGAGAAAAAACAAAAAGTACAGCTACAAACCACGTCATTACGAATTTGACGGAGAAGGCAGCCCATTTTCGATGGGTCATAAATTTGATGAATTTCGCACTACAGTTGGCGATAACAAAGGCTTAAAGGGAAAATTCAAAACCGCTTGGGCAGATTTGCGTCAATCTTCTGACAGAAACGCAAACCGTAGACTTATTGTAATAATAGCAATTCTTATCCTACTTTTCCTATTTATTATTGAATTTGATTTATCTATTTTCTACGCATAAATTTTAATGGCAGACATTATTCAGTTATTACCGGATCACGTTGCAAACCAGATTGCAGCTGGTGAAGTTGTTCAACGACCAGCCTCGGTAGTAAAGGAATTACTTGAAAATGCTATTGACGCCAAAGCAACTTCAATTACACTGGTAATAAAAGACGCCGGAAAAACCCTCGTACAGGTAACTGATAATGGGATAGGGATGAGCGTCACCGATGCCCGGCTCAGTTTTGAACGCCATGCTACTTCAAAAATAAAATCGGCTGAAGACCTTTTTAATCTTCACACAAAAGGTTTTCGGGGCGAAGCACTTGCTTCAATTGCAGCAATTGCACATGTTGAGTTGAAAACCAAAACAGAAGATTCTGAAATTGGAACCCATCTAGCCATTGAAGGCAGTAAGGTAATCTCACAGGATCCGGCGGTGGTTCCCAAGGGCACGACCATTTCTGTAAAAAATCTTTTTTATAATATTCCCGCACGTAGAAATTTTCTGAAAAGCAATCCCGTGGAAACCCGTCATATCATTGACGAATTCCACCGTGTGGCTTTGGCACATCCAAATGTTGCATTTCAAATGCTCCACAATGGAAGTGATGTTTTTAATCTTCCCGCTTCAAATTCACGGCAACGGATTGTAAATATTTTCGGCAGCAAAACCAACGAAAAACTGGTTCCCGTAAGCGAGGAAACCGAAATCTTAAAAATTGAAGGTTTTGTGCTAAAACCTGAATTTGGAAAAAAAAGTAGGGGAGAACAGTTCTTTTTTGTAAACGACCGGTTTATAAAAAGTCCGTATTTGCACCACGCTGTTTCTGCTGCGTTTGAGGGTTTGATGAAAAATGACGTGCATCCGGGCTATTTTCTTTTTTTGGATGTAGATCCGCATTCCATCGATATCAACATCCATCCCACAAAAACCGAAATTAAATTTGACGACGAGCATTCTATTTATGCCATGCTTCGCGCTACGGTGAAACACAGTTTAGGGCAATTCAACATTGCGCCAGTACTTGATTTTGAAAGAGACAAAGGTTTTGATACGCCTTATGAATACAGCAAAAAGTCACCAACTGCGCCTTCCATAGAAGTAGATAGGGATTTTAATCCTTTTAAGGAAAAAACCAAGCAGGGTAACATTAATTTTCCTTTCAAAAGGGAGCAGTCTGCATCGTGGGAGTCATTATATGTTGGACTGAAAGATGAGACCGAGGCTGTTTCAGTTTCCAATTTGGAAGATATTGAATTTGAAAGCGAAGAAGTTACGGGTAGTCTTTTTGAAAATACCGAAACAGAATCGGGACAGCTAACCTTTCAGCTTCAAAATAAGTACATAGTGAGTCCGCTGAAAAACGGAATGATGATAATTCATCAAAACCTTGCACATCAACGCATTCTTTATGAAGAATTGCTAAAAAACATAACTGTAAAAGAAGCTGTGAGTCAGCAATTATTGTTTCCCTTACAACTGCATTTTTCAAAACCCGATCTTGAAATTATTGAAAAAGTACGAGAACAATTGGAGCACACCGGATTTATCTTTTCAGAAATAAAAGATGAAACGATTGAGATAAGCGGAATTCCAGTGCTGATATTGGAAAGCCATGTTGTAAATTTGCTCAGCCAATTGGTGCGGGATATTAAAGAAGAAGTGCCCGATAGTGGTTTTAGCCAAAACGATATGTTGGCAAAATCCATGGCAGCCAGTATGGCTATAAAAACTGGGGTTTCGTTGAATAGGGAAGAACGTGAGCATTTGATAAATCAACTTTTTGCTTGCAAGGAACCTTCCGTTTCCCCGAGAAATAAATTGGTTTTTACAACAATGGATGTGAGCGATCTCGATAAAAAATTTATGTAAATGGGAAGAATAACCGATACCGTAAAATTTCTATTAATACTTAACGTGATCTTTTATATAGGATCCTTTATTATTGGAGATCTATCCATAAAATTGTTCGCGCTTTACTATTTTGAAAACCCAAACTTTCAATATTGGCAGCCTATCACGCATATGTTTATGCACGATCCTTCGTCTATTTTTCACATACTTTTTAATATGTATGCGCTTTGGGCTTTTGGGTCGCCTTTGGAAATGCGCTGGGGACAAAAAAAGTTCCTTTTCTTTTACTTTTCTGCAGGACTTGGCGCAGCGGCAATTCATACGTTGGTGAATTATTTCCAAATCCACAGTGTGATGGATTCTTTAATAGCAGGTGGCTGGAGCGAAACGGATGTGATGAATTACCTTTCTGGCCGAGACGGAGGAAGCAGGGCGGTTTTAGATACTGTTTCAATGGACAGCATACAGGCTATGGCAGAATCTTATAACGGGGTTGCTTTAGGGGCTTCGGGTGCCATCTATGGTATTTTGGTAGCCTTTGGGATTATGTTCCCCAATATTGAATTGATGCTCATTTTTCTACCAATTCCCATAAAAGCCAAGTACTTTATTCCGGGAATTATTTTATTGGATTTGGTGTTCGGAATTACAGGAACTGCTACAGGCATTGCGCATTGGGCACACATAGGTGGAGCACTCTTTGGCTTTATCATGGCCTGGTACTGGAAAAAGAATAGTTTTGATAACCATCGCTGGAACTAACTATGGCAGCTACCAATCTTTCATATAAATATAAAACAGCCAATATTTTGACAAAGCTCATTGTTATAAATGTAGCTGTGTTTTTGGTTGTGTACCTGGCTTCTTTTTTCTTGAGTATGAGCCCACAATATTTATCGCGTTGGTTTGTACTTAGTGATGATTTCAATACACTTTTATTTCGTCCTTGGTCAATAATTACATACGGGTTTTTGCATTTTGGATTCTTCCATATTTTGTTCAATATGTTATGGCTGTATTGGTTTGGGCAGTTTGTGTTAAACCTTTTCACCGGTAAAAGGTTGCTTACCGTTTATTTGCTTGGAGCCGCAGCGGGAGGATTGTTGTTTATGTTGTCTTACAATTTCTTTCCTGTTTTTGAAATGAAACGCGGATTTCTAATCGGTGCTTCGGGAGCGGTAACTGCCATTATGGTCTTTATAGCAACCTATACCCCAAATACTGAAATAAGGCTTTTTACCTTTAATATTAAACTTTGGCACATTGCGCTTTTTCTTTTCCTTTTTGATTTGGTTCGCATTCCCTCTTCAGGCAATGCTGGCGGATTGATGGCACACGTGGGAGGAGCGGTTTTTGGCTTCGTTTATGCAACCCAATTGGCTAAAGGAAATGATATTGGAAAGTGGTTTGAAAACTTTATGGATTGGATAGCAAATCTTTTCAAGCCCCGCACTAAAAAACCGTTTAAAAAAGTACATCGCACAACACAACCCGCTACACGGCGTTCTACATCCAAAACCGAAAAATCTGAAAATCAAAAAAAGGTGGACAGTATTTTGGACAAAATAGGAAAAAGCGGTTACGAAAGTCTTACAAAAGAAGAAAAAGACTTTTTATTCAAAGCCGGAAAAGAAGACTAACCCATGCGGAAATCTCTCAACAAAATTATATATTGGGCCAACTTGCTCGCAGCATTTTTGTTGTTGATTTCCTTCATCCTGCCATATTTACCGCCCCGTACGTTTCCCACACTTTCATTGCTAAGCTTGGTAGTTTCACTCCTTATAATTGTAAACATCATTTTTGCAATTTATTGGGCAGTACAGTTTCGGCGTAGGTTCTTTGTATCCTTTACTGTGCTTTTGATTTCCTACTTTTATTTTAATGTATTTTATGAAGTTTCTTCGGAAGGCGATGCTTCCCAATATAACAATACCCTCAGTGTTTTATCGTATAATGTGCGCCTCTTTAACGCTTATGAAAAAAAACCGAACACTGATGCTTCAAAAATAATTTCTGAAATGCTTTTTGAGGAATCGCCAGATGTGGTTTGTGTTCAGGAGTATTACAAGCCCAACAATATTGACTTTTCAGCCTATCCGTATCAGTATATTCACTTCAAATCTGAAAAGGCAAAATTGGGTCACGCCATCTTTTCAAAATACCCCCTCGCAAATACAGGAGCTTTTAATTTTGAGGATACCTATAACAATACCCTCTACGCCGATGTTTTAAAGGGTAAGGATACCATTCGCATCTACAGTGTGCACTTGCAATCGCTCGGTATTATTCCGCGAGTGAGTTTCTTGCAGGAAAGCGATAATGAAAAACTCCGCAAAAGAGTTTCGCGCGCATTTGAAATGCAACAAAAACAGGTGGAAGCTATTTTGGAGCATAAATCGAAAACAAAATATCCCGTCATTCTTTCCGGTGATTTTAATAATACACCTTTTTCATACAGTTATCGAAAATTGAAAGAGGGTATGCAAGATGCTTTCCGTGAGCGAGGCAATGGGCTGGGCACTACTTTTAAGTTTGAAAAATACCCTATGCGTATCGATTATATCTTTGCTTCAGAAAGTCTTGAAATTCTTTCATTCGATACCATGAAGAAAACCTTTTCAGACCATTATGCCGTTCGCGCAACGGTGGGGTGGTGAGATATCCTAATCCCCAAAGGAGAGTTTTTACTCTGATGAATTCTCCCTTTTTGGGAAATGCCCGACGGGTAGAGGGGCATTTTCCAAATAATTTAAAGCATTTGGTCCTTCATTAAAAAGCAAATCCAGAATGGAAAGATTGGGCAAAAATGGATGGTTTGCTTGGTGTACCTGTGTATAAGTTTCAGGCTGGAAAGTTGATTTTCTTTTGGCATCAACCAAAATACGGAGATCGATTATTTCTGGTTTTTTTTCGTAAGAAGTAGTTTTTGAAATCTCCAACTCGATTCCCAACAGCTCGCAAAGCAAATCAAATATTTTAAGATTGTGTTCCATTAAACCTGCTACGGGTTCTGTAAACAAAGGCTCCAAATCATCTTCATAATACTCAAAAAAAGGCGATGTTCTGTAAGCGCTTTGCAAGCTTCTCCAGTGGTGTTCTTGCCACGGAAAATCATTTTCAACAATCACATCTTTTGTTTTTCTGCGTTTCCCCGTGTGTTTTATAGGAATGTTTAGCAAAAGCCTACCATTGCTGTGCGCAATATAAGTACGATTGCGGTAGGTTTGTTTTTGATAATTATCCTCAACTTCAAAAACAACCTTTTCAGTCTGTGCAACCGCCACCATCTGCTCAATGGAGGGAAAGTAGGTAGGATGTAGTAATATAGATTTCATTTAAAATTTAAAGATTTCAAAAATAAGAATAAAGAACAAAGAATAGAGAACAAAGAACAAAGAGCACAAAAAATTATTTGATTGAATTATAAATCGGCGATAGTAAATCAATTCCCCTTCGGGGGTTAGGGGGCTTTTTTTACTACCTTTGTAAAAACCTTTAAGATATGCTCATTATTGGCATTGCCGGGGGCACCGGCTCTGGAAAAACAACCGTTGTAGATCAAATTGTGGAGGAGCTTCCTGTTGATGAAGTATGCGTTATTTCACAAGATTCCTATTATCACGACACAAGCCATCTTTCGTTTGAGGAACGTACAAAAATAAACTTTGACCATCCCAAAGCTATCGATTTCGATTTACTGGTAAGCCACCTCAAAGAGCTGCGTGAGGGAAATTCTTTTGAGCAACCTGTATATTCCTTCGTGGAGCACAACCGAACTGGAGAAACAATCACTACCTTTCCAAAAAAAGTTATTATTGTTGAGGGAATTTTAATCTTGGCGCATCCAGACATACGCGAAATGTTCGATATAAAAATATTCGTGCATGCAGATAGCGACGAACGTTTAATTCGTCGTTTAAAACGCGACATTGCAACCCGAGGCCGTGATTTGGAAGAAGTCCTTAACCGATACCAAAACACACTGAAACCGATGCACCAGCAATTTATAGAGCCCACCAAGGAATTTGCGGACATCATTATACCCACCAACAGATACAATACGGTAGCAGTAAACGTTATAAGAAGCATCATCCATCAAAAACTAAGCTATACCGAATCGTGAATTTCAAGGAACTCAAAAAGAACAAATGGATTAGATTTATAAGCAATAAATATGTGCTTATACTGATTCTTTTTATTGTCTGGATGCTTTTTTTCGATACAAATTCCTATCTTATACATAATGAATTGGACAGCGATATCAATGCCTTGGAAGAAAACGCAGAGTTTTATCAAAAAGAAATAAACCAAGATAAATCCTTTATCAAAAAGATGGAGGACAGTAACGAGATGGAGAAATTTGCCCGTGAAAAATATTACCTGAAAAAAGAAAACGAAGATATTTATATAATTGAACACGAAGACAGCATCAAAAAAGAAGAAAAACGATGAGTAAATTTCTATTTGAAGATTTTGATGAAGTTTCCGCCAAACAATGGAAACAGAAAATCCAATACGATTTAAAAGGCGCAGACTATAACGATACATTGGTCTGGAAAAGTCCCGAAGGCATTAACGTAAAACCCTTTTACCACGAAGACGATTTTAAGGAAGATTTTCAGCCCATTCCCGGCCAGCCACAAAATTGGAAAATTGCCCAAAAAATATTTATAGATGATGAAAAGATAGCGAACCATATTGCTCTGGATGCTTTAAAAAGAGGCGCAGAGGCCATTGTTTTTACAGCTGCTGAAGATTTTGACCCCAAAACCGTTTTTAAGGATTTTCCATTTGAACAGGCTTCCATTTATTTCAACCTATCATTTCTTTCTGAAGCCTTTTATGGCAAACTCATCAAATTCTTTTCAGAAAAAAAGGCAACTGTCTTTTACAATATAGATTTAATAGGAAATTTGGCCCGCACGGGCAACTGGTTTCATAATCTGAAGAGAGACCACGAAATTCTAGACCATCTNCTTGAAAGGCACTCGACGGAAAACTTCCTTTCTGTAGATGCTTGCTTATACCAAAACGCAGGTGCAAACATCGTACAGCAACTGGCTTATGCCCTTGCGCATGNCAATGAATATTTAAATCACATCGCCTCGGCTTCGCATAGTNACAGCTCANTGANCGAAGCCGAAATNACCTTCCACCTAGCCACCGGCCCAAACTACTTCTTCGAAATAGCAAAAATCCGCGCCCTGCGAAAACTTTATGCATCCTTGGCAAAGGAATATGGCACAAACCAAACTTGTCACATCCTTGCCACACCATCCAAGCGCAATAAAACGCTATACGATTATAACGTAAACCTATTGCGTAGCACCACAGAATGTATGAGCGCAATCCTTGGCGGGGCAGACACTGTTTGCAATTTGCCGTACGATGCGTTGTACCACAAGAGCAACGAGTTTGGCGAACGCATTTCCCGCAACCAACTGCTTATCCTTAAACATGAAAGTTATTTTGATACCGTTAGCAATCCCGCCGATGGTACCTATTACATTGAAAGCTTGACCGATGAACTTGCTGAAAAAGCATTGCAACGCTTTAAGGAAATAGAAAAGGGCGGAGGCTTCCTTCAACAATTAAAGGAAGGCATTATCCAAAAGAAAATAAAGGAAAGCGCTGAAAAGGAACAACAACTTTTTGACAGCGGCGAACTGAAACTTCTGGGTACCAACTACCACCCAAACAAGAACGACCGAATGAAGGACGACCTGGAGCTTTTCCCCTTCGTAAAAAACAATCCAGTAAAAACCCTCATCCCACCAATTGTTGAAAGAAGACTATCTGAAATCAAGGAACAAGAACGCCTAAAAACTGAGTTATGACAGAAGAACTTGAAATTTTATTGGGAATAATCTTTTCAATCCTAGGACTCGCTATTTTGATTAGATTAAAAAAATTGAGCAAATCTAAATATTACCGTTACCTGTTTCTTGCAGGTGCAATTTTGTTGATCGGGTTTGGTATTTATTTGGCAACAAGAAGCATTTATGTGTATGGTTAAAAAACTAAGCATTTACATAGCTTTTCTTCTTTTGGCCTCTACGGTTTTTTCGTGCATGGGAGTTGGCCAAAAGGTGGTTGATTGGATGTCAGTTGCGGAAGGCGATGTGAAAGTGGAAGGCGAATATCATTTTCTGGAAGAAGACGGGGTAAGGGTTTTTCTTCCGCTAAGTTTTAAGCGCTATTCTATGGCAGAATATCAACAAACCCTAAAATCAAAACTTCCCAAAGCAGAAGCCGATGCACAGATAAACAACATTAACCAAAAAGCAAATCTGGACGGGGAGCTGTACATATATTTTGATGAAGAATCGGGCTCCACTTGTTTGGTCTATGCCATTCCCTATATGGAAATTTCAAAAAGAGACGCCCAGTTATTTTTAGGAATGATGCGTACCCAGACAGAAAACCTTTTGGATGCAAGTTCTTCCTATGAAAAAATTACCGCAAAATATGTGGGCTATCCCAAGAACTGTATTTTCAAGAGCGTCTACAAAATAGCTTCTGAAACCAAGAACTTTGAGTATTACAATGCCCTGTACTTTGTTACCCGAAATAGTAAAACGATAGCCTTTCAGCTCATCACTCCAGTGGGGGTTTATTTTGACCCTTTCATTGAAAAATTGGAAATATAATGGCCAGAAAAAATTTACAACATATTAGTCTAACTAGTGGTTCCCAGAGCTCGGCCGAAGGGACTGTAGAAAAACCATCAACTTTTCAAACAGCCGAAACAATCGATATTAAGGAGAAATACAGCAAAGAAGATATTGCCAATCTCCATCACCTAAACTTTGTAGCCGGAATTGCACCAAACCTACGCGGACCATACTCCACAATGTACGTCCGCCGTCCGTGGACCATCCGTCAATACGCTGGGTTTTCAACGGCAGAAGATAGCAATGCTTTCTATAGAAGAAATCTCGCCGCAGGCCAAAAAGGATTATCTGTTGCATTCGACCTTGCCACGCACCGCGGTTATGATAGCGACCACGAAAGGGTAGAAGGCGATGTGGGCAAAGCTGGCGTAGCCATAGACAGCGTAGAGGATATGAAAATCCTTTTCGACCAAATTCCGTTAGACAAGATGAGCGTTTCGATGACGATGAACGGTGCCGTGCTTCCCATTATGGCATTCTACATTGTCGCTGCCGAAGAGCAGGGCGTAGCACCCGAAGCCCTAACGGGTACCATTCAGAATGACATCCTAAAGGAATTCATGGTGCGCAACACCTACATTTATCCGCCCACGCCTTCCATGAAAATTATCAGCGATATTTTTGAATTCACTTCCAAGAATATGCCCAAGTTCAATAGCATCTCCATTTCCGGTTACCATATGCAGGAAGCGGGCGCCACGGCAGATATTGAACTTGCCTACACCCTTGCAGACGGCCTGGAATACATCCGCACTGGAATAAAAGCGGGAATGGATATAGACACTTTCGCCCCGCGACTGTCCTTCTTTTGGGCCATCGGGATGAACCACTTTATGGAAATCGCAAAAATGCGCGCCGCACGTATGCTGTGGGCAAAGATTGTAAAACAGTTCAACCCTAAGGACGAAAAATCACTTGCCTTAAGAACCCACTGCCAAACCAGCGGTTGGAGCCTTACCGAGCAAGATCCATTCAACAATGTAGCCCGAACCGCCATTGAGGCCGCAGCAGCCGTTTTCGGCGGAACGCAATCATTGCACACAAATGCTTTGGATGAGGCCATCGCACTGCCCACCGATTTCTCCGCACGTATTGCACGAAACACCCAGATTTTCCTTCAGACCGAAACCCAGATTACCAAAACCGTGGATCCTTGGGCGGGCAGCTATTATGTGGAAAGTCTTACCAACGAAATNGCCAACAAAGCCTGGGAACTNATAGANGAAGTAGAAGAACTCGGCGGCATGACCAAAGCCATTGAGGCCGGTATCCCCAAACTGCGCATCGAGGAAGCCGCCGCACGCAAGCAGGCACGCATTGATAGCGGGCAGGACATAATCGTGGGCGTTAACAAATACCGACTCGAAAAGGAAGACCCGCTACAAATTCTGGATGTGGACAACCAAAAAGTCCGCACCTCGCAGATTGAACGTTTAAACCGAATAAAAGCAGCGCGCGATACCCAAAAGGTGGAGAAGGCATTGGCAGCAATTACCGAATGTGCAAAGACAGGTGAAGGAAATTTNNTAGCTTTAGCCGTAGAAGCTGCCCGCCACAGGGCAACCCTNGGTGAAATTTCTTCNGCGATNGAAAAGGAATTTGGCAGGTACAAAGCACAGATTCGCTCCTTTAGCGGCGTTTATAGCAAAGAGATGAAAAAAGATCCAAGTTTTGAAAAAGCAAGACAATTGGCCGATAAGTTTGCGGAGCTGGAAGGCCGCCGCCCCCGTATTATGATTGCCAAAATGGGGCAGGACGGACACGACCGTGGCGCTAAGGTGGTAGCCACCGGCTATGCCGATGTAGGTTTTGATGTGGACATAGGCCCACTCTTCCAAACCCCTGCCGAAGCCGCCAAACAGGCGGTGGAAAACGATGTGCACATACTAGGCGTTTCCTCCCTTGCCGCGGGGCACAAAACCTTGGTGCCACAAGTTATAGAAGCCCTAAAAAAGTACGGCCGTGAAGATATTATGGTGATTGTAGGCGGCGTAATACCTGCGCAGGACTACCAATACCTTTTTGATGCCGGCGCAGTGGCTGTATACGGCCCCGGCACCCGCATTAGCGATGCTGCTATTGAAATGTTGGGGGTTTTGATTGATGGGGTGGAGTGAAATAATTATGCATAATTTATTTTTTTAAATTTAAAAAAAGAAATAACTGAATGAAAAAAGCACCGAGAATAGATGATAAATCTTATAAAGAAAAAGTGCTTTATTTATTCAAAGGGGGACCAGGCGTTTATGGTAAAAATCGAAAGCAGTCGAAAGCGGAAGATTTTGTTAAGATTAGATATGATACTAATGTTACATCCATTCCAATAATAACGAGCACAAAAATTTACGTCCGGGATAATGAAAAATCTTTTTTAAATAAGCATGCTCTAAGTTTAATTCTCATTATTTGCGTTGTCTCCATATTGCTACTAAAATTCGTTTTTGATGAATATTTTCAAACCGAACGTTTGAAGAGTTTAGAAAATTTAATTTCAAATCTTTGCTTCGCGTTTATTGCTAGTTATATATTTTACATAATTGTAGTTCGACGTACAGAAAAATCTCAAAAAACAGAAGCATACTCAATAGTTTGTGGTTTAGTTGAATCAATGATTTCACACGGGAAAAATATTAAAAAATGGCTTTTATTAAGTGCAGGAGTAGAAATAACTCAGACAAAATTTAATTCGAGTGATATTGAATTTATTCGAGATTTATGTAAAAAAGCAGATATAACTAAAAAGTTAGATAAATCTGAAAAAACTACTGCTGAATTATTAAGAGAAGATGGTGTAATTCAAATTAATACCTTTATAAACAGAATATTTAAATATATGCCATTTTTAGATGGTGAATTAATTTACTATTTATATCACCTCCAGAATTGCAACTTCTATCGATATGTAGGTGTTATGCCATTCAAGACTGATAAAAATTTAATTGAATTTAGTTATGATATTCATGAATATTTGGAATTAATTAAAAAAATAGAAAAGCATAATAATAAAATTAAAGCTAATTATTTAAAAGGTTTTAGCGTTAGAAATTAGTAACACCATCATAAATTAAAATGAAAATTGACCACAAAAAAAACATTAACATAGTAACATAAAGGTATTATGTTTTTCTATAAAAAATTATCGTTACAATGAATCCCTATTACTATCTGTTTTACAGATTAAACCAGTTCTTCAATAAAGAGAATAATAATGAATGGGGACCTATTTTTGGAATTTCCGTATTTCTTGGGTGGAACCTAGTGATAGTATATATTACAATTCTTCCTATTACAGAAGCAAATTATAATGGGGCATTTAAAACTATATTTATCATAATACTGGCATTAATATTCCTTGTTAATTCTATACTTTTTCTTAACAAAAAAAGATTAAAGGAAATTATGGATTATTCAAACAAAGAATCAAAGAGCGCTCGCAAATTATATGGCTCTTATATTATCATTTACATTTTAATATCTTTTGGGTTGATTTTTTATATATAAAATCCAACCGCTACGGCGAGCGTCCCACCCTTACAAATAAATAATAACCTTGAGTAAAACAGAAAATTTTGAAAGTTGATAGTATCTTTTGGAATAAAATTTTAGGAATATTTATTATCATTCTGAATTCCTTTTATATACTCTACGGAGTTTCATTTTTCTATGCTAAATACATTGCTCACTTAATTAATATTGTAAACTTTAATGATATTACGCTGTTCTTTTTCGTTTTAATGGGAATTATGGGAATGAATATCGGATACAGAGTTTTTAGAATTAGGCTTGTAATAAAATGGGGAATAATGCTTAGCTTTTTATTTATAAGTATATTCATATTTATCTTTTACATCAATTTTAACTATCCGTGGATTACTCACTAGCGCGCTTTTGTAAAGCGTGCTTTTGTGCTATACCTCTCACACTATCGACATCAACGTTAAATGAACGACCACTTCCAAATAAAACATCAAGACCATTTAAAACTCTATGTTTTGGTAAAGGATACAATTAAGTTTGAAGATTTAATGAACCGCAAACAGATACCTTTCTATTCAGACATCAACGAACAGCCCAATACAGCAGAAGGAATAAGATATTTTATATTAGACACAGACCGCAAAAGAGTAGATAAATTACTTGTTGAAAACGATATAATCGCAAGCACTGAAACCATTTCAAATCATGATTTCCGCGATCAAAAGAAGCTTTATAAAGTGTATGTTTGGGTTGCAATAAGTATCATCTTATTAATTTGCATTGGTTTTATTATAGAGGTTTTTTTAAATAAATAAAACTTCGCCTCCACGACCGCCCCGCTCCTTCCAACTCAAACCATAAACCTTGAAACAATACCTTCTAAATCTGAACCCTGGAAAAAGAAACGCAATACTAATTTGCCTACTATGTGTTTTCGGTTTTTTATTGGGAAGATTTGTTCAACAATACAGAGGAACATGGGTTTACAATTATGGGCACGACATATCCTTACTTCTTTTCTATGGCGGTGTGATTTGGTCTTTAATCAATACAATCAATTTATTAAAGAATGCCAAAAATTATAAAAAAAATATAGGCTGGATTTTGCTTAGTGCAATTCCAATTCTCTATATAATAGTTATGATCATAAAAACCTCCTTTATAGATATTAATTAACTCCCCAGCTAACATACGTTTCCAACGTGTGCCCGCACAGTGGCTCAAAGTTTTCAAATTTTTCTATCCCCCTAGCGCGCTTTTGTAAAGCGTGCTCATTTAAAAATCATACCCATCCCCACAAACCCCCACCATCTCACTTTTCACTTCTCACGTCTCACGTCTCACTTTCCAACCCCCCTTTCGCATACCGCGAAAAAAAGTGAAAACAATGTACTACCACGTATAGCCACTTCATAAATAAAATGTACGTTTGGTTTCATAGAAAATAACCTACAAATACCTACCTATGAAAAAAACTATATTGCTCTTTATATTATTTGCCACAACGTATTCCTATTCTCAAATAGAGGAAAGAAAGGGTAAGCTATTTTTTAAGATTGGTACAGAATATCGGATT
>PAZL01000017.1 GCA_002715485.1 Aequorivita sp. | reverse complement strand
GGTGCCCGTTGGGGAAGTAATCGCAATTTTAGAGCTTTCCGGGGAAAAAGGAGCTTCAAAATCTTCAGGGAAGACTTCAGAAAAAACGGATTCTAAAAATGAAACTTCCGAAAAATCAAAAGCACAAAAACAAGTTTCGAGACCAGCATCCTTTAAAGTAAACGAAAACGTTTTTATTTCACCTTTGGTAGATGCAATTGCACGTAAACATCACATTTCATACGAAGAACTTGCCCGAATTCCCGGAACAGGAAAAGAGGGCCGTTTGCGAAAAAGTGATGTTACGAATTATTTGGAAAACGGTCGTCCGTTTCAGTTTGCCCAAGCTGTTCCCGAGGTTTCGGGATTTCAGATTCCGGATTTAAAATTCGATAAAGGAAAAGGCAAAATCGTGGAAATGGACCGGATGCGCCAAATGATTTCCGACCATATGGTTTTTAGCAAACATACTTCGCCGCACGTAACGGCATACGTAGAGGCAGACTTGACCGAAATGGTACATTGGCGCAATAAAAACAAAGATGCTTTTCAGAAAAAATATAATGAAAAACTTACGTTCACACCGCTATTTATTGAATGCGTGGCAAAAGCAATCAAGGATTTTCCGATGATAAATTCCACCCTCGATGGAACAAATATCATTGTAAAAGAGGAAATAAATATCGGTATGGCAACGGCGCTCCCTTCGGGAAATTTGATAGTTCCCGTGGTCAAAAATGCTGATAAAAAGAATTTGAAAGAATTGGCTGAAACCACAAACGAACTTGTGGGGAAAGCACGTGACAATAAGTTGAAAGGCGATGACACAAAAGGAAGCACATTTACAATAAGTAACGTAGGAACCTTCGGAAGTTTGATGGGAACACCTATAATAAACCAACCCGAAGCCGCAATCTTGGCAACGGGAATCATAAAAAAACGCGCTGAAGTAATGGAGCGAAAAGAAGGCGATACTATTGAGATTAGGCAAATGATGTATCTCTCCCTTTCGTTTGACCATCGTATTGTGGACGGGTATTTGGCAGGTTCTTTTTTGAGAAGAATTGCAGATTATATGGAGAAATTTGATTCTAAAAGGACTTTTTGACCCACGACCGTTCGCTAACGCTTACTAAACGAAACACGAAGTTTTAAATAAGCAGTTATGAGAAGACATAATTTTAAAAAGCTTCAAATCTGGCAATTGGCGATTGAGTTGATTGATGAAAACTATAAATTGACTTCCACATTTCCGGATTATGAAAAGTATGGTTTAAGAACTCAAATGAATCGGTGTTCGGTTTCAATTGCTTCAAATATTTCAGAAGGTTCAAGTAAAAGAACCGATAAACATTTTATGAAATTTTTAGATGATAGTCTCGGTTCTGCATATGAATGGGAAACGCAGTTGATAGTTTGCTACCGTCAAAAATTTATTTCAAAGGAATTATTTTTGAAATTAGAAGATAAAGTGCAAGCATTACAAAGTAAAATTTCAAATTTTATGGACACGTTAGATTCAAATAATTGAAAAAGTCGTGAATCAAATCGTCGTGTTTCGTGATTCAAAATACAAACAATGAATAAAAATATATTAAAAAAAGCTTTCAAAAATCTAGTCACTGCAAAGGCGATGACAGAGATTTATGAGGAAAATTTTAAAGTAGTTTCAAAATATGTTCACGCAACTTCGCGTGGGCACGAGGTGATCCAAACCGCTGTGGGAATGCAGCTTTTGCCACAGGATTATGCTTTTCCATATTATCGCGATGATTCTATGTTGCTGGCCATTGGGATGAAACCCTATGAGTTGATGCTTCAGGTTTTGGCGAAAAAAGACGACCCCTTTTCCGGCGGAAGAACGTATTATTCGCATCCCAGTTTAAAAGATGACGACAAACCAAAAATCCCCCACCAAAGTTCAGCTACTGGAATGCAGGCTATACCAGCAACAGGAGCGGCAATGGGGTTGCATTACCGCGAAGGCGGTAATCCCAACAATAAAAACTCAAACCAAAGCGGAATTGTTGAATATTTTAATGAGAGAGATTCCTCCAATTCAAAAGAATCCCGCCTTCGCGGGATTATAGTTTGTTCTTTGGGCGATGCCTCAGTAACCGAAGGTGAAATTGCAGAGGCCTTCCAAATGGCGGCGTTAAAGCAGTTGCCAATTCTTTATTTAGTGCAGGATAACGGTTGGGATATTTCGGCAAACGCTGCCGAAACCCGCGCACAGAACGCTTTTGAATATGCAAAAGGTTTCCACGGTCTGGAAGCGGTTTCAATCGACGGGACTGATTTTGAGGAAAGCTACAATACCATTCAAGATGTAATTTCAAAAATAAGGAAAGAGCGCCGTCCGTTTTTGGTGCACGCAAAAGTTCCGCTTTTGAATCACCATACCTCTGGGGTTCGCATGGAATTTTATCGCGATGATTTGGAGGAAGCTCGAAGTCGTGATCCCTATCCGAAATTAAAAAAACTTTTGTTTGAAAATGGTTTTTCTGAAAACGAGCTTTCAGAAATTGAAAATTCTGCAAAAAAGAAAGTTTCTGAAAGTTTAGAAAAAGCCTTAAAAGCCGAAGACCCAAAGCCAGAGGATTTATTTACCCACGATTTTGCGCCTACAGAAATTACCGAAGAAGTGGGCGAACGTTCTCCAAAAGGTGGTGAAAAAGTGGTGATGGTAGATTGTGCGCTTTTTGCTATTGAAGAATTAATGGCAAAGCACAAAGAATGCTTGCTTTACGGTCAAGATGTAGGAGGGAGGCTTGGAGGCGTTTTTCGCGAAGCCGCAACGCTTTCACAAAAGTTTGGTGATAACCGTGTGTTTAATACGCCCATTCAAGAAGCTTTTATCGTAGGGAGTACTGTTGGGATGAGCGCCGTTGGTCTGAAACCGATCGTTGAGGTTCAATTTGCAGATTATATTTGGCCGGGACTCAACCAACTTTTTACTGAAGTTTCGCGAAGCTGTTATCTTTCCAATGGAAAATGGCCAGTTTCAATGATTTTACGTGTGCCGATTGGAGCCTACGGTAGTGGTGGACCGTATCATTCCTCATCTGTGGAAAGTGTGGTTACAAATATTCGTGGACTTAAAATTGCCTACCCCAGCAACGGTGCCGATTTAAAAGGTTTGCTGAAAGCGGCTTATTATGATCCAAATCCTGTCGTGATTTTTGAACATAAAGGTCTGTATTGGAGCAAGGTGAAAGGCACAAAAGGCGCGACTTCGCTAATGCCAGCGGAAGATTATATCTTACCCTTCGGAAAAGCTTGGGTTTTGCAGGAAATTTGGAAACAGGAAGATGAGGAAACACTTTCAATAATAACTTACGGAATGGGCGTGCACTGGGCAATGAACGCTTCCGAGGAACTGGGAATGCAAGATAAAATTGAAGTTGTTGACCTTCGAACACTTCATCCCTTGGATTACGAAACGGTTTTCAAAAGTGTGAAAAAATGCGGAAAGTGTCTGGTTGTAACTGAAGAGCCTTCAGAGAATGGATTTTCCCGTGGATTGCAAGGTAGGATTCAGGAAGAATGTTTTCAGCAATTGGATGCACCCGTAATGCTGATAGGTTCAGAAAATATGCCTGCAATTCCGCTAAATTCAACTTTAGAGGAAACAATGATTCCTTCCACGGAAAAAGTGAAGAAGAAGATTTTGGAAATTTTGAATTACTGATTAAGATTACTTATTGTTCTTTTCTGAATCATTTTTATCATCATGGAAAACAAGCGGATGATCCTGTTCGCCAAGTCCCACAATTTTAATCATATTTATAACGGTGTTGTACAGCATTAAAATAACCGAAACGATACCGCCACTAAGCAACGAAGAAAGAAAAAGAGTAGCCCAATAGATATTTGAATACCATGAAGTGGGTAACTCTTCAGATTCCGTGATAGGAATATTGAATATTTGAAAAAGTATGATAGCGACTACAAATAATATTGTGTCTAGTTTGGCAATGCCCATTACTTGCACATAATGCTCTCTCTTTAATTTTGATTTTGAGCCCGAGCTAATCCCCAAAAGGGTTAATAAAAGTGCCAAAATAGTAGCCGAAGCCAGGACAATAGTATTACAGAGCATGTTGATTCCCGGAAGGGAAGTAGTAATTAGTTTTTTTGCTTCGTAACCGGAAATATTTCCCAAAAGAAAAACCCCGGTGCCCGTAATGATTGCCGCAATCAGCCCTCCGTATAATGCTCGCTGATTGTATTTTGTAAGTTTTATCATATTTCTCTACTTTTAAAATCTTTTTAAGAAGTATTAAATTATAATACTCCCAATTAATTTAAAAGTAAAGATACAAACCTGCATTTATATAATGGGTGTCAATCACTAAGGGAACAATCTCTTCACCATCCCAAATTGTTAAATTATTTTCATATTCCGGAATGTAGCTTAATATAATCCCAAGAGATTTTTTATCATCCAGCGAAAATAGAATACCTGCTTTTGGCACAAAATAAGCGCTTCCTTCCGAACCTTCTATTCTATAATCATCGTACGCCCCTTTATAACGGTCTTGCACAAGGCCTACACCAATTCCAACAAGCGGCTTTATTGCTCCATTTTTGTTAAAATGATATTCAGTTCCCAAACTTGCGCGGTATGAATTCTTTTTGAAGTTTGTAGTAAATGGAGAATTGTTATAATCCTTATCTCCAGAAAAGGCTGCACTTGCTTCTAAAGTGAAATAAAGATTGCCCTGAAGCGAACCAATAAAACCTGGAGTGGCTGCCACACCAAAGCTTACCTGTCCTTGGGTTAAATTTTCATAATCATCAAAATTGAAAAAACTAATACGATTTAGTGAACCGCCTATGCTTGCAAATAGTTTGTATTTATCTCCTTGAAAGTTTGCAGCTTGTTTGACTTCCTTATCGGAAGGCTCAAAAGGAGAATAAGTACAATTATTATATTTTTTCACTATTTGTATCAATTGGCCCTCGTTAATTAATTGTAAATCAAAAACGGCTTTTCTCACGGTCTCACAATCGCTAAAAAGAACGGCAAGCGTACCTTGAACGCGCAAATCCTCATTAGGTCTGATATTAATTTTTTTAAGCGTGCCATCTGTTTTTTTAACTTCATATATACCAGAAGCAACACGTGTCAACGTAGCTTTCCCACTAACCAATTCCTGCGACTGCATTCCAAAACTTAGGAAGAATGCAAAAAATATTAAATTAAATAATTTCATAGTTTTTTCTTTTTTTAATTTGAAAAAATGAGATACCATTTTAGACCCAGATATTCTTTATGGGTCCAAAAGATTTTACAGAAGAAGAATTTTGTTAGTTGAGGTTATTCCGTGCTTACTTATTCATTGCTCCGGGAGGGTACTCGGCTAAAATTTTAGAAACTATTTCACGGATGCGCTCTTCTTTCCTTTCCATATCACTGGTTACCAAATCTGCGCTGCCCATACCTTGCCATACCAAATTATTAGTCTTAGCGTCTATTAGGTCTATGTAAAGTGTACCTTCGGTAGAACGGGAAACGTGATTTCCACCGTAATAGCCACCATAATACCAAGGATTCCAGCCCCATCCCATGCCAAAATTATTGTTGTATACATCAACACGCTCACGCTCTTTGGTAAAAATGCTTACGAGCAAATCCGGATTTTCCGATTTTGACATTCCCTTCGCCGAAAGTTCCGCCTCAATGGCTCGAAGAATACGTTTTTTGTCGAGGTCACTAATTTCAGCTTTGTCTATTCCCGGCTTAAAAAAAGCGAAGGAATTGTACTGATTAAAATTTGCTTCTTTGTCATAATCTGTTGCTACGCGAACGGTAGAGCAGGAAGCGAAAACAAAAAGCAATAGCAACGGTAAAAATTTAAGTGCTTTCATAGATGTTTTTTTTATTTGAATAATTTTTCGTCAACGAAATTTGGAAGCGTAACCTTTAATTGCGGATTGTTTTCCATCGCGCGCTTTATTGCGAAAACAGCTTCTTCATTTCGTGCCCAACTGCGCCTTGCTATTCCGTTATTCACATCCCAGAAAAGCATATTTTCAAGTCGCCGTTGCGCATCTGTACTACCATCAAGAACCATTCCGAAACCGCCGTTTATTACTTCGCCCCAACCTACGCCGCCGCCGTTGTGGATACTCACCCAGGTTGCGCCGCGGAAACTATCGCCAATTACGTTTTGGATGGCCATATCAGCCGTAAACCTGCTGCCATCATAAATATTTGAAGTTTCACGATATGGTGAATCGGTGCCCGAAACATCGTGATGATCACGTCCTAAAACTACCGGGCCAATTTTCCCTTCAGAAATAGCTTTGTTGAAAGCCGAAGCAATCTGCACACGTCCGTCAGCATCTGCATAAAGTATGCGAGCCTGCGAACCAACAACCAATTTATTTTCCTGTGCCCCCTTTATCCAAGTGATGTTATCCTGCATCTGCTGTTGTATTTCCATTGGCGAGTTTTTCATCAATTCTTCCAAAACCTCACAAGCAATTTCATCGGTTTTTTGAAGATCTTCCGGTTTACCCGAAGCGCACACCCATCGGAAGGGTCCAAAACCGTAATCGAAACACATCGGTCCCATAATGTCTTGAACGTAGGAAGGATATTTGAATTCCTTATTTTTTTCTTCGGAAAGCACATCGGCGCCTGCGCGGGAAGCTTCTAAAAGAAATGCATTTCCGTAATCAAAGAAATAAGTGCCTTTTGCTGTGTGCTTATTTATGGCTTCAACTTGACGACGTAAACTTTTTTGCACTTCTTTTTTGAATTGGTCAGGGTTGTTAGCCATCATTTCGTTGGCTTGCTCATAGGTAAACCCAACCGGATAATAACCTCCAGCCCACGGATTGTGAAGTGATGTTTGATCACTTCCCAAATCGATATGGATTTTTTCCTCGGCAAATTTTTCCCATACTTCTACCACATTTCCGTCATAAGCTATCGAAACGGTTTCCTTATTCGCCAATGCTTCTTTTACGCGTTTAGAAAGAGCGTCTACATCTGAGATTACTTCATCTACCCAACCTTGGCTGTGTCTGGTTTCAGTTGCTTTTTTATTCACTTCGGCGCAGACCGTAACGCAGCCTGCAATATTCCCGGCTTTGGGTTGCGCGCCGCTCATTCCGCCGAGACCGGAGGTTACGAACAAGCCGCCCTTTGTTTCTTTTTTAATTTTTCTGAAACCATTCAAAACCGTGATTGTGGTTCCGTGTACAATTCCCTGCGGACCAATGTACATATAGCTTCCGGCCGTCATTTGACCGTATTGGGTTACGCCAAGCGCATTGAATTTTTCCCAATCGTCAGGTTTGGAGTAGTTCGGTATCATCATTCCGTTTGTTACAACCACGCGCGGTGCATCTTTATGTGAAGGAAACAAGCCCATTGGGTGACCAGAATAAACCGCCAAGGTTTGCTCATCGGTCATCTCCGAAAGATATTTCATTACCAAAAGATATTGCGCCCAGTTTTGAAAAACGGCTCCGTTTCCACCGTAGGTAATCAATTCATGCGGATGTTGTGCTACGGCATAATCCAGATTGTTTTGGATCATTAGCATAATTGCTTTTGCCTGATTGGATTTTCCGGGATAATCATCAATGGGACGAGCGTACATTTTATAATCGGGACGAAAACGGTACATATAAATACGGCCATATTTTTCTAGCTCTTCGCGAAATTCGGGTAGGAGCGTAACGTGGTGTTTCGGCTCAAAATAGCGAAGGGCGTTGCGGAGCGCAAGTTCCTTTTCTTCTTTTGAAAGAATTTTCTTTCGCTTTGGAGCGTGATTTATGGATGGATCGTAAGGCTTCTTCTCTGGAAGGGTTTTAGGAATGCCCTGTTGAATTTGTTCTTTAAAAGTCATTATCTAAAAATATTTTTTATTGATGCTTACCAGTCTTTTTGTCAAAACCATATGGACAATGGCGGCAACCGCTTTCGCAACAATAACCACGTTTTAAATGATATTGTTCCGTAAAACATTTGTAACCTTCGGGTGTAAGGTAATAATCGCCTTCTTCAAGCTCTATTTTTTTCTTTGGAAAAAGCATTTTACAAAAGTAAGGATTTCAATGCTGAAAGTTTTAAAATTGAACCAAATCCGTTGTTTCGATATTTAAGCTTTAAATTTGCAGAATCAATTCCAAAGAAATGACAAAACATAAGGCCGGATTCGTAAATATTATTGGAAACCCAAACGTGGGCAAAAGTACGCTGATGAATGCTTTTGTGGGCGAGCGGCTTTCCATCATCACATCAAAAGCGCAGACCACGCGGCATCGTATTTTAGGAATTGTTAACGGTGATGATTTTCAAGTGCTATTAAGTGATACTCCGGGTATTATAAAACCTGCCTATCAATTGCAGGAAAGTATGATGGAGTTTGTGAAATCTGCCTTTGAAGATGCCGATATTTTGTTGTATTTGGTTGAATTGGGCGAAAAGGAATTGAAAGATGAGGAATTTTTCAAAAAAATAACCAATTCCAAAATACCAGTACTTCTTCTTATAAATAAAATTGACAAAGGCAATGAACAATTGCTTTCCGAAGCTTTAAATATGTGGCAGGAAAAAGTGCCGAATGCCGAAATTTTCGCTATTTCTGCATTACAGAATTTCGGTGTTCCTGAAGTTTTTAATCGCATAATCGAATTGTTGCCAGAATCGCCGCCGTTTTATCCAAAAGATCAATTGACTGATAAACCTGAGCGATTTTTCGTAAACGAAGCCATTCGCGAAAAAATATTGATGCACTACAAAAAGGAAATTCCTTATTCCGTTGAAATTGACACCGAGGAGTTTTTTGAGGATGAAAACATAATCCGCATCCGCAGTGTGATTATGGTTGAGCGTGAAACGCAAAAAGGAATCATTATCGGGCACAAAGGTTCGGCATTAAAAAGGGTGGGAGTTGAGGCTCGAAAGGATTTGGAAAAATTCTTCGGAAAGCAAATACACCTCGAACTTTATGTAAAAGTGAATAAAGATTGGCGCAGCAATGAACGGCAGTTGCGCAGGTTTGGTTACAATCAATAATGATTATGATTCAATCGTTTTCTGCATAAAATCATAAAGCTCACGCATTCCCGGTTTTCCTTTTTTCTTTCCTATGCTACCTGCAACGTACAGTAAAATCCAGGTTAGGACTAATATTATCGAGATTCCGATTTGAAGTCCGATGGAATTGCCAAGATTATAATTTGAATACACCCAAGTCAAATTCACCATAAAAAGGATTCCCACGGCTACGTGCAAAAACATAAACATAGTCCAAACGGTTGGGTTCGGCCCAAAAAAACCGTGGAGCGAACATTTGTTTTCGTAAATTTCAGATAGTTCCAAATGCAATTGCGGTGACCAAAAGTGTTGTTGGTTTTTTGGCAATTTTATAAAAACGTGGTCGTCCACACAGGAAATTATAAATTTACTTTGATCCTTTTTTGCTTTCGAAAATTTTGCAAGCAATTGTGTGCATGGTTGCTCTAGTTCCATTTGGAAGCGTGGGCGTAAAACTATTTCATTCGAAAGCATTCTTAACTTATTTAAGTTTAAAGCGGTTAAAATAATATTTTTTCTGCCAAGTAAAAGCTATTTTTGCACCCTAAAATATAGATTATGAGCATTGTTGCCGTTGTAGGAAGACCAAATGTAGGGAAATCCACTTTTTTTAACAGATTGATTCAGCGCAGAGAAGCTATCGTGGACGCCGTTAGTGGCGTTACGCGCGATCGGCACTACGGAAAAAGTGATTGGAACGGAAAAGATTTTTCTTTGATTGATACGGGAGGATACGTGAAGGGAAGCGACGATATTTTTGAAGCTGAAATTGACAAGCAGGTTGAATTGGCAATTGATGAAGCCGATGCGATTATCTTTATGGTCGACGTGGAAAGCGGGGTTACCGGAATGGATCAAGAAGTAGCGAAACTGCTTCGCCGTTCAAAGAAGCCTATTTTTCTGGCAATCAATAAAGTGGATGCGGCTTCTCGCGTAAACGATGCTTTGGAGTTTTATTCACTTGGTTTTGAAAACCAATATAATATTTCAAGTATCAATGGAAGCGGGACGGGTGAATTACTGGACGATCTTGTAAAAGCTTTGCCAGATAGAGAAGAGGTGGACGATAGCGAACTTCCTCGATTTGCAGTGGTGGGACGTCCGAATGCTGGAAAATCTTCATTTATCAATGCATTGATTGGTGAAGATCGTTATATAGTTACTGATATTGCGGGTACCACACGCGATAGTATCGATACAAAATACAACCGCTTTGGGTTTGAGTTCAATTTGGTTGACACTGCTGGAATTCGCAAAAAAAGCAAGGTAAAGGAAGATTTGGAGTTTTACTCTGTAATGCGAAGTGTTCGTGCCATTGAACATTGCGACGTTATCATTTTAGTTTTCGACGCCACCCGTGGTTTTGACGGACAGGTTGAAAATATTTTTTGGCTAGCACAGCGAAATAACAAAGGAATTGTGATACTTGCCAACAAGTGGGATTTAGTGGAAGATAAGGAAAGCAGTAGCGTAAAGGATTATGAAAAATATATCCGCCAACAATGTGAACCTTTTGTGGATGTGCCAATTGTATTTATTTCAGCCTTGACCAAACAACGTATTTATAAGGCCATTGAAACTGCCGTTGAGGTTTATGAAAATCGCAGTAAAAAAATTAAAACGAGTGAGTTGAACGAAGTGATGCTTCCTATAATTCAGGCTTATCCGCCGCCAGCTTACAAGGCGAAATACGTAAAAATAAAGTTCTGTACACAATTGCCAACACCTTATCCAAGTTTTGCGTTTTTCTGTAATTTGCCGCAGTATGTAAAAGATCCGTACAAACGTTTTATTGAGAATAAGCTTAGGGAGAACTTTAATTTTTCGGGAGTTCCGATTACGGTATATTTTAGAAAAAAATAATAGCTCGCCCTTTTTAAAAAGTAAATCTTCTATATTTAAACTTTATTTTCTCCCCAGAAAACTAAAATTTAAAAAGATTGATTCTGCCTATATGACGAAATACTTATACTTGCTGATTTTCAGCATGCTATCTTCGTGCCTTTATGCTCAAAAATTTGAAATTTCAGGGAAGCTGGAAGACGAAAAAGAGGGAACTCCTTTGGAATCAGCCACTGTTTTTGCAGAAAAGATAGCGGACAGTTCTTTAATAACTTATACAATTACAGGAAAACAGGGAAGTTTCGAATTGGTCGGAAAATCCTCATCCGAAGAGATAAATGTAAACATAAGTTATAATGGATACACCCCATTCCGAAAAAAAGTAACACTCAACGGACAACCCATAAATTTAGGAACCATAAAACTGGCGGTCCTGACTGAAGAACTGGAAGGTGTTGTTATTACTGCGAATCGTGCGCCTATTACCATCAAAAAAGATACGTTGGAATTTAATGCAGCTTCTTTCAACACAAAAGCAAACGCAACGGTTGAAGATTTACTGAAAGAGCTTCCGGGTGTTGAAGCTGATGCGCAGGGAAATATTACCGTAAACGGAAAACCTGTAAATAAAATATTGGTGAACGGAAAGCCATTCTTTGGTGATGACCCTACCATAGCGACCAGAAATCTTACCAAGGAAATTGTTGAAAAAATTCAGGTAACGGACACAAAGACAGATTCGCAAGCTTTTACAGATGAAAAAGGAGATGAAAATAACAAAACCATAAACATCCAAATTGACGAGGAAAAGAACAAAGGGATTTTTGGTAGGGTGGCAGCTGGAGGTGGAACGGATGAACGTTTTGAATATGCCGGGCTTATAAATTATTTTGATAATGACTTGCGAGTTAGCGCTCTTGCAGGAGGAAACAATATAAATTCTCCTGGTTTTAGTTTCGGTGAAATAGAAAAAATGTTTGGTGGTGGGCGAAATGTTAGTTTTAATAGAAACGGCTCCTTCAATTTTAACGGAATGGCGTTTGGCGGAGGGGATGGTATCACCAATTCTCGAACCGCTGGAGCAAATTTTGCGAATGATTTTGATAAAGGCACAGACCTAAGCGCAGATTATTTTTATTCTTCGGCAAATACGTTCAACGAAGAATTGCGGAACCGTGAAAACATTTTACCCGAGAATATATATTTCTCAAATGTTCGCACTATATCAGAAATTGATAATGATAACCATTCGGCAAATTTGAGGTTTAAAACACAAATAGATTCTACTTTTTTAATTGAAATTCGCCCGCGGCTAACATTTAATAAAGCTACTTCTGATTTCACCAAAAATGAAGAAAGCCGTAATTTAAATCAAGAGCTCATTAACCAATCTAACAATGATAATCACAGCGAACGTGAAGGAAGTGATTTTAATAATAGGCTTACAATTACTAAAAAGTATGGAACAAAAGGTGGTTTTTTTAGGATTATAACAAACAACAAAATTAACGCTATCGATAATCGGGAATATACTAATAGCGAAATTCAGATATTTGGCGATGAACCAAATACAATCTCAAGAAACCAACTTTCTGATGGCAGAAAAAGTTCTACAGTCTTTACTCTAACGCCATCATGGCGAGTGCCTATTATTGCTGATACACTTTTTCTGAATTTTGAATATACTTTTGAAAGAGATAAACGAAATGACCAAGTAGATGTTTTCGATTTTGATGAATTTTCACAAGAATATTCAGATTTCAATACTGCGCAGAGTACCGATTTTACCAATACAAACCAACAATCCAGTCCAGAGATGGGCGTGACCTATTCTTCTGAAAAAATCTATGCACGTGTGAATGCAGGTTATGTTTTTAGAACGCTGGAAAGCGATGATGCGCTACGAGATATAAATTTCAAAAACGATTTTAATGCGTTGGAGATGGGTGTTAATTTTCGTTATAAATTCAGTAAATCATTCAGCATGTTTATAGGATATTATCTACAGAACAATGCACCAGACATAGACCAACTTTCACCCTTTGTGGATATTTCAGACCCGTTGAATATTACCAACGGAAATCCAGATTTAAAACCTTCGAATGAACATAGATTTTATTTTGGAGGTAATAATTACGACTTTAAAAATCAAACAGGATTTTATTCATACCTAAATTTCGAATTAACCAATGACCGCGTGGTTCCGAAAACTATCGTGGATGAAAATTTTGTTAGAACTACCACTTATACTAATGTGGATGGCACGTATAATTTTTCGGGAAATTTCGGTTTTAATAGGAGTTTTAAAATTGACAGTTTACGCACAATTAAATATGGGGCGTTCATTTATGCACTCGGAAATAAAAATGTGAATTTCAACAATGACGTACAGTACAGCAGTACTACAATTAGTTATAATCCATCATTAAACGCAAGTTTTACTTGGAAGGATTTATTCGAAATAAGCCCGAGATACACCATTAATTACAGCACCAATAGTTTTGATATCGACACATTTGAAGACGATAATTACACCCGTCACGAATTCAGTTTACGAACCACAACATTTGTTCCAAAGTTTTTAGAATGGAGCAACGATTTCAAATACATTTATAATGCAGATGTTGCCGATGGTTTTAACAGAAGTTACGTTTTTTGGAACAGCTCATTAACTTATTCATTCCTAAAAGATAGCGGTAGTGCAACCCTTAAAGTTTATGATTTGCTGAATCAAAATAATAACGTGCAGCGGACATCAAACCAAGATTATATACAAGATGTTCAGAGTACAGTCTTAAAACAATATTTTATGCTTACGCTAAGTTATAAATTCAATACACTTGGAAAAAAAGGAGTGATAAATGATAATCCGTGGGATTGATTTATTTCCAAGCTTCTATTAGAGTATCAACACCGTTGTCGATTCCTTTAAAATAATCGCCGTTCTTAAAATTTGGAATCATAACGCTTTCGATTATTTGCTTGCAGATAGAATCAGTTAAAACTTTTTCTGTTCCATAACCCGTGCTTATTGCAACTTTTCGGAGTGGCTTCGAAAAAACAATTAAAAGGCCATTATCAATATCCTTTTGCCCAACTCCCCAATAATTTCCCAAATCACTAGCATATTTTTGAATGTCATCGTAGGGAGAAATGGAATCTACTGTTACAACAGCTATTTTTCTAGTTGTCTTCTCCTCGTATTGCACCAGTTTGTTGGCAAGCTCATAATTTTCTGATATTGAAAATATATGGGAATAATCAACTACCGCTAAAGAAGAAGGGTTTTCTTGAAAAACTGTTGAATAATCTCTTTCCTTAACTTTACAGGAAAGAACGAATGTAAGAAGTAAAATTGATGATAATAAAAATTTAATGTTCATGATTTCTTCAATAAATTCTACCAGCCTCCACTAGCGCCACCGCCACCAAAGCCACCACCGCCGAAACCGCCGCCAAAACCACCGCCGCCACCAAAACTTCCGCCACCGCCGAAGCTTCCGCCACCGCCGCCAAAACCTCCGCGTCCAAGACTGCTGAGCACGATAATATCTAGCAAGCTTCCACCACCACCGCCTTTTCCACCACGTCCACCTTTACGCATAAGCGCAATAATGATTATGATAAAGATAAAAATGATAAAAAAAGGAATGGGTGTGCCGTCTTTTTTTTCCAAAATCGCGGTCTTCTTTGAATTCGCCTTTTAAAGCGGCAAAAATGGCGTCACTTCCTTGGTCAAGCCCAGCGTAATAATTTCCTTCTTTAAACTGGGGAATCATTATTCGGTTAATGATACGTTCTGCCATTAAATCAGTAATTCTGTATTCTATGCCGTAGCCCGTGTTTATATCAACTTTGCGGTCGTCTTTGGCAAGCGTGATAACAATTCCGTTGTCTTCGCCGCTTTGGCCGATACCCCATTTCTGGCCCCATTCCGCACCGAGCATTGATATATCTTCCCCGTTAGTGGAACCAATAATTATACAAACAATCTGGGTGGAAGTAGAATCTGCATAGCGAAGCAATTTGCTTTCAAGCGAATTTTTCTGAGCAGGCGTAAGCAGGTTTATATAATCGTAAACCGAAGTCTGTTTGTCAGGTTTTGGTGGAATTTCATATTGGGCAGCAACATTTTGATAAAAAAATGTAACTGCAATAAATACAAATAAGAAATTATATTTCAGAAGAAATTGTTTCATTAATTTTTTTTCTGCCAACTGAATACTTAAAAATTAACCTACCGAAATATCGTCCGGCAGCTCATTCTTGTCGTCTTTTAAGTACGGGAAATGCTTTTTCAGTTGTTCTCCGGCTTTTAGAATTCCTTCCACCAAGCCTTGTTTCATATCACCATTTTTGAAATGATTTATGATAATGTCTTTGGTACTATCCCAAAAGTTCTGACCAACTATATCGTTTATGCCTTTATCGCCCATAATTACGAGTGTTCGGTCATCTACCGCAACATAAATAAGTACGCCATTGCGTTCTGCGGTGTTGTCCATATTCAGCATATCAAAAACTTCCGCGGCACGGTCAAAGGCGTCAATGTGCTCGTTTGGTTCTTCAGCAGAGATGGAAGAGGGTTCCAAGTGTACCCGTATTTCGCCCGAAGTGTTTTTTTCGGCAATGCGAATGGCATCAATTATTGCGGCTTCTTCTTCAGAAGTAAGAAAATCTTCTACTTTAGACATTATTTCTCATCTTTTCCTAGGTCATCAAAATTTACTTCCGGTGCTTTCTCGCTTCCTTCATCAGCTTTGAAGTATGCTTTTTCGTGGAAGCCCAATAGTCCGGCAAACATTTTTGTGGGGAATTGATTTATTTCGGTATTAAACATTCTAGCTTCCTCGTTAAACCTATTACGTTCAACATTGATGCGGTTTTCGGTTCGTTCCAGTTCATTTATCAATTCTTTGAAATTTTCATTTGCCTTTAAATCTGGATATCGTTCAAAAACGGCCAACAATCGAGAAAGTGCAGAGGTTACGCCTGCCTGCGCTTGTTGATATTGCGCCAATTGCTCTGGAGTAATGTTTGAGGGATCAATATTTATGGATGTAGCTTTGCTTCTGGCTTCGGTAACGGCAATTAGGGTTTCCTGCTCAAATTCGGCATAGCCTTTTGCGGTACTAACAATATTTGGAATAAGGTCTGCACGGCGCTGGTAGGAACTTTCTACATTTGCCCATTGTGCCGTGGCTTTCTCGTCCAAAACTACCAGTTTATTATTGAGACTGGCCAAATAGCCTCCAATAATTAAAATTATGCCTAAAATAATAATGATGGGTAACCATTTTTTCATGATGAGGGTGATTTTTAAAGTTGTTCTTTTATTTTTAAAAGTTCTGCTTTTACCGATTCCAGTTTTCGGATAATCTCAAACTGGTTCAGTGTTTTTTGTTTGTTTTCTTTTAAATGGATTTTAGCGCCTTCCAGCGTAAAACCGCGTTCTTTTACCAAATGGTAAATGAGCTCTAAGTTTTTTATGTCCTGTGGAGTAAACTTTCGATTGCCTTTAGCATTTTTTTTTGGCTTTAGCACATCAAATTCCTTTTCCCAAAAACGTATAAGCGAAGTATTAACGCCAAAAGCTTCGGCTACTTCACCAATGCTGTAATATAGTTTTTCGGGCAGGTCTATGTGCATTTTCTAATTCTGAATTAATCCAGCGATTGGTTCTCTTCCTGAGACTTTCTCAAAATTTCCGCAAACTCTTCTGAAGTCAAACTTCCGTAGTAAAAATTAATCGGATTAATGCGTTCGCCATCCTTAAAAACTTCGTAATGGCAGTGTGGCGCCTCACTTCTTCCAGTGCTCCCTACAAAGCCTATAATGTCGCCACGCTGTACTTTTTGACCAGGGCGAACATTGTATTTGTATAAGTGTGCATAAAGACTTTCATAACCATACCCGTGATCTATCACTATGTGGTTTCCGTATCCCGTGGCAGTATTGTCAGCACGTGTAACTTTACCGTCTCCGGTGGCATATACGGGTGTTCCTCGCGGAGCGGTAAAATCCATTCCGTAATGAAACTTTCTAGCTTTTGTAAATGGATCGGTTCTGTAACCATAGCCTGATGCCATTCGCGTTAAGTCCTCGTTTTTTACAGGTTGAATGGCTGGGATTGCAGCTAAAAGTTTTTCTTTTTCCTCAGCAAGCTTTGCTATTTCGTCCAAAGATTTTGACTGTACTACAATCTGTTTTGTCAAAATATCCAGATTGCGGGTAGTGTTTATAATCAATTTTGAATTGTTGAAACCTTCCAGATCCTTGTAACGGTTTATACCTCCAAAACCTGCTTTTCGCTGTTCTTCAGGAATGGGGTTTGATTCAAAGTAGACGCGATAAAGGTTGTTGTCCCTATCCTCAACTTCTGCAAGTACTGCCTGCGCCTGCTCCATTTTTTTGTTTAAAAGCTCAAACTGAAGTTGCATATTGTTCAGCTCCCTTTGCAGGGCCATTTCCTTTGGAGTTTGTACGGAAGGAAGATTTATATAGACCAAAAGCAGCAGAAAGCCACTTAAAAACATTCCCAATAGGCTTAGGACGAAAATCTTCAGTTTTCTCCCTTTTTTCTTTTCTATTTTTCGGTACGAGAGCGTTTCGCTATCGTAGTAATATTTAACCTTAGACATGCGTTAAAAAATTGCTATTTTTGCGCGTTGCTTGTTCGCGCGAAGTAAAGGTAACGTTTTTACAAATATAGAAATTGTTTGCCACTGCGCCCAACCTTTAATTTTAGCATAATTTTATAACAAATGAAGTCTAAGGAAATACGTTCCCAATTTTTAGAATTTTTTAAATCGAAACAACACACCATTGTGCCTTCCGCACCAATGGTGGTGAAGAATGACCCAACCCTAATGTTCGTCAATAGTGGTATGGCTCCCTTCAAGGAATATTTCCTCGGAAATGGCAAGCCAAAGAGCAATCGAATTGCCGACACACAAAAATGTCTTCGCGTAAGCGGTAAGCACAACGATTTGGAAGAGGTGGGAATGGATACCTACCACCACACAATGTTTGAAATGCTGGGCAACTGGAGTTTTGGCGATTATTTTAAAAAAGAAGCTATCGAATGGGCGTGGGAACTTTTGACCGAAGTCTATAAAATTGATAAGGAAATTCTATACGTGACCATTTTTGAAGGCGATGAAAGTGAAGGTTTACAGCGCGATACGGAAGCTTATGATCTTTGGAAACAATTTGTTCCCGAAGACCGAATTTTAAACGGAAATAAGAAGGATAATTTTTGGGAAATGGGCGATCAAGGTCCGTGCGGTCCCTGTAGCGAAATACACGTGGATATTCGCTCTGCGGAAGAAAAAGCAAAAATTCCCGGAAAGGATTTGGTGAACAACGACCATCCACAAGTGGTTGAAATCTGGAACTTAGTTTTTATGCAGTTCAACCGAAAAGCAAACGGCAGTCTTGAAAAATTGCCCGCACAGCACGTAGATACGGGTATGGGCTTTGAAAGGTTGTGTATGGTGTTGCAGGGTAAACAAAGCAACTATGACACCGATGTTTTTATGCCATTGATTCGCGAAATAGAAACAATTACAGATTCTAAATACGGAAAAAACGAAAAGAAAGACATCGCAACCCGTGTTATTGCAGACCACGTTCGGGCAGTTGCATTTTCAATTGCTGACGGACAACTTCCGAGCAATACGGGAGCTGGTTACGTGATCCGAAGAATTTTAAGAAGGGCAATCCGCTACGGATTTACGTTTTTGGACAAAAAAGAACCTTTCATTTATAAATTGATTGACACATTAAGCGCGCAAATGGGCGATGCTTTCCCAGAATTGATTAATGAAAAGAACCTGATCACAAACGTAATTCGTGAAGAAGAACAATCGTTTTTGCGTACCCTTGATCAAGGTTTGGTTTTACTGGAAAATGTAATTGAAACAGCAGATTCCAAAGAAATTTCAGGAAAGAAAGCTTTTGAACTTTATGACACATTCGGTTTCCCTATAGATTTAACCGCATTGATTCTTCGCGAACGTGGCTATTCTTTAAACGAAAAAGAATTCGACGCTGAACTTCAGCAGCAAAAAGACCGTTCCCGAGCCGCAACAAAGGTTGAAACCGGCGATTGGGTTATTCTGGAAAAAGATGATGTAGAGGAATTTGTAGGTTATGACACTTTGGAAACTCAGGTTAGAATTACGAAATACCGCAAAGTGGAGAGCAAAAAGGAGGGTGAAATGTACCAACTCGTTTTCAACTTAACTCCTTTCTATCCTGAAGGTGGCGGACAAGTGGGTGATAAAGGTTATTTGGAAGCTACCGATGGCGGTGTTACTTATATTGTTGATACAAAAAAGGAAAACAATCTAATTATCCATTTTACAAAAGCGCTTCCGCGAAATATAGATGGGGTTTTTAAAGCGGTTGTTGACCATCAGCAACGAAGCAGAACAGCTTCCAACCACACGGCAACACATTTGCTCCATCAAGGTTTGCGAAATATTCTTGGCGAACACGTAGCTCAAAAAGGGAGTATGGTACACAGCCGAAATCTTCGTTTTGACTTTTCTCATTTTGCAAAAGTGACCGATGAGGAATTGAAGCAGGTTGAAGATTTTGTAAATGCACGAATCCGAGAGGGAATTGCTTTGGAAGAAAGACGAAATATCCCGTACCAACAAGCCATCGACGAGGGTGCCATTGCGCTTTTCGGTGAAAAATATGGCGATAGTGTGCGTGCCATAAAATTTGGAAAGTCGATGGAACTTTGTGGTGGTACACACGTGCCGAATACAAACGATATTTGGCATTTCATCATCACTTCCGAAGGTGCGGTTGCTTCGGGAATTAGAAGAATTGAAGCCATTACNGGCGATGCGGCAAAACAATATTTTATAGATAGAAGTGAATCTTTCGCTTCGCTTCAAAAAGCATTGAACAATGCGCAAGACCCAGTGAAAGCTGTGGAAAATTTGCAGGAAGAAAACAATAATCTGCAAAAACAGATTCAGCAATTGTTGAAGGAAAAAGGAAAGAATTTAAAAAGCGAATTGAAGTCTGAAATTGAACAAATAAACGGAGTAAATTTCCTTGCCAAAAAAATTGATTTGGATGCCAGTGGAATGAAGGACTTGGCTTTTGAAATGGGAGGTGAAACTGAAAACCTGTTTNTNGTTTTCGGNGCCGAACAAGATGGAAAAGCTTTGTTGGCTTGCTATATTTCAAAAGATTTGGCTGCTGAAAAAAACCTTGATGCCGGAAAAATAATCCGCGAACTTGGAAAATACATCCAAGGCGGCGGCGGNGGGCAGCCTTTCTTTGCAACGGCTGGCGGTAAAAATCCAGCGGGAATTGACGAAGCTTTGGAAAAAGCACAGGAATTTTTAAAGTAGCAGGTTGCAGTTGCAGTATTTAGTGCTGCAAACTGCCACTGCAAACTGAATACTAAAAAATGAAGCTCCAAACCGAAATACCTCTAAAACCAGAANAAAATCAAATAGATTATGCTTCAAAAATCCTTTTGCTGGGAAGCTGTTTTTCGGAAAATATNGGNGNGAANTTTGATTATTTNAANTTTCAGAATNTNCAGAATCCGTTTGGNGTNATNTTNAANCCNGTTTCCATTGAAANGTTGATTGTTCGTGCCGTTGAAAATAGAGCTTTTTCTGAAGAAGACATTTTTCAACATAAGGGAATCTGGAAATGTTTTGAAGTGCATTCCGAGCTTTCTTCNTTNGATAAAANTGAATTTTTAAAAAATCTTAATTCTGCGCTGCAAAATCTGCGGGAAGCACTTTTTTCTTCAACACATATCATTTTTACTTTTGGTACTGCGTGGGTTTACAGAACTATTAACGCTTCAACTCCGCTCAGCACAGGCAAAATAGTAGCCAACTGCCATAAATTGCCACAGCAAAATTTTGCGAAGGAATTACTTTCAATGGAAGAAATTTCTAAAAGCCTTCAAACTATTTTCTATAAAATTTCAACAGTAAATCCAGCCGCAGTACTTATAAATACAGTTTCTCCGGTGCGACATATAAAAGATGGTTTTTCAGAAAATTCGCTGAGCAAGGCTCATTTAATTTCAGCAATCCATCAATCTTTGTCACTTCCAATGCAATCAAAGAGGCATTATTATTTTCCTTCTTTTGAAATTATGATGGACGAGCTTCGCGATTACCGTTTTTATGCCGAAGATATGCTTCACCCAAACAAAACGGCCATTGAGATTATTTGGCAAAAATTTTCTAAGGTTTGGATTTCTTCAGAAACAGAAACGCTTCAAAAAGAAATTGCCTCCATTCAAAATGGTTTAAAACATCGACCTTTCAACCCAGAAGGCGCCGATCATCTTCAATTTTCGGAAAAATTGCAACAGAAAATTACTTCCCTAAAAAAACTATTTCCGCATATTCAATTTTAAGTGCCGCCACCTGCTACTGAATACTGCTCACAAATTAGAATACGTCAATTGCCCTATTGTAAAAACTTTCGGTTTGGGTCAATTTTGCTTCAACATTAATCACGTATTCGCATAAAGCGGAATATTAAACCAAACATTATGAAAACATTTAAAAAATCTATTTTAGTATTAATGGCAGTAGTTGCCGTAAGTTTAACTTCGTGTAAAAAAGATGATGATGGAGGCGATGACCCACAAGGCGGCACTGGAACATTTACTGCAAAAGTTGATGGAAACAACTTTTCAGGAATGCAAGGAACAGTAGTGGCTAGGGGGACCAATTCTGGTGTAGGACAAGCGATTGCCATTAGTGGTGGAACAGAACAGTCTGAAAACCTACAAATTATTCTCACGAGTTTTGATGGCGAAGGTAGCTATGATTTGAATTTTGTTAATATTGGCACATATAGTTTTTTGCCAGATCCAAGTAACCCAGATCCTAATACAGTAGTTGTTTATTCAACTGTTGGAACCGGACAAGGAAACAATGGTACGCTAAACATTTCTAGTTACGACGGAAATACAATTAAGGGTACGTTTAATTTTACTGGTTATAATTTGAATAACACTAGTGAGAGTGTTTCAGTAACCGACGGCCAGTTCAATATTGAAGTGACCAATCAGTAATAAATATTTAAAGAAAATCTCTATGTTGAGGTTTTTACGTGGGCCGGGGGCAGAACGCAAGTTTTTCCTCCGGTTTTTTTAAAGGTTGAGAAGTTTAATTATTTCCTAAAGTGTTATTGACTATGGGCTGATGGAAATACGGCAACTGCCTTATTGATTTTGTTTTTTAGTAAAGGCATCTTTGTATAAGAAATTTATAATGATCTACTAACCAGATTGTTTTCACACTGAGGGCGAAGTGAGGAGCGCCTGAAGTAATAAAAACCCCATGTTCAACTATGGGGTTTATTATTTTACAAAACAAATAAGGCAGATGCCCTATGTGTAAAAACAAAAAAGAAATATATATTTAAGGTTTAGAACCAGTTACATATGATTTTGCAGCTAATTTTCACAATAGTAATACTCTTCTCAGTTTTGGGAATACTGATTTGGGCATATTCTAAAAATATGGCGCTCAGCAGAGCCCATGCTCAAAACATTTCTGCTTTGGAAAGCGCAATAGCCATCAATTATGAGCAGGTAAACTTTAGAAAACTGCATCTCAACAACTACCAATTTATGCAGTACAATTTACAGGAAGCACTAGTGGTTCAATCTGAAATAAAATTATAGTTTATGTTTAGGTTTTTACTGTTTCTTCCGGTGCTAATGAATTTCACCGCCACGTATTCACAGAGCAAGAAAACAATTGATTCCATAAATACACTTTATGTACAGGGACTCAACATTCCACAGGATTCCATTGTTGCGCTTTTTCAACAAAACCTAAAAGATGCCGAGAAAATTTCCTATGAATTAGGAATGGCAGGCGCACATTCACAACTGAGTTTGGTGTATGCCTACCAAGGAAAATATGAGGAAAGCACCAAAAGTTCCATTGAAGGAATAAAAATTTATGAAAAACTAAACCAACTGGACCGAGTGGCTGATTATTATGCCGAAATGGGCTATAGCATGAAGTACCGCGATATGGAAAAGGCACTTTACTACATGCAGAAAGGAAAGACTATTGCTGAAGCCAATAATTTTGAGAATGAACTAAAGGATATTTATAACAACTACGGCGTACTAAAAGAAATTAATAAAGAGCTGGATAGCGCTCTTTTCTATTTTGAAAAAGGCTTACAAATAAAACTGAAGCTCAACGACACCATAGGCATACCCTATAGTTGGAGTAATTTGGCCGGCGTGTATGGCTTGCAGGAAAATTTTTCAAAATCAAGGGAATATTTCAACAAATCCCTTCAGCAACGATTACAATGGGCAGATTCGTTGGGCATTGCTGAAAATTATACACAGTTGGGTGAAGTTTTTGTTGCAGAGCAAAAATGGAGCAACGCAATTCCGCTAGTACATAAATCTTTACCTATTTCAAAAAAGAAACAGTATCAAAATCTCACACAGTATAACTACAAGCTGCTTTCAGATATTTATAAAAAATTAAAAAATACAGATTCGGCTTTATATTATTTTGAACAGTATGCTGCGATAAAAGATAGTGTACACGGACTAAAGGTGCAGGAGCGAATTGCGGCCTTAAACGTGGAATTTGAAACTGAAAAAAAGCAAAACGAAATACTGCAACAGCGTGCCCAGCTTGCCGAAAAGGATTTGGAGGTACGTCGTAAAAACACTTTTATTTTTGGGAGTCTCGGGCTGGCATTGATCCTTGGCCTGCTCGGCTATTTGCTTTACAATCAGCAAAAACTTAGAAACCGTCAGCTTCAAAAAGAAAGCGAATTAAAAACCGCTTTGGCAAAAATTGAGACGCAAAACAAACTGCAAGAGCAACGCTTAAGAATATCCCGTGATCTTCACGACAATATTGGCGCACAGCTTACTTTTATCATTTCCAGTATTGATAATTTAAAATTTGGCTTTACAGATATTAGTGAAAAATTAGGCAGCAAACTCAGTAATATCAGCAGTTTCACACAGCAAACTATTTATGAGCTGCGTGATACCATTTGGGCGATGAATAAGGAAAACATAACCTTTGAAGATCTTCAAGCCCGTATCGCAAATTTTATAGAACACGCAAAAAACGCTTCAGAAAAGACTGATTTTTCGTTTAACATAGAAGGAAATATTAATGAAGCACATGTTTTTTCTTCTGTAGTGGGAATGAATATTTACAGAATTATTCAAGAGGCTGTTAACAATGCCTTGAAATATGCTTCTGCAGATGAAATTGAAGTTAATATATCTGAAAAGGAGGCCAAATATAATATTGAAATCACTGATGATGGAATTGGGTTTGACCAGGATAATACTGAACTGGGCAATGGATTAAATAATATGAAAAAACGTGCTAGGGAAGTTGGAGGCACGCTTCATATTAAATCCTCAAAAAAAGGAACTTCAGTTTTGCTGAAAGTACCGAAATGATTTAAAAAAAAATAAACTAATAAGGCAATTGCCCTATTTTTTTGATTATCCTTAATAGGTATTTTTAGTATCTTTAAAACAACTAACCCGCAAAAGATGCTTAAAGTTGCAATAGTTGACGACAACACTTTTCTTATAAATGCCATTAAGGAAAAACTCTCTTTTTTTGATGATGTTTCCGTGAAACACACTTCCATGAACGGCACCGAATTACTAACAAAATTGGAAGAAAATCACAACCTAGATCTAATTTTGATGGATATTGAAATGCCCATTCTCAATGGCATTGAAACCACACAAATTGTGAAACAGAAATATCCGCACATCAAAATAATCATGCTCACGGCTTTTGATAACGATGAACATATTTTCAATGCAATAAAGGCTGGCGCTGATGGGTATTTGCTGAAGGAAATCAATCCAAAGGATTTATACGAGGGCATAAAGGAAACCTTAAACGGTGGTGCGGCTATGAATCCGTCCATCGCAATGAAAACCTTAAAATTACTGAGAAATCCAATCGATATTCAAAACCCTCGTGACAAAGAAGAAATCTCCCTTTCTACACGTGAAGTTGAGGTTTTGGAACAATTGAGCAAAGGTCTTAGTTATACCATAATTGCCGACCACCTTTTCCTTTCGCCCAGTACCGTGAGGAAGCATATTGAAAATATCTATAAAAAATTGCAAGTACACAGCAAGATTGAGGCGGTTCAAAAAGCACGGAACCACAATATTATTTAAGTCCTTTCCTTTCCCTAAAATAGTTGTAATTTTATGTTTCATTTCTGAAAAATTTTAGAACAANCGAAACATGAAAACAAACTCCCTTNTTTTAATAATCCTTCTTTTTTTCGGAACAATTTCAGTTTTCTCTCAAGAGAAAAATACGGTCATTGAAAACATTCAAAAAGAAGCTTACGAAAACTCACAACTCGAAATTCTTGGTCACCAATTGCTGGACGGTATTGGACCACGATTGGTAGGCACGCCACAAATGAAACAGGCAAACGATTGGGCCGTGACAAAATATAAAAACTGGGGCATTTCAGCAGAAAATCAACAGTGGGGAGAATGGAAAGGCTGGGAGCGCGGCATAACGCATATCGATATGGTTTATCCACGCGTGCAGACATTAGATGGCACACAGTTGGCCTGGAATCCCGGAACATCCTCAAAAGGTGTAACTGCAGAATTGATTGTGCTTCCTGTGATAAAAGATTCAATTTCCTTTCAGCAATGGTTGCCGAATGTGAAAGGGAAATTTGTAATGATTGCGATGAAGCAGCCAACGGGAAGACCGGATGAAAATTGGAAGGAATTTGCCACACCCGAATCTTATGAAAAAATGAAGAGGGAGCGGGAGGACCAGACAAAATCGTGGAACGATAATATAAAACGTAGTGGCTACGACCGAAGAAGTATTATTCCTGCTTTGGAAGAAGCTGGAGCTGTAGGAATCGTTGATTCGTATTGGTCAAAAGGCTTTGGAGTGAATAAGATTTTCGGGGCAAGAACAAAGAAAATTCCTTCAGTAGATATTGAATTGGAAGATTACACCATGTTATACCGAATGGTTGAACATGGCGACAAACCAAAAATACATGTAGTTGCAGAATCAAAAGATTTGGGAAGTGTACCAACTTTTAATACCATTGCAGAAATAAAGGGAACTGAAAAACCCGAGGAATATGTAATTCTTTCCGCGCATTTCGATTCTTGGGATGGCGGAACAGGAGCTACTGATAATGGAACCGGAACTTTGGTTATGATGGAAGCAATGCGTATTCTGAAAAAAGTATATCCCAATCCTAAACGAACCATTTTGGTAGGGCATTGGGGAAGTGAAGAACAAGGACTTAATGGTTCTTCAGCATTTGTTGAAGATCATCCCGAAATCGTAAATAATATTCAAGCAGTTTTTAACCAAGATAATGGCACGGGAAGAGTTACAAGTATCAATGGAGCAGGTTTTCTGCAATCATATGATTATTTATCGCGATGGTTGAAAGCTGTGCCCGATACCATTCGCAAGCATATTGAAACCACGTTTCCAGGTTGGCCGGCACGTGGCGGTTCCGATAATGCTTCATTTGTGGCTGCTGGTGCACCAGCTTTCAGTTTGAGTTCGCTTAGTTGGAATTACTGGAACTACACTTGGCACACGAACCGCGATACGTATGACAAGATTGTTTTTGACGATGTNAAAAGTAATGTTATTCTCACGGCAATTTTGGCATATATGGCTTCAGAAGACGATTCAAAAACTTCGCGGGAGCAAGTCATTTTACCTATAGATGATAAAACCGGAGAGCAGCAAAAGTGGCCTACTCCACGAGTTCCCGAGCGAAAAGGAGGAATGTAAAAAAAGCCCGTTCAGTTTTGAACGGGCTTTTTATTAGAATATAATTTGAATTAAATATTAAATGCCTCTTTCACTTTATCAACATAGTCCAGCTTTTCCCAAGTGAAGAGTTCCACTTCTTTTTCTATTTTTCCATTGTATGGGCTTTCAAAAACTTTTGATACCATTTCAGGAACGCGGCCCATATGTCCGTAGGCAGCAGTTTCGGAATAGATAGGGTTTCTAAGTTTCAATCTTTTTTCAATTGCGGCTGGACGCATATTGAAAATTTCTGAAACCTTTTTGGCAATTTCGCCATCTGAAAGTTTCACATTTGAAGAGTTATAAGTGTTCACCAAAATAGAAGTTGGTTCAACAACGCCAATTGCATAGGAAACCTGTACCAAAACCTCATCTGCAACACCTGCAGCAACAAGGTTTTTTGCAATGTGTCTTGAAGCATAAGCTGCGCTTCTGTCCACTTTACTCGGGTCCTTTCCACTAAAAGCGCCACCACCATGGGCACCTTTTCCGCCATAGGTATCAACAATGATTTTTCGTCCAGTCAAACCTGTATCACCGTGTGGACCGCCGATTACAAATTTTCCAGTTGGGTTTATATGGTAAACAATATCATCGTTAAACAACTTTTGAACATATTCTGGCAGTTGTTTTTTCACTCGGGGAATCAAAATTTCGGTGATATCCTTTTTTATTTTCGACAACATTTTTTCGTCCGCATCAAATTCATCGTGTTGTGTTGAAACTACGATTGCAACAATTTTCTGTGGAATGTTATCGTCGCTGTATTCAATGGTAACTTGACTTTTCGCATCGGGTCTCAAGTATTTTATTTCAGAATTTTCACGGCGAAGGGCAGCCAATTCAATCAAAATTTTATGTGAAATATCCAACGCCAACGGCATATAGTTTTCAGTTTCCTTGGTGGCGTAACCAAACATCATTCCTTGGTCGCCAGCGCCCTGTTCTTCCTTGTTTTCACGATCCACACCCTGATTGATGTCCTGGGATTGTTCGTGAATTAACGAAATAACACCGCAAGAGTCCCCACTGAATTTATATTCGCCCTTTGTGTAACCAATTTTATTAATTACATCACGCGCAATATTTTGAACGTCAAGGTAGGTATTGCTCTTCACTTCGCCCGCCAAAACGACCTGTCCGGTTGTTACTAAAGTCTCGCAAGCAACTTTACTTTCAGGGTCGAATGCTAAAAAGTTATCCAAAAGCGCATCGCTTATTTGATCCGCAACTTTGTCTGGGTGTCCTTCGGAAACACTTTCCGAAGTAAATAAATAGGCCATAAAATGGTTTTAAAATTTATATTTTTCAGAAGATTTGACGAATGCCGACGAGGAAGTTTTCACTGCCTTTAGCATTTTTTATTGAGGTTGCAATCAGTCAAATCTTTCCTCTTAATTTGTCTTGGGCAAAAGTAAAAAAATTAAATGAACCGCAATTTTATTTAAAGTTTTTTGGCGAAATATTTGGTTATTAAATTTTTCTGACGCTATATTTGCGCTCACAAAGTTCAAAACTTTATTGAAATGTTATCAAGAAAGGCCGAGGGAATAGACCCTATGACGCCTTAGCAACCCTTTCTCCGGAAAGAAGGTGCTACATTCTACAACAATTTTGAATTTCAAAATTGGCGATAGATAACGACAAGACAATTTTTTCATTCCCGAAAATATTGCTTTCATTCTTTTTAACATTTTTCTATTGTCCTGAATTTACTTCGGGATTGATCTTTTGGTTTAATCTATTTATTAACTCAAAAAAATTAGAAAAATGAGTGCAACAAAAATTATCCATTCCATTCCAAGTGATCCGTTAACGGGAGCTATTTCCGTCCCGGTTTACCAAACATCAACCTTTATCCAAGAAGCGCCGGGCATCAACAAAGGTTTTGATTATGCCCGAAGCAACAACCCAACCCGTAAAGTGCTGGAAGATGTGGTTGCCCAACTTGAAAACGGCCATTCCGGTTTTGCCTTCGCAACAGGATTGGCTGCCATTGATTCAGTTTTAAAATTGCTTTCAGCAGGTGATGAAATAGTTGCGGTTGATGATATTTACGGTGGTGCGTACCGACTTTTCACTCACGTTTATGAAAAACTGGGTATAAAAGTAAATTATGTTGATGCCACTGAAGTTGAAAATGTAGCGAACGCCGTTTCCAAAAAAACGAAACTTGTTTGGATTGAATCACCAACGAATCCAACCTTGAAGATTTCAGATATTGAAGCTATTTCGAAAGTCGCTAAAAGTGTAAATGCACTTTTAGTTGTTGACAATACTTTTGCTTCCCCAATTTCCCAAAAACCTATTGATTTGGGTGCTGACATTGTTATTCACAGCGGCACAAAATACATCGGTGGCCATTCCGATTTAGTGGCGGGATTGGTAGCAACAAAAACTGCAGAGCTTTCCGAAAAAATAAAATTCATCCAAAATGCTTCGGGTGGAATTTTAGGTCCGTGGGATTGTTTTTTGACCATTCGCGGAATTGAAACCTTGGACATTCGCTATAAAAAACAATGCGAAAATGCTTTCAAAGTGGCCCTATTTTTGGAAAGTCAGGATGCGGTTTCAAAAGTGCATTATCCAGGTTTGAAAACCCACAAGAATCACGAAATCGCCAAAAAGCAACAAAACGGTTTGTTTGGCGGAATCGTTTCCTTCAGTTTAAAAAATGACACGCAGGAAGCAGCCGTAAAATTCGTGACCAATACGGAATATTTTAAACTTGCAGAAAGTCTTGGCGGTGTTAAAAGTTTGCTTTGCCATCCAGCACAAATGACGCACGCTTCCATTCCGCGTGAAATCCGTTTGAATGCAGGAATCAACGATTCGCTAATCCGCCTTTCTTGCGGAATTGAAGATGCGGAAGATTTGATCAACGATCTTTCGGAGGCCTTCAAAACCATTGAAAATTCAAAAGAAATTCTAACCTATTAAACCGAAAAAAGATGAGTGCAGCAACAATAGAACTTCCTTTGGAACAATTGATAAATCTAGAAAAGATTAAAAAGAAAAAAATAAACATCGCCATTTTCGGACACGGAAATGTGGGCAGCCATTT
>PAZL01000016.1 GCA_002715485.1 Aequorivita sp. | reverse complement strand
CAATTTACTATTTCTTATTCGAATGCGATTGATACACATGTTGATGTTTCTTTAGTGAACCTTCAAAATGAATTAGATATCGATGCTTTCAAAAACTGGCGAGAAGAATATAAAAAAGCAGAATTTATTACAGAAGAAGATGGCAGTTTTAAAGTTTCCCGCGAAGTAGAAAAAATGTCCAAAAGCAAATACAACGTGGTAAACCCTGATGATATTTGTGAACAATACGGCGCCGATACCTTACGAATGTACGAAATGTTTCTCGGCCCATTGGAACAGGCAAAACCATGGAATACTGCCGGAATTACGGGCGTGCACGGGTTCCTTAAAAAACTTTGGAAGCTCTACCATACCCCCTTTGAAGGGGGCAAAGGGGATGTTTCCCAATCGCAAGAGGCAAATGAATTTTATGTTTCCGAAGATTCGGCTTCCAAAGAAAACCTTAAGACATTGCACAAAACCATCAAAAAAGTACAGGAAGATATTGAGAATTTCAGCTTCAATACTTCAGTTTCGTCGTTTATGATTGCGGTGAATGAACTTTCGGCACAAAAATGCAATTCGCGTGAAGTTTTGGAACCTTTGGCAATTCTTATTTCGCCTTATGCGCCACACATTGCGGAGGAACTTTGGCAGAAATTAGGCCATTCGGAAAGTATTTCCATAGCACCTTTTCCAAAATTTGAAGAAAAATATTTGGTGGAAAGCACTAAGGAATACCCTATTTCCTTTAACGGAAAAATGCGTTTTACGCTTGAACTTCCGTTGGATATTTCCAAAGAAGAAATAGAATCTGCCGTAATGACACACGAGAAGACAGCCCAGTATTTAGAAGGCCGTACACCCAAAAAGGTAATTATTGTGCCCGGAAAAATCGTAAATATCGTGGGTTAAAAATTTGCACGCTTTTTGATTAAATTTGAAGTAAGAATTTAAAAACTAAAAAAATGTTTGGATACTATATAATTGCAGGAATTATCTTTTTGGTGAGTTGGTACGTTAGCCACAAATTGAAAAGCAAATTTAAGGAATACAGCAAAATTCACCTTCAAAATGGAATGAGTGGAAAGGAAATTGCCGAAAAAATGCTAGCGGATAATGGAATTACCGATGTACAGGTTATTTCGGTCCCCGGACAGTTAACGGACCATTACGATCCATCAAAGAAAACGGTGAATTTGAGCGAACCTGTGTATATGCAACGAAATGCAGCAGCAGCAGCGGTTGCGGCCCACGAGTGTGGTCACGCTGTGCAACATGCCACGGCATATAGCTGGTTAAAATTACGTTCTACCATCGTTCCTGCTGTAAGTGTTTCCAGCAAATTGTCCAATTTTGTGATAATGGCTGGGATTATTCTTTTTGCAACAGGTTCAGCAATTGGCACTTGGATTTTTGGAGTTGGAATTTTACTCTTTGCGGTTACAACTGCATTTGCTTTCATAACCCTTCCGGTTGAATTTGATGCGAGTAAAAGAGCACTTGTTTGGTTGGAAACCAATAATATGGTTACGCCACAGGAACACGCTGGCGCAAAGGATGCATTAAAATGGGCGGCTAGAACTTACGTGGTTGCAGCACTTGGTTCTTTGGCAACCTTGCTATATTTCATCTCAATTTTCTTGGGAAGAAGATAAAAAGATTAACGTCCCGATAGCTATCGGGATTAGATTGACGATTTATGAATAAAAAACCCGCAANNTTGCGGGTTTTTTATTTTATACTCTGAACTTCTTACTNCTTACTTNNTACTNCTNACTTCTCACTTCTCACTTTTCACTTCTCANTGNACNTTATCAGGATTGTAGCCCAAATATTTCNCTTCTTTTTCGTGAAAAATGATTCCGTTTTCTTCCAGTTCCTTTAAAATTGGTTCATAAACCTCTTTCGCAATTGGAAGTTGAACGCCAGGTGTGGTTATTTCTTCATTTAAAATTTTAAGGGCGGCAATTGCTACCGGAAGTCCAACGGTTTTTGCCATNGCNGTGTGGGTTTGGTCTTCACCAATAAGAGTCATATGNCTATCAATCTGATATTTTTTTCCTTCAAGTTCGTATCCAAATTTGTGATACATCACAATCATATCTTTATCGTGTGGCGCCAGCGTCCATTTGTCTTCCAATATTTTTTGAAGTCCCATGGCTGGTGTTGCGTCTTTAATTCCCAGCTTTTTTTCTTTGGTAAAAAGATCAAGTTCTTCCAGTTTTTCCCACATTAAATCGTCTTGGTCTATTTTTAAAGCATGGCGAAGTTTCAATTCCACCGTATCTGAGGGAGAGTAGGGAAGAAATAGGTTTACGAATTCGCGATAGCTCATGTTTTCAGAATCGGGAATGGTATAGCTGTCGTCCGTCATTCCCAACTGCACAAACATATTCCAAGCGCGACTATAGCCTACGCGGCGTATAGTTCCACGGTATAGAGTGAGAATGTTTTCCATACCGTAAACAGATTGATATTTCAATGAATTTCGATTGGCATATACTTCAAACTTACCGTACCCTTCAATATTGATAAATTCTGTTCTTCGGAACAATCTGTGATAGGGAATATACTTATATTTTCCTTCCTGTATGAATTCTGCAGCGCCGCCCTGCCCTGCCAAAACTACGTTGCGAGGGTTCCAAGTAAATTTATAATTCCAAAGGTTGTCATCACTTTCCGGGGCAATCAATCCGCCACAAAAAGATTCAAAAAGCAGCATTTTTCCGCCTTTGGCGCGAATTCTATCTATTACCTGCATGGCACTCATATGGTCAATGCCGGGATCGAGGCCAATTTCATTCATAAAAACCAAATCTTTAGCCTCGGCCTTGTGGTTAAGCGCCTGCATTTCGTTGCTCACGTATGAGGCCGTGACCATATGTTTTCCNAATTCAATACAATCCTTCGCAACTTCTATGTGATACCGCGCGGGCAACATGGAAATTACCAAATCACTACTCTCAACCGCTTCCTTTCGCTGTACATCGTTNAANACATCGAGCATAATNCCGCGGGCGTTNGGNTGNTTGGAAGTNAACTTTTGTGCAGATTGGATCGAAATATCCCCAATGGTAATAAATAGGTCTTCAGTCTCACTTTTGTCAAGTAAATAACGGATTAAACTTGTGGCAGATCTTCCTGCGCCTATAATTAATATGTTTCTCATTGGGGGAGTTTTTTGTTAACTTTGGAGATAGGTTTTCGAAAGGACGAAATTACTAATTCCAAATTTTAAAAATGAGGGTTTTTGATAAAAAAATAGTTGTAACNGCTTCATTTCTTACAGCGGTTACAATTGCAATGGGTGCCTTTGGCGCCCACGGTTTAAAGAATATGGTGGATATTGCGGCGTTGAACACATTTGAGACCGGTATTCGTTACCAAATGTATCATTGCCTTGCAATGCTGGTCTTGGGGTTGGCCCCGTCCATTCCAGAAAAAATTAAAAAAACCGTGTTTTGGCTTTTCATTTTAGGTATTCTGCTTTTTTCTGGTTCTATTTATCTGCTTGCGCTGAATGAGGTTTTGCCCTTCAATACGGCAAAAATAGGTTTTATAACCCCAATCGGCGGATTGTTGCTTATATGTGGCTGGTTTTGGNTTGCAATTAAAATGCTTACGTTAAAGAAGCAATAAATGTCTTTTATATTTTCTTCAATCTCTCTAAGATTTGCTACTTTTGTACTCTACAAAATTTAAAAAAGGTATGGTCGATAAAAACCAAGCTACAAAAACGATTTCCGTTGAAAAATACGGAATCAAAAACGCAAAAGTTAAATATCAACTTTCTTCTGAAGAACTTCACAACGAAACATTGCAAAAAGGTCAAGGAAAAGAAGCTGCGAGCGGCGCCTTGGCGGTAAATACCGGAGAATTTACAGGAAGATCCCCAAAAGACAGATTTATTGTTAAAGATGATGTTACGCGCGACAAAGTGTGGTGGGGAAATATAAACATTCCATTTCCTCCAGATATGTTTGATAAGCTTTATGATAAAGTTGTAAACTATCTTTCTGAAAAGGAAATTTATGTGCGCGACAGCTATGCTTGCGCCGATGAAAAATACAAACTCAACATTCGTGTTATNAACGAAACGCCGTGGTCCAATATGTTTGCCCACAATATGTTTCTTCGTCCCACNGAAGACGAATTGGCATCTTTTGATCCAGAATGGATTATTGTAAACGCCCCAGGATTTACGGCCGACCCTGAAGTTGACGGGACAAGACAACATAACTTTGCTATTCTCAACTTTACCAGAAAAATTGCCCTAATTGGCGGAACTGGTTATACNGGCGAAATTAAAAAAGGTATATTCTCTGCGCTTAACTTTATTCTTCCGGTAGATAAAAATACAATGCCAATGCACTGCTCTGCCAACGTTGGTGAAGATGGTGAGACTGCAATTTTCTTTGGNCTTTCCGGAACCGGTAAAACCACTTTATCTGCAGATCCCGACCGTAAATTAATTGGCGATGACGAGCACGGATGGACTGAGGATAACAAAATCTTTAATTTTGAAGGCGGTTGTTACGCAAAGGTTATTAACCTTTCTGAAGAAAACGAGCCAGATATTTATCACGCCATTAAGCCTGGTGCAATCTTAGAAAATGTGGTAATGGATGAAAACGGCGAAGTTGATTATGCCGATACTTCCATAACACAGAACACCAGGGTAAGTTACCCTATTTATCACATAAAAAATATTCAGGTACCTTCAATTGGCCATAACCCAAAGAATATATTCTTTTTAACTGCAGATGCATTTGGTGTTTTGCCTCCTATTTCAAAATTAACTCCAGGGCAAGCTGCCTACCACTTCATTAGCGGTTATACAGCAAAAGTTGCTGGAACGGAGGAAGGTATAAATGAACCAACTCCAAACTTCTCGGCCTGTTTTGGAGCGCCATTTATGCCGCTTCACCCAACAGAGTATGCCGAAATGTTAAGCAAGAAAATGAAAGATTCCGGAGTAAATGTTTGGTTGATCAATACCGGTTGGACCGGCGGTCCCTACGGAGTAGGTAACAGAATGAAGTTGAAATATACAAGAGCCATGATTGCTGCTGCTTTGGAAGGAAAACTGAAAGATGTGGAGTTTGAAAAACATCCAATTTTTAATCTAATGATGCCGAAATCGTGCCCGAATGTTCCTTCTGAAATTTTAAACCCGAAGGAAACTTGGAAAAACAAAAAGGCTTATGATATTCAAGCAAAAGAATTGGCGAATTCATTTAAAGAGAATTTCACCAAGTTTGAAGCCTATGCTAACGAAGAAATTCTTTCTGGAGCTCCTGCTTCGGCGTAGAACAATAATATGTTTAAATAAAAAGGCTTGCCACTGTGGCAAGCCTTTTTTATTGCAATTAAAATTGNACTTATTTTTTGTTGTTGACTTCCTTGATATATTTTTCCAAAGCCATCGTCATAGAAGGTGTTTCTGGCGTTGGGGCCTGTATGTCAACCCGTAATCCTACTTCAGTAGCGGCTTTTACGGTTGTGTTCCCAAAAACAGCAATACGCGTTTNGTTCTGTTCAAAATCTGGAAAATTTTCTAAAAGTGACTGTATCCCGCTAGGGCTGAAAAAAACCAAAATATCATAATATACGTCGCGCAAATCTGAAAGATCACTAATTACGGTTTTGTAAAAAGTAGCTTCTTTCCAATCCACCTTCAGTTCGTTAAGTACCTCAGGTACTTCGGGCTTNAATTTATCTGAAGAAGGAAGTAAGAATTTTTCGTTTTTATATTTTTTTATCAGTGGGGCAAGTTCAGAAAAGGTTCTTTTTCCCACATAAATCTTGCGCTTTCTATAAACCACATACTTTTGGAGGTAATAGGCTACGGCTTCACTCAAGCAGAAATATTTCATGCTGTCCGGCACCTTAAAGCGCAGCTCTTCTGCAATTCTGAAATAATGGTCTACCGAATTTCGGCTTGTAAGAATAATAGCGGTATATTTATTAAGATCAACCTTCTGGGCCCGGACATCTTTGCCTGAAACTCCCTCAACATGTATAAATGGGCGAAAATCTATTTTCACTTTTTGTTTTTCGATCAAATCGAAATAAGGAGAGTTTTCAATTTTAGGCTCGGGCTGGGAAACCAAAATAGTTTTCACTTTCATAGATAGTCCTGGTTTTTTATAAATATTATGCCTTAAACAAAGCTTTTGTAAAGGATAATATACGGTGAAATTTCAAGTGCGCAAAGATACAAAATAAAATAGAAGAAATTGCTTAATATCAATTTTCCCTTTTTCTTATAACTGTAAAGCAGCGCAATAGCGTTAAGCGCCAACAAACATCCGCCAAAAATAAGCAGCCCTAAAGCGGTGGGAGAGTAAACGTAAAAAAAGAAAAGGTTGCCGGCAAAAAACAAAATGCCCAAAAAATTGCGATAACTCAATTTTTGATAGAGATAATTGTTAATAATGGCATCCATGGAAAAAATNTTTGCGACAATTTTTTCCAAAGAAAATTTTATCAGTACAAATACACTATATGCTGTGCAGATTTGTAAGAAAAGCCATTCGTTTTGTTGAACCTCANCAGGATTAAAAACCTTGAAAAGCAGATAAACAAAGATAGAAACACTAACTATTTGTACCGTAAACAACATCAAGTTAAAAGGATGGTTGAGCTCATCATCTTTTCCGTGTACAAAAAAATACTGATTGGTCAAAGGTAGTAGTGAAAATTCGTGGAATCTTCTTGGATAGAAATATTTAGCCAGTGCCAAAAGCACAAAACATGACAACAACATATAGGTAGCCCAATCGGTTGAGTTTATAAGTCTTTCGCTGAAATCCACCTTCAATTTTTTTGGTAAAGGTACTGTAAAATATTTTTCCTTTTTTAGCGCTCAATTAGAATTTACTTCACATTTATTTATTAAAAAAAAGGTACTTTTGCGCTAAAATAGCTGTATGTCCAAGGCGGTAGTGGTGGTNCCAACCTACAATGAAATTGAAAATATAGAACGACTGCTGCGTACTGTTTTTTCATTACAGCGTGAGTTTCACGTCTTAGTCGTGGACGATAACTCANCCGATGGTACTGCAACAGTCGTTAAGGCAAATTTTAAAAATTATCCAGAAAAACTTTTTTTGCTGAAAAGAGCCGAGAAAAATGGTCTGGGATCTGCATATATTGCTGGCTTTAAGTGGGCGTTGGAAAACGGTTACGACTACATTTTTGAAATGGATGCCGATTTTTCACATAACCCCAACGATCTTATCAGGCTTTTCAACGCCTGCCATAAAGGTGGTAGCGATGTAGCCATAGGCTCGCGTTATGTGAAAGGCGTAAACGTGGTAAACTGGCCTATGAGCCGCGTATTGATGTCGTGGTTGGCTTCAAAGTATGTAAGGTTTGTGATGGGGGTAGATATTTATGATACCACTGCCGGATTTATTTGTTACCGAAGAAGGGTGCTGGAGAAAATAAACTTGGATAACATCCGTTTTGTGGGCTACGCATTTCAGATTGAAATGAAATTTAAAGCATATCTCAGTAAATTTAAGATTGAGGAAGTGCCCGTAATATTTACCGATCGCACAAGAGGCGAGTCAAAAATGAGTTCGGGCATTATTTCCGAAGCAATTTTTGGAGTGCTCGCAATGAAATTTAAAAGTGTATTTAACAGAAAGAAATTTAATGAAAGCAGTTTTAATTAAAAACGCAAATATTGTAAACGAAGGNAAAATCNTAAAAGGCGACGTACTTGTTCAGGATGGCCGTATTGCGGAAATTTCCGAAACCATTAGTGCAAAATCTTCCGATACAAAAGTTATTGATGCAGACGGAAGTTATTTACTTCCTGGAATGATAGACGACCAAGTACATTTTCGTGAGCCGGGATTAACGCATAAAGCAACCATTGAAACTGAATCAAAGGCTGCTGTTGCAGGCGGAATTACCTCTTTTATTGAAATGCCCAACACCATTCCGCAGGCTACAACCATTGAGTTGCTTGAAGAAAAATTTGATATTGCCGCCCAGACTTCTTGGGCCAATTATTCCTTTATGTTCGGCGGTACCAATGATAACTTGGATGAAATTCTAAAAGTTGATCCAAAAAAAGTTGCGGGCCTTAAATTATTTTTAGGTTCGTCCACAGGAAATATGCTGGTTGATGACCCTAAAACCTTGGAAGAAATCTTCAGCAAAACCAACTTGCTAATTTCGGCACATTGCGAAGACGAGGGGACCATTAAAAATAATTTGGCAAAGTATAAAGCTGAATACGGAGAAGATATCCCAATTGAACTTCACCCAAAAATACGCAGCGAAGAGGCTTGTTATATTTCTTCATCCCGAGCAATAAAACTGGCTGAAAAAACAGGGGCACGCCTTCATGTATTTCATCTTTCCACCGAAAAGGAAACACATCTTTTTAGCAATAAAAAACCACTTGCAGACAAGAAAATCACGGCAGAGGTCTGCATTCACCATTTGTGGTTTACAGATGCGGATTATAAAACAAAGGGCACAAAAATAAAATGGAACCCTGCTGTAAAAACAGAAAAAGACAAAGATGGTTTGCTTAAAGCTTTACTTGATGACCGAATAGATGTAATTGCTACAGACCATGCGCCACACACTCTAGAAGAAAAAAACAATAAATATCTAAACGCCCCATCGGGCGGCCCGTTAGTACAGCATGCATTGGTTGCTCTTTTGGAAATGTATCACAAAGGAAAAATTTCATTGGAAAAAATCGTAGAAAAAACCGCACACAACCCAGCGATTTTATTTCAAATTAAAGAACGGGGATATATTCGAAAAGGTTACAAAGCAGANTTGGTTTTNGTNGATCTNAATTCNCCTTGGACCGTNAAAAAGGAAAANTTGCTNTACAANTGTGGNTGGTCNCCNTTTGANGGAACCATATTTAAATCGCGCATAACGCATACNCTGGTAAACGGAATAGTGGTTTATGAGAATTCAAAGTTCCCAAACAAAAGCAATCCGGAAAGACTTACCTTTAACAGATAATGAAANACCTGCTTCTACTTTCCCTATTGATTTTAAGCTTTATTGGCTGTCAAAATGTTGCGCAGCCTGAAAAGCCAAAAGACCTTATTTCAAAAGAAAAAATGGTCAATTTGCTTACTGAGGCGTATTTGGCAAATGCGGCACGAAGCGTGAATAATCAGGCTATTATTGATAAAGGGATAAAAATGGATTCGTTAATCTATAAAAACTTTGGGGTGGACAGCCTTCAGTTTGCAAAAAGTAATGCCTACTATGCAGCCGATGTGAATACGTATATGGAAATTTTTCAAAAAGTGGAAGCTAGACTTGTAGCTATGCAAAAGAAAATGGACAGTATTCGTGAAGCTGATAATAAAAGAAAAGACAGTATAGGAAAACAAAAAGTTGAAGACAAAGCAAGTGCTGAGCCTGTAAGGGACAGTTTAATCTGATGTTTTTTTCTTTTCTGATACAATTCTTTTTAACGTATCTTCTGTAGGTGTAAATTGAAACCCAATTGCGTTTTTTATTTTAAAAGTATCGTATAACGAAACTGTAAACATAGACCGGNCCGTAGCTTTCACAATCCTNCTTTTTGTATTGAATAGCTTATGCGATAGCCAATCCATTCCNCTTAAAAAAAACATCAAGTTTTTCGAAAGTTTTTTTGTGGGCGCTTTTTTTCCAAATAGGGGCGCAAGTCTTGAAAGCAATTCTNTATAGGTTACGTTTTCTCCCACCAAAATAAATTGCTCGTTTTTAATTTCAGACTTCATTAACTCCAGCATGGCTTTCACAACATCTTTTACGTCTACGATGCCCATTGCTCCCGAGGGGTAAAAGGGGATGCCGCTTGCGCCCAAAGAAATTATTACACCGCTCCCACCACCATCGGGCGAGGTGCCCAGAATTACTCCGGGATTTACAATTACCGCATTTAATCCTTCCTGGGTTCCACGCCAAATTTCCATTTCGGCACCATACTTTGTTATGGCGTACACGCTATTTTTATCGTCAGGGTTCCAAGGTGTTTCTTCGGAAATTAACTGGTCTTTTATATTGCTTCCCAAAGTGGCAACAGAACTTACATAGCAAAGTTTTTCAATATTATTTGTTAAACTGAGATTCACCACATTTGCGGTGCCTTCCACATTTGCTTTTTTAAGGGCCCTATATTTTGAGGGATTAAAAGAGATGAAAGCTGCGCAATGGTACACTTTTGTAATACCCATGAAAGCTTCCGTAAGCGCAGGAATATCAGTAATATTTGCTTCAACCCATTCTATTTTATCGAAGAGTGAATCTGCTTCCGCAGTATAAAGTTCAAAAACCTTTTTTACAGCCTGTATGTTACTGTTCTTCCTGTGAATGGCGCGCACGTGTGCATTTTCCATCAACAGAAAATACAATAGGTGCGAACCTACTAAGCCTGTGCCACCGGTTATTAATATCATGTTAGGTTGATAATGTAGTTTTATAATTTGCTTGCACTCTATAAGTTATAGAAAGCTTTTAAACAAAGGTAAAATTTACTTTCATAAACCGTTTTTTTTTTTTGCTTTGCGCTCTTAAACTTAAAGGCGTAAACCGAAAAGCCTAAAAAGAGTAGGTGCCCAAATCCCATTTTTAAACCTTTATTATGATTAAAAAAATTTACCTATTATTATTAACTTTTGGAATTTTGAGTTGTTCTAATGATGAAAGCCAGACAAACACGAATCAAACTGATTTAAAAAACTCATTAGAATCACTTGAAAAAAAAATTCATAATCATGAATTTAGCTTTGAAACACAGAAAAGAGGTTCTGTTGTTGTAGAAACAGAATACAATGATTATGATTATGTTGGAGAAAATTATTTGATTTTTTTAGAAGAATTTAAAACATTTGTAAAAACGACCCATCCCTCAGAGAATGAAATTAATCAATATATGGACAATAAATTAGCTGACTTTCCTGAGCTGAATGTTAATATTGAGCCACAAATTTTTCAGCTTGTCAGCCAAAGCGCAGGAAAATCTTTAAATCAAGCAATTTCAGGAGACGTTAATTATTCATTTGTTGAAATAATGAAAATATACGAAGAGTTTACCCTTGAAAATGTAAGTAAATCCTCTGAAAGCTATAATCAATTGATGGTGGTGTATTCATTTTACAAATGGCTAGGATTTAAATATATTGATGACGAATATAAAAATAAAGGCGCGATGATGGCCTGTGGACATAGGGATTGTTGGGATTGCTGTATGTGGAGGGCTTTCCGAAGCTATAACTGGACAGAAACACTTGCATTTTTTGCAAGTGCAGGAACTACAACTGCTATTCAAGGAATTTCCTGTGCAGAGGACTGTTGGTAAATTCAAATAATTTTTAATGAAAAAAATAATTTATTTTAAGGTTGCCCTGTTAGTATTTTTTGTCTGTTTTATTGTCTTGTTTTCAATTAATAGAAACCTGATAAACTATAAATTTTACTATTTTTCTTTGATATTCAGTATTGGTATTAGTTTTTATTTTTTTCCCATAAAATTCATTGAAATTTTAAAGCAAAAAATCACCAAGTGGGATAGATTATTTCATCTAATATCTCTTTTAATTTTTTATGTGAGTGCAAATTTAATAGCCTTTATATCAATATCAGAAAATAACAAACTTGAAATTATATGTATTTCATTAATAATTTTAAACTTTGTGTATTGTATTTGGATTTATTTTTTTGACAAAAGTTTTAGATTTAGACGCAAAATTATTGAACACCTAATTTTACAAACTATTTTGATTTTGTTTAATATCTTTTTAATATAGATTTCAAAGTTTTTTTATTGAAAGGGATGACTAAGTCATCCCTTTTTATTTTCTGTGAGGTTTATTATGAATTGAGAACCCTATCTTTGCACAAAATTTATAAAAATGAAGCTGAAAAATTTCGTTGAAGAACTACAATGGCGTGGCATGATACACGATGTAATGCCCGAAACCGAAGCACACCTTATGGAAACAATGCGATCTGCATATGTGGGGTTTGACCCTACGGCAGATTCACTGCACATTGGCAACTTGGTGCCCATTATGCTTTTGTCTTTCTATCAGCGCTGTGGCCACAAACCCGTCGCATTGGTGGGCGGTGCCACGGGAATGATTGGGGACCCTTCAGGTAAAAGCGCCGAAAGAAATCTTCTTGATGAGGCTGCCTTGCGTCACAATCAAGAGTGTGTGAAAAACCAGCTTTCCCAGTTTTTGGATTTTTCATCGGGAGCGGAAAATCAAGCTGTAATGGTGAACAATTACGATTGGATGAAAGAGTTTTCGTTTCTCGATTTCATCAGAAACGTGGGCAAGCACATCACCGTAAACTATATGATGGCGAAAGATTCCGTAAAAACAAGATTGAGCGGCGAGAGTGCCGATGGACTTTCCTTTACGGAATTTACATATCAATTAATCCAGGGCTACGATTTTCTTCACCTTTACAGAAATCAAAACTGTACCCTTCAAATGGGCGGTAGCGATCAATGGGGAAATATTACCACAGGTACTGAACTAATCCGCAGAATTGCGGGTGGAAAAGGGTATGCATTAACCTGCCCTTTAATCACTAAAAGTGACGGCAGCAAATTTGGTAAAAGTGAAGGTGGAAATATTTGGCTGGATGCAAACCGAACGTCTCCATATAAATTTTACCAATATTGGTTAAACACCAGCGATGATGATGCCGAAAAATACATTAAGATTTTTACATTTTTAGATAAGGAAACCATAGACTCTCTAGTTTCTGAACATAAGGAAGCACCACATATGCGCTTGCTTCAAAAACGTTTGGCACAGGAGGTGACCACGACGGTGCACAATGCCGAAGAATTTGAAAAGGCTGTAAAAGCCTCCGAAATTTTGTTTGGGAATTCTACGTCCGAAGATTTGAAAACACTTGATGANAAAACTTTTCTCGATGTTTTTGAAGGTGTTCCACAAGCAGAAATTTTNAANATAGATTTGGAAAGTGGAATTGATATTATAGCTGCTCTTTCCGAAAAAACCGGTTTTTTGAAATCAAATAGTGAAGCACGGCGAGCATTGAAGGAAAATTCAATATCTGTAAATAAAGAAAAGGTTTCCGATGGTTATGCTATTACTAAAAATGATTTAATAAATGGTCAATTTGTTCTTTTACAAAGAGGTAAAAAAAACTACTTTATTATAAAAGTAGTCTAGTTTTAACCCACAACAATAAAAGAATCCCCGGCAAAGATTGCACGGGGATTTCTCAATTAACTAACCAACCAAATTATGAAAAATCATCACTTTTTCACAATGGTTTGGTCGTACATATGCTTAATATCTTACGTTGAATTTCAGAGGTTTGTGTTAAAGTTTTCTTTAAAAAACCATCAAGTTGCAACCACGAATATCGCTACTGTCAAAACGCCCTAAAATTTCAAAAGATCCGTCGGGATATGTCTTTCCTAAATCCTGTGTGGCAATAAAGGAGCAGGAGTTTAAGTTTGCCAAATCTATTACATTTATTCCTCCGGTTTTTCCGAAAGTGTAACTTAGCGCATCTTCCGTATCGCGGGTTAAAATTTTCATCCACGGCGGACAATTAAAAATCCCATTGCCCGTGGAGTAGGCTTGCGAAAGCAGTTCTGTCATGCCGTATTCACTGTGGATTTTTGCTACGCCAAAACCTTTTTTTAAAATCCCGTGCAGTTCTTCTTTTATCATTTCTTTTCGGCGACCTTTCATTCCGCCGGTTTCCATTACAATTGTATTTTTAAGCTGAAATTTCCCTTTTTCGATTAAATCGAGAAGCGCATACGAAACTCCAATGAGCAACGTTTTTTGGCCGTTTTTTTCCAAAGCATCCAACTTTTCAGTAAGCGCATCCATTTCAAATAAATAAAAACCGCTGTGGGGATTGTTGCTTAGTTCGATAAGCTTATCAACCATAAAAATTAAGGAAGAGCCTTCCCGTTCCAAGTACGACGGAAGCAAGGCTAAAATCACAAAATTTGAGGGATTTCCGTATTGCCTTTCAAAAGCCTTTAGAAAACTTGTTTCGTATAATTTTAAATCGGCAACATAGTGTTTACTTGTTGTGCTGCCTGTAGTGCCACTGCTGGTAAAAATTGTTTCTTCAGGTTTTTTTTCAGCAATTACTTTATGGCTTTTAAAGAATTGAATTGGTAAAAAAGGAATTTCTTCAATCGTTTTTACTTCGGAAACTTTAATGTTCAAAAAATCGCAGAAATTACGATAAACCCGAACATTTTCATACTGAAAGCGGAATACTTCAATAGCAAGTCGCTGAAATTCAGCGGCGTTTTCGATTTTAAAAATTTCCTTTTCAAGCATAGGTTATCAATCACAAAAATCTTTTCAAAAATAGGTAAATAAAAAAGCCCCTGCCGAAACAGGAGCTCTAAAAAAGTATTTTTTAAAATGGATTACTTAACAACCAATTTTTTGGTAGTTGAAGTTTTTCCTTGTTCTATTTTAACAATATAAACACCGCTGTTCAATTTTGAAATGTCCAATCTATCACCAATAAGCGTAGTTTTAAAAACCTGCTTACCTAGTACATCAAAAATAGATACATTCTTGGCGCCAGCAACTTTTGAAGTAATGTTCACATAACCTTTGCTTGCAGGGTTTGGATATACTGCAAATTGAGAATCAGCTTGTGTGTTTGTTCCCAAAGTTCCTGAAAAAATAATGTTGTCAAAGAAGAAAGCTTCTGCACTTGCATTTGTTCTTGCTTCAATAACCAGCTGCACGTTTGTGTTTGAGGTTAATGCTGCAGTTCCTGTAATCCAAGAGCCTTCAATGCTAAGGTCGTTTATGTCGTTTCCTTCAGTATTCAAGATATCAATCTCGGTACTGTTGGTCAAATCTCTTACATAAATTCGTAATCTATCAGAACCTGACTCGTTTAAAGTTCCATCACCTTCATATCCTGTTTCAGAAATAAAATAATCTAAGCTGATAGCTGGTGTGGATACTCCAGTTAGGTCAACTGCATCAAAAGTTAAAGTGTAGTTACCATCAACATCACTTATTTGATAGCCTTGATCACCATCGGTATAAGGATCTGATCCAGTAGGGGCAAAATCTGTAACACCCACAAAATCGCCATCGGTAAGACCAACATCTGGTGTATCGTAAGGAGCATAAGAAGCATTAAAGCCTAATTCGCCACCAGTGCTTGTGTAATCTACTAATGGTTCATCTGTATTGTTTATTAAATCGTGAGCTGTATTTGGATCTCCAGTATCGGTATATTGGCCAGCAAAAAGCGCTGGTTCTTCAAAACTGGTTCCCGCAACTTGGGCAAAAGAAACGGCACCTACAAAAAGAGCCGCAAGTAAAGTAATTTTTTTCATTAGAGTTTTTTTAAAATTATTGTGCAAAGATAAATAAATGTTTTAGGTTTAAAAGTTTGGTTTTAAATGAAATTCTTATTTTAACGAAATGATAACTTGGGGCTATAATCACATAACTTGCGATGTTAACCTAACGTTATATAATGGTTAACAATAAACGTGCTAAACTTGAGCTCAGGTTAAATAATGGTATCTTTGACCTGTTAAAATAAATATGATATACTTCTCCATTAGTGAACCAAACCTACATACCCACAGCCGGTATTACACTTTGATTAATAGTTTATACAGATGAAAAAAAAGGACATTACAATTTTATTGGTTGATGATGAACCGGATATTCTTGAAATAATTAGATACAATCTTACTTCCGAAGGTTATACTATTGAAACAGCCGAAAATGGACTCGAAGCGATAGAACAAGCAAAAAAGGTAAGGCCACAACTAATTATAATGGATGTAATGATGCCAAAAATGGATGGCATTGAAGCCTGTGAAAAAATAAGGACTATCCCCGAACTATCCGAGACCGTAATTACTTTTTTAACTGCTAGAGGTGAAGATTACTCCCAAATGGCAGGTTTTGAAGCCGGTGCGGATGATTACATTACAAAGCCCATAAAGCCAAAAGTGTTGGTGAGTAAGGTAAAAGCGTTGTTACGTAGATTTAAGGAGGAAGAAGAAGATGAAAAAATAAAACTTGGAAACCTGACTATAAACCGCGAGGAGTATAAAATTATATTGGGTAAAAAAGAAATGGTCCTGCCCAGAAAGGAGTTTGAACTCCTGGCGCTTTTGGCATCCAAACCTGGCAAGGTCTTTAAGCGTGAAGATATACTGGATTCAATCTGGGGCAATGAAGTTATCGTTGGTGGGCGCACCATAGATGTTCACATTAGAAAACTTCGTGAAAAAATAGGCGACGATAAATTTAAAACAGTAAAAGGAGTTGGTTATAAGTTTGTAGTTTAGCGGAAATGAAACATCTAAGTCTAGCATGTCAATATTAATGATTACTAGTAAAATATTCCATCTGGTCTTAAAAAAGTATCAAAACAGATGAAATTTTCCAAAAAATACAATTTTGCAGCTTCCACATCTTTGCTAATTGCATTATTTTCTACCCTGGCAATGGCAATTTTTTTATATGCAGTTTTAGAAATTGTATTCCTTTGGTTGCTATTTTTCTTTCTTTTTTCCTTTATAATTTCGTTTTTCATACTTCAGTATCGGGTAGAAAAATTTATCTATTCCAGAATAAAAAAGATTTACGAAGACGTTAGGCTTCTCGATGAAGAAAGTTTGCCCAAACCCTCTATCACTACAGATATGGAGCTGCTTACTCGCGAAGTGGAACGCTTTGCACAAGACAAAAAACTTGAGATAGAAACCTTAAACATTCGCGAAAATTACCGAAAGGAGTTTATGGGCAATATTTCGCACGAACTAAAAACCCCCCTTTTTACCGTACAAGGCTATATTCTTACCCTTTTGGACGGGGCAATGAAAGACAAGAAAGTACGTAAAAAATATCTGCAGCGCGCCAATAAAGGGGTAGAAAGGCTCATTTATATTATCAAGGATTTGGATATGATTACCAAACTTGAAGTGGGCGGACTAATTCTCAATAAAGAAAACTTCAATATTCTCACTATGGTGCAGAATGTGTTCGACCTACTTGAAATGAAAGCCGCAAAAAAGAACATTTCACTTGTTTTTGACAAGGAATATTTTGATGAAATAATCGTGAATGCAGACAAAGAGCGAATTGAACAGGTACTTACCAACCTTATTGTAAATTCTCTGAAATACGGAAAACAGGATGGAACCACCGAAGTAAGCATCGAAAGCCTCTCAAAAAATAAATTATTAATACGCGTAACAGACAATGGAGAAGGTATTTCCAAAGATAATCTGCCGCGTATTTTTGAACGCTTTTATCGCGTAGATAAAAGCGGTTCGCGAAAAGAAGGGGGTAGTGGACTTGGCCTTTCAATCGTGAAACACATTGTGGAAGCCCACACTGAAAAGATATATGTGGAAAGCCAACTGGGCATTGGCTCCGAGTTTTCATTTACCCTCGAAAAGGGAAAATAAATCAGAGTAATTTACCGACTCTTGGGATAAAGTTTTCAGGCCTTTATAGACAGCAACCTTATTCAGTTTTTTCAGTTTAAATTTTTCTTGTTTACAACTAGGAGCTATTCCTAAGCTTTTAAGTCGTTTTGCGAGATATTCTTGTTCGTATTGGCCTGGCGTTGGTACGAGAAATGCTTTTTTTTCAAGTATTGTCAAATCCATAATTGTGGTGTATCCAGAGCGTGAAACAATAATTTCGCTTTTATTGATGGTCTCTTCCAATTCTTCGCTTTGCATAAAATTCACCATTTCAATGTTTTCAAAGCGACCCCATTTCTGAGTTTTTTCAACCAACCCACGAACCAATAAAATTTTCTTTCCGCTTCTTTTAAAAACATTTTTCAGTTTTTCCTCAAACATGCTGCGTTGTGGCTCAGGGCCGGAAAGCAAGAGGAGGACATCAATGGTTTTGGGGAGTTCTTTTTTTTCCATTCGGCTCAAAACTCCTATATATTTTATCGGAAATGGTTCCTTTTTTAGATGTCCCAATTTTCCACTGAGGTTCATTACCACATCATCTACATCTGGCACCCAGCAAGCATCAAATTTTTTTATGATTTTTTGATGCATTTTGCTAGTAAAAAAAGAAGTGCTTCCCGTTAAAACATTCAATTGGTGCGTTATGAAAACAGAGGGAACATTACTATTTCTGACCCCAAATCGGTTGTCGCTTATAATGCCTTGAATTTTTCCATCCTTTACTAGTTGGTCAACCAGTTTTTTTTCCGCATTCAGGGTTTTTTTAATCTGTGGAAATTTTAAAAGGATTTTCCATTTAAAATGGCTTCCCTTTTTTGGGTAAGTTATATTGTATGGGGGTAGTTCTACAGCTTCCAAATCCGGAAACTCTTTTTGCAATAACACCAGCGCTGCCCCGTCTGAAGCCAATAGAACATTGAAGTTGTGCTCCGTCAAAGCCCGAATTAGGGGTATGCAACGGGTGGCGTGGCCCAGCCCCCAATGCAAAGGAGCAACCAATATAGTCTTCTTTTTCGGCATAAAAACAAAGGTAGCAATAATTGCTGCGGCATTATATTTCCTTAATTTTACCAAAAATTTAAAATTTTGGGAAGTAAAAACAAACTGAAGCGCTTTAGGGAAAATGAAACTTTTCCAAACGTTGTGCAGCCCTCACGCGAGGAAGTGTTGGGCAATAGCTTAAAACTGAAAGGAAACTGGCGGAAGGAATTTTTTAAAAACGAAAACCCATTGGTTTTGGAATTGGGTTGCGGAAAGGGCGAATATTCAGTGAACCTTGCAGAAGCATATCCCGAAGTAAATTTTTTGGGAATAGATATTAAAGGCGCCCGTTTTTGGCGGGGTGCTAAAATAGCTTTGGAAAAGGGGCTTGACAATGTGGGTTTCCTCCGAACCCAGATTGAACTTGTAGACCATATTTTTGAGGAAAACGAAGTAGATGAAATTTGGATCACCTTTCCAGATCCACAGATAAAGTATAAACGCACAAAACATCGATTAACCAATCAAGACTTTCTTCAGAAATACCGGAAAATATTGAAGCCAAATGGCGTGGTTCACCTAAAGACCGACAGTGAATTTATGCACGGCTATACCCTAGGGCTACTTCACGGTTTGGAGGAAGAAATTGAATATGCCCATCATGATGTATATGGAAGCCAAGGGGCACCAGAAGCTGTAACTAACATTCAAACCTTTTATGAACAGCAATATCTGGAAATAGGCAAGAAGATTACCTATATTAGATTTAAGTTCCGTTAGTTAGAAATTCAGTATATTCACAAAAACAACCGCCCTAAATGACAATATTTTATAACTTACTAATTGGTTTTTTCGGGTCATTTATTGGCGTACTGCCACCAGGCTTAATCAATATGTATGCAGCCAAGATAAGCATGAGGGAAGGCAGGAAGAGAGGGCTGCTTTTTTCAGTAGGGGTGTGTATTACGGTAATGTTGCAAACGTATATAGCGCTTATTTTTGCTAGGTATATTGGCAAACATCCTGAAATTGTAAGTATGCTGCAAAAAGTAGCTTTAGGAATTTTTATAAGCCTTACAATCTACTTTATATTTATTGCAAAAGACACTCGCCGCGAAATTCGTAACCACAGTGAAAATTCCAAAAAAAACCGTTTCTTTCTAGGTATATTTATAGCAATGCTAAACCTGTTGCCATTACCATATTGGATGTATCTCAGCATCACATTTTCAGCATTTGGGGCTTTTTCATTTAACCAGCCGCAACTCTTGTTGGCGGTAATCGCTTCGGGAGTTGGCACTTTTGCAAGTCTTGCGCTATATGTTCAGTTTTTTAGGGCAAAAGAGGATTCGCGAAAGCTGAAATTAAATATGAATTATGTTATAGGCCTAGTTACAGCGGTTATTTCAATAATCACATTCTTCAAAATTTTAAGACAGATTTAAAAAATGGCTAATGAAGGTTTTTTTGAAAAAGTCTATCAAGTGGCTAAATTAATCCCCTATGGAAGAGTAACTTCCTATGGTGCTATAGCAAACTATCTGGGGGCATCGGGAAGTGCTAGAATGGTTGGTTGGGCAATGAATGGAAGTATTAAAAAAGAAGTTCCAGCCCATAGGGTGGTAAACAGAAACGGATTGCTTACGGGGAAACACCATTTTCAAGGCACAAATTTAATGCAGCAGCTTTTGGAGAGTGAAGGAATACAGGTAGTTGACAATAAAATTCAAAATTTTGAGAAATATTTTTGGGATCCAATGAAGGAACTTTAAGTACTTTCTAATTTGTGTGTTCTTTATAAATATTTGGAATCCAAAAAATCCAATATTATAATATCCCAACAATCTAAAATTCTACCTATTCTACCATAAATCATTTCAATCCTACGGCTTCGTTTTCCGAAGTTTTCCCACTATATTTGCACTTTAGAATCAATCTAAATATTATAAATATAATAATGAGCATTTCAAAACAAGATATCCTCAAAGCTCTTGAAACTATAACGGTTTCAGGCGAAGGAAAAAATATGGTAGAGAGCGGTGCCGTGCAAAACGTAGTGACCTTTGCAGATGAAATTATTGTGGACTTGAAACTTTCCACACCAGCACTTCACATAAAAAAACGTGCTGAGGCAGATGTTATAAAGACCATCCACGAAAAAGTAGATGCGAATGCCAAAGTACAAGTAAACATTAAGGTAGAGGCACCCGCAAAACCACAAAACCCGAATTTAATAAAAGGAAAACCAATCCCGGGAGTACAAAATATAATTGCTGTAGCTTCGGGTAAAGGAGGCGTTGGTAAATCAACAGTAACAGCAAATTTGGCTGTTACACTTTCCAAAATGGGCTTCAAAGTTGGTATCTTGGACGCAGATATTTACGGACCTTCCATTCCTATAATGTTTGATGTTGCACTTGAAAAACCACTTTCGGTAAACGTTGGCGGAAAGAGCAAAATGAAGCCAGTAGAAAACTATGGAATAAAAGTACTTTCCATTGGTTTTTTCACGCAACCCAATCAAGCAGTCATTTGGCGTGGTCCAATGGCTGCCAAAGCTTTAAACCAGCTTATTTTTGATGCGGCATGGGGCGAATTGGATTTTATGTTGATAGACCTTCCTCCAGGAACTGGAGATATCCACTTGAGCATTATGCAGTCGGTACCAATTACGGGAGCCGTTGTGGTAAGCACACCGCAAACAGTAGCTTTGGCCGATGCTCGAAAAGGAGTGGCGATGTTCCGTCAAGAAAATATTGATGTTCCGGTTTTGGGTATCATTGAAAATATGTCTTACTTCACACCTGCCGAACTTCCTGAAAATAAATATTATATCTTTGGGAAAGAGGGCGCCAAAAATTTGGCTGAAGATTTGGAAGTGCCATTTTTAGGAGAGGTGCCCTTAGTACAAAGTATTCGTGAAGCTGGTGATGCGGGAAGACCAGCGGCACTGCAAACCGCAACTCCAATTGAGGAAGCGTTTGAAGCTATTACCAAAAACGTTGTTGAAGAAACCGTACGAAGAAACGAAAATCTTCCAGCAACCGAAGCAATAAAAATTACAACAATGGCAGGTTGCAGCGCCGTAAAAAAATAATATGACAACGCAAGAACTAACAACAAAAGTAGAAGAAGCACTTAACGAGATTCGTCCGTTTTTACAGAACGACGGCGGCGATATCTCATTGGTTTCTATAGAAGGCGATAAGATAGTAAATGTGCAGTTGCAAGGGGCTTGTGTTGGTTGTTCCGTCAACCAAATGACGTTAAAAAGCGGTGTGGAAATGACCATAAAAAAGTATGCCCCACAAATTGAAAAGGTTGTTAGCGTTTCGCAATAATGACAACCGTCATTTTTTTAATCCAATTTCAAAACTATTTTTGAACTCATTAAGAAATAGTCTTTCATGATAAAAACAGATATTCTCATCATCGGTGCAGGACCTACGGGTCTTTTCGCCGTTTTTGAAGCAGGATTACTCAAACTTAAATGTCATTTAATTGACGCACTTCCACAAGCTGGTGGGCAGTGCACTGAAATATATCCTAAGAAACCTATTTATGATATTCCTGGTTTCCCGGAAGTACTTGCTGGTGATTTGGTAAAAAATCTGATGAAGCAGATTGAACCATTTCAACCTGGTTTTACACTTGGTGAACGCGCAGATACAATTGAAAAGCTGGAAGATGGTTCTTTCATAGTTACTACAGATAAAGGCACAAAGCATCATGCGCCAATTGTTGCAATTGCTGGTGGCTTGGGTAGTTTTGAACCTAGAAAACCCCCTATTACCAATCTTTCAGACTATGAGGATAAAGGTGTGGAATATATTATTCGTGACCCAGAAATGTATCGCGATAAAAACGTGGTTATCTCGGGTGGTGGAGATTCGGCATTAGACTGGAGCATTTTCTTGACTGATGTTGCTAAAAGTGTAACGCTTGTTCACCGAAGAAATGAATTCCGCGGCGCTTTGGACAGTGTCGAAAAGGTACAGGAATTAAAAAACCTTGGAAAAATTGAATTGATAACACCTGCTGAAGTTATTGGCTTGGTGGGAAATAATCGTTTGGAAGAAGTAGTTATTAAGCAAGGTGCTGAGGTTTTCAACCGTGAGTGCGACCATTTTATTCCTTTGTTCGGCTTGTCGCCAAAACTTGGCCCAATAGCCGATTGGGGGCTAGAAATTGAAAAAAACGCTATAAAAGTTGACAATACTTTAGACTATCAAACAAACATTCCCGGCATCTATGCCATTGGTGATGTAAATACATATCCGGGAAAGTTGAAGTTGATTCTTTGCGGCTTCCATGAGGCAACCTTAATGTGCCAAAGTGCCTACCAGCGTATATTCCCAGATAAGCGTTATGTGATGAAATATACTACTGTTGGCGGTGTGGAAGGCTTTGATGGAACTAAAAAGGAAGCGCCAAAAGCTATTGTTAAATCAATTGATTAATTGATGACCGACGTAAAAATTACTATCATAGACCGTCAAGGTGTTAAGCATATGGTGGATGCGCCAACGGATATGAATATGAATCTAATGGAAATAATTCGTTCATACGAATTGGCTCCAGAGGGAACTATAGGCATTTGCGGTGGAATGGCGATGTGTGCGTCCTGCCAATGTTATGTTTTAAGCGATCACGAACTTCCCGAAATGAGTTATGATGAAGATTTAATGCTTTCTGAAGCTTTTAACGTGAAAGAAAACAGCCGTTTGGGTTGTCAGATTTTTATAAAAGAAGAACTCGACGGATTGGAAGTAGAACTGGCTCCCGAAGTTTAATGGAGTATTTTCAAAACTTCATCCATCATTATTTCCACAAATTTTTTATAAGTAACTTTCGATGGGTGTAAGCCGTCTGAAGCAACCAATGTTGGATTTCCCAATCCTTGCTGCGTTATCGGGGTGATATTTTTAAAATATACTCCTTTTTCTTTCGCAGTCTCTTCCGCAAAAGCGTTATATTTTATCAATTCCGAAGTAATCTTTTCACTTTTCCCAGATTTCTGCCCAAAAGGTGTAAAAGCGTAGTCTGGAATGGAAAGTACAATCACGTTTTCCTTTTTGCCTTTTGCGAAATCGATGGCCATATCCAGTAATTTTTGGAATTCTTCTTCGTAAATGGAAAAAGGTTTCCCTTGATATTGATTGTTTACGCCAATGAGCAACGTTACCAAATCATGATCTTTGGAAGGGTTTTCGGTTGCAATCGCGCTTAACAAATCTGTGGTTGTCCAGCCTGTTTTCGCAATTATTTTTACAGAAGTTTTATCTTTTAAAATATGGTTTAAACTATCTGTCAATTGTTTTGGATAGTTACATTCACTGCAAACGCTTTCACCAATTGTGTAGCTATCGCCAAGCGCAAGATATTTATATGTTGGTTTTTCAGATGGAGTATTCTTTTTCGAGACTGCACAGGAAAATGTGGATAAAATTATAAAAAGCAATAAATTCTTGAAATTTAACATATTACGATTCAGTTTTGTAATCAATTAATTTTTGTGGTCCTTCGAGAAGCATTTTTACAACTTTCAGCGTCCCGTCTTCTGTTGTAGAAATTTGCCATTTTATTAATGTAATTTCACCATTTTCTATTTCCAATCCGGTTATACTTCGTGGGTGTACACAACTTCCGTCATTAAAAAAAGCAATATCGCCAGGCTCTGGAAAACGAGGTCTGTGCGTATGGCCAATAATGGTAAAAATGTTTTTATTTTCAACTATCCACCGTTTGGTTCGTCTTTCAACTTTTATAAGTTCTTTGTAATTTTTTGCAGGACTTGTTGGGTCGCCAATGCCAAAAATTTGCAATTGCCGCCACAATGCCCGAACCATAAAACGGTTAAATTTCCAGCCTACGTAGTTCATCCAATCGGCTTGATGGCCGTGCATCATAAAGATTTCCTGTCTAGTTTTTTCGTGCTCTAAAATAAGGCCTTCCGTAAATTTAATTCCTGGAAAGAGAGGTGCATCCTTACCTGTGATTTTATCAAAATAGGTGTAAAGTGTTTTTTCAACAAATCTTTGGTTCATATAGACCATATCATGGTTGCCGACCAATCTATAAAGTCTATTTTCTGCATAAAAAAGCTTCATCAGCTCGTACACATTTTGATGGGCTTCAAAAATATCCTTAAAAAAAAGGTTTTCCCATAACTCGTCACCATCCCCTATCTCACAATACGTAAACCCTTTTTTGTAGTAATCCTGCAGAGCATGAAAGTAAATATTCCGATTGTTTGCAAAATCATCAGCAAAACTGTTGTCGCCCCGATGGCAGTCGCTAAAAATTATAAACTTTGAGTCGTCATTAAACTTAATGCGACGGGCAGTTCTGTAAGCTCGGGACATTCGGTTTCTAGAAGACATGTATCAATTGTTTTTTTAAAGATACAATTTGAATATGTTTTGATGAAATGTATTTGGCAGGGATTTATTTAAAAATAAAAGCCCAGCATTTGCTGGGCTTTTTCGAAATAATCAACCAAAATTTAATCATTTAGAGTAAGTAGGATTATGGTGTTTAAGAGTCCTTTTTTAATTTCTTATTTTCCTTTAAACTTTTTATATATACTAGGGCAAAAAAAATAATTCCAAATATTCCTAAAGGAAAAATTAAATAAAATAGAAAATTCATAGTAACTTAATTGATCAAAAGTTATTCTTTGGTTCAATTATTAAGACACACGAATGTTTATTAAGTCACATTTAAAATTGAAATTATTCTAAAATTTCAATTTTCTTGTTTACGATTTTTTTAATGGGATATATAATTTTTTGGTTTTCACAATGAAGAATAAGACATATGTTGTCTATAGAAACAATGGTTCCTTCAATTTCTCCAATTTTTATTCGTTGTCCAACCTCCAAATTCTTACGGGAATAAAAACCAAACAAAAGTCTTTGAACAACATCTCTGGAGCCAAGGCCTAATGCCAAAGTAAAAGCAGCTAATGCGGCGCCTAAAATGATTGTTAGATTGTTTGTGATAATATCTGTATTTACGCCTAAGTGATTTAAGGTTATAATGGTTGTAATAATTAAACAGATATAAAAAGCTATTGAACTTATAGCTTGAGCTCCACCAACATCAAAAGATGAAAGAATTTTTTTAAGAGCATTTTTAGCATAGGAAGCAAGATAAATCCCCACAAATAAAATCAACATTGCTGAAAATATTGTTGGGAGAAAATTAATNAGTTTACCAACTTCTATTGATATTTTTTCAAGATTAAAAAGATCGGCCCCTAAAATTATTACNACTAAAACCAAAAACCATTTCAGGAAATTCAGTAAAATTTTATTTAAATCGATAGTAATATTAACGNTGTTAAAAAGCTCATTTTCGTTAATTTTAGAATTAATGAGCTCAATTCTTGAAAATTTCAAAATGCGCTTAACCACCATAAGAATAAGCTTAATNAAAATCCAACTTATAATTATAAATGCAATTACACCAAGAATTTTTGGTAAACTATCAATAACGATAGTTTTAAGATCTTCAATCAGTTTTAAATTAAATTTCATAATTAGCGATTTTATTACTGCTTTTTATTGTTTTTGGTTGTTTTAAAAATATTCTCTATTGAAGAAGGATATTTAATCATTGTAAGGTCTGCAATGTCCAAAATCAATTTAATAGTAGCAACGTTCCCCATTACTTTTTCTTTAAGCGTAACAGGCAATTTCTCGCTGTAAACAATTGCTTTAAAGGGATTTTCCATTTTTTTATAAACTATTATATATATTTATTAACCTTTGTTTTGCTCTTTTTAGTCGCATTTTTACTGCGCTTTCACCTAAATCTAAACCTTTTTGAATGTCGGCAATTGAAAAATCGTCTTGATACTTCATTAAAAGTATCATTTTATCATCGGGATCTATTTGGTTTAAAGAAAGTATCAGCTTTTCTGTTTTCATTTGAAATATATCCTCGTCTGGGATTTCTTCTTCCGCAGTATAATTCTCGTGGTCTAAACTCGTAAATTTTTCCTGTTTCTTTTTTTTATCTCTTTGAATGTAGTTTAAACAAAAATTATAAGTGAAGGAATAAAGCCAAGTAGAAAATTTTGACTCGCCTTTAAAAGTACGTAGTTTCAGAAATAATTTGATAAATATATCGTGGGTAAGATCCTGGGCCTCTTCTGCAGACTTAGAAAAGCTAAGACATTTGCCATATACCTTTTCGGCATACCTGTCATACAATATGGCAAATAGATGGGTGTCATTTTTAGCAATTATTTTCGAAATAAGTTCAGAATCATCTAGTTCACTATCTTTTACAGTCCCGCCCATCTATAGTTTAATCGTTATAACCATAAATTTAGACACCAAAAAAATAAAAAGTCACATAATTAAATAAAAAATGATTTTCAAATCTTCGAAATATTGGTAAAAAAAAGGCCAACTCATATAAGTTGGCCGGTTGTAGAGTTTTGATATTATTAACCGAATGCATTAAGGCCCGTAATATCTAATCCTGTAATCAATAAGTGAATATCGTGCGTCCCCTCATAAGTAATCACACTTTCTAAATTCATAGAGTGGCGCATAATGCTGTATTCGCCGGTAATTCCCATTCCGCCGAGTATTTGTCTTGCTTCCCGTGCAATATTTATTGCCATATCAACATTGTTTCGTTTCGCCATAGAAATCTGCGCACTTGTTGCCGTTCCGTCATTTCGCATCACGCCTAAACGCCACGCCAATAATTGGGCTTTTGTGATTTCTGTAATCATTTCGGCAAGTTTTTTCTGCTGAAGTTGGTATTGCCCAATAGGTTTTCCAAACTGAATTCTTTCTTTTGAATAGCGAAGCGCAGTATCGTAACAATCCATCGCCGCGCCGATTGCGCCCCAAGCAATTCCGTAGCGAGCAGAGTCAAGACATCCCAGCGGTGCGCCCAACCCTGATTTATTCGGAAGTAAATTTTCCTTCGGAACTTTTACATTATCAAAAATAAGTTCACCCGTTGCCGAAGCGCGAAGTGACCATTTGTTGTGTGTTTCGGGGGTAGAGAAGCCTTCCATGCCACGTTCTACGATCAATCCGTGGATTCTTCCTTCCTCGTTTTTCGCCCAAACAACCGCAACCTGAGCAAAAGGCGCATTGCTGATCCACATTTTGGCACCATTTAAAAGATAGTGGTCGCCCTTATCTTTAAAATTGGTTGTCATGCCACCGGGATTGCTTCCGTGGTCAGGTTCTGTTAAACCGAAACAACCCATCCATTCGCCCGAGGCAAGTTTTGGTAAGTATTTTTTGCGTTGCTCCTCTGTTCCATATTTCCAGATAGGATACATTACCAATGAAGATTGAACCGAAGCCGTGCTTCTAACGCCGCTATCGCCGCGCTCAATTTCCTGCATAATCAATCCATAGGAAATTTGATCAAGTCCAGCACCGCCATATTCCTCGGGAATATACGGGCCAAAGGCGCCAATTTCAGCAAGACCGCTAATAATTTGTTCCGGAAATTCAGCCTTTTGGGCATATTCCTCTATAATTGGCGATACGTCTCGCTTTACCCAATCACGGGCAGCTTGGCGTACCAGTTTGTGTTCGTCTGAAAGTAATTCGTCAAGATTGTAATAATCGGGAGCTTCGAATAAATCTGGTTTCATTTTTCTTATAGTTAAAGGAGTACAAATGTAGAAATCACAAGCTTAAAGACCTACATTTTAAGGTAAAAATCCTTTACAAGATTTTGATATGCTTCGGTATAATTATGGCGGGAAGTTTCAATGGTAAGGTTTTCTATTTTTGCTGAAATGTTTTCAAAGGAAAACTCTAGCATACTTCTTTTTTCCTCGGAAGTCTCAGTCCCGCGAACCCTGCAAATCCTGTTTGGAAAAAGATTTACTTCCGAAGCCATTTTAATGAAAGTTTCTTCTTCTTTTCGCGGAATGATTACAACAAAAATTCCTTCGTCGGAAAGCAGTTGTGACGCACTTTCAATCAATTCATCAAAAGGAAGTGAATCATTAAAACGTGCAGCGTCTCTAGATTCATTAGTAGTTTTAAAGTCTTCGGAATAGAAAGGTGGGTTGGAAATTATTAGATCATATTTGTCCTCAATTTCTTCCACGAACTCTTCCAAGGAAGCGTGATAGCAAAATAAGCGGTCGCCCCACGGAGAGTTTTCAAAATTGTCAACGCACTGTTCGTAAGCGTTTTCATCAATTTCAAGAGCGTCAACTATTTCGGCATTGGAACGTTGTGCTAATTGCAAAGCGATAATTCCCGTACCGGCGCCAATATCCAAAATTGAAAACGGATTGTTTTTTAAGGAAACCCAAGCGCCGAGCAAAACACCGTCCGTGCCAATTTTCATTGCGCAGCGGTCTTGTTCTATTGTAAATTGTTTAAATTTAAAGGGTTTATTCATAATTAATTCTGAAGTCAGAATTATAAATACATTTCTATCAACCCTTCCGGCACATTCAACAGAATGCTTTTATTTTCCCGATCTACTTTTTTTATGAAATGGTCAATTATAGGAATCAAAATTTGCTTTCCATCGCGATCAATTTCAAATAAAGCTTGCGAAGTGGTATCATTTACACCTGTAATATTACCGATTTTTCCGAAAGATTTATCTTCAGCAGTAAAACCAATAATTTCGTGGTAATAAAATTTGTTTCCGGAAAGCTTCGGGAGAAATTCTAAAGGAAGGTAGAGGTGGGCACCAATTAACGCATCCGCTTCGGCCTCGGTATTTACATCCTCAAAACGCACGCGGAGAAGTTCGCTTTTATGCAGTGAGCTTTCTTCAATAAAAAATGGAATCAAGTTTTTGCGTTGTTCCACAAAAACCGATTCCATTTCAGTAAAAATTTCGGGTTCGTCTGTATCAAGTTTTATGAGCAGTTCCCCCTTAAAGCTGTATTTTCTAACGATTTTGCCCAAGTAGAAGCAATTCTCCTTTTGCATCGTTTTGAAATTTATGCTTCTTTTTCGTCTTCTTTGGCTTCTTCAGCAGCAGGAGCTTCTTCAGTTTGAGCCTCAGTAGCTGGAGCTTCTTCGTTCGCAGTTTCAGCAGTTGCTGCTACTTCTTCCTCAGTTGCTTCCTCTTCTGCAGGAGCGGCGGCAGCAGCGGCATCAGCAGCACGCTTATCGCTTACGGCTTTCTCAGCAGCAAGTTTTTCAGCTTTAGCTTTTTCCTTTGCCTCAGTTAGGCTCGCTTTTTTGTGGTCGATAGCACCTTTTTTGCTTTCCAACCACTCGTTGAATTTTGCTTCAGCTTGTTCTTCGGTCAAAGCACCTTTACGAACACCACCGGCAAGGTGATTTTTCATTAAAGCTCCTTTGTAAGAAAGAATAGCACGGGCAGTATCTGTAGGTTGTGCTCCATTTTGAAGCCATTTTACAGCGCTGTCCACATCAAGTTCAATCTGTGCAGGGTTTGTTGTTGGATTGTAATGTCCTATTTTTTCAAGGAATTTACCATCTCTTTTGCTACGGCTGTCTGCCGCGATGATCCAGAAATAAGGCTTACCTTTCTTTCCGTGTCTTTGTAGTCTGATTTTTACAGGCATGTTTAAATTAATTTTTGGGGTTCCCGACCCCGGTTATAATTAAGGACGGCAAAGATAGTATATTTTCTTTTTGAAATTCAACCAATTAAAGTTTTTATTTTACATTTGTCAAAACCCCTAAATACCCCTTAACCGATGAAAAAGTTTCTATTTGTTCTTTTTGCTACTATGTCGCTTATTTCTTGCGAAGATACTCAGACCAATGAAGTTGCCCTTCAAGCGAAAGTAGATGACAGGTTATACACCTCAACAGACGCACGTGCCGCATTAAATGAAGACGGTACGCTTACCATTCAGGGCTTTAATGATGAAGAATCCATGACCATTCAACTTTCACGTTTGGGCGAAGGTAATTTTACCATTGGAGAGGGGAGCTCTAATTATGCTGTTTATGAAGATATAGGCGGAAGCATTTATACCACGAACCCCAACGGTGAAGGAATGGTGACTATTTCAGAACTTAATGAGACAAATAAAACACTTTCGGGAACTTTTAATTTCAATGCCTTCTTGCCGGGGATAGATACTATATATGTTTCTCAGGGTACCTTATATAATGTTTCCTACACAGGTGGCGATATCGTAGATCCTACCAATGCAGGTTTATTTAGCGCCAAGGTGGATGGCAATCAATTTATACCTGTAACTGTTTCTTCTCGCAATACAGGAAATACCATTATAACTTCCGGAAGCACGGCCAATGCCACCATAGTTATTTCTGTAACTGCAGGGGTAGAGCCTGGGGATTATACCTTGCCAAGAGGAGGTTTTGCTGCTAAATACCAAGGCATTACAGGGCCGGAAGATACCGTGGAGGGGATTATTACTATTTTGGAGCACAACATTTCAGAAAATACAATTAAAGGTACCTTCTCCTTTATTACAGATCGCACAGAAATTACAGAAGGCCAATTTGATGTTACTTATTAATTGACATTTTACCTCATATTTCTCAGCAAAGGTTAAAGCTTGTTAATTTACACTAAACTTAGGTTAATAATTCGTTGAGCGCTTTTATTCATGGTATATTAGGATATATCCGAATGAAGTTGAACAGTTGTCTTTAGCGGAATGATAATGATGATGAAGAAAAACAGCTGTATAATTTAAAACGAAAGAATATGAAGTTTACTGAAAAAATGTCGAACAAATTAAATGAACTGTTAGAGAAAAATTATGACGCCGAAAAGGGTTATAAAAAAGCAGCTGAAAATGTAGAAAACACAAAGCTGAAACAATTCTTTAATGAACAAGCTCAAAAAAGATACGATTTTGGTCACGAGATAAAAACCGAAATCAAAAACTACGGCGAAACTCCAGATAAAGGCGGAAGCGCCACAGGAGCAATGCACAGGACTTGGATGGATATTGAAACCGCTTTTTCTTCCAATAATGAAGAAACCATATTAGAAGAAGTGCAGAAAGGTGAAAAAGCTGCGGTAGAAGAGTACAATGAGGTGATAAAAGATACCACATTGCCTCCAACTACGCAGAAAATTCTAACCAACCACCGCGATACCATTCAGAATGCATATCAAAGTGCGAAAAATTTTGAAGCCGTAGTATCCTAATATTTTGAAAAAGAAGATTAAAACCGTCTTTGGGTTTTCCAAAGGCGGTTTTTTTTGTGAACAACTCCTAACAATTTAACTTCCCAAAAGCGGGAGGTTTTTCTATTTTTACTTTTTCCAAAAATGTTCCCTGTGAGCAGTCAAACGGAAATCTTAAATCAGCAATCTTAAATCAGCAATCTTAAATCAAAAATCGTTAATCCCAATGTATTTAATCTTCGATACAGAAACAACAGGTCTTCCCAAACGCTATAATGCTCCCGTAAGCGATAGCGATAATTGGCCGCGCTGTATCCAGATTGCTTGGCAATTACATGATGCCATGGGAAATTTAATCGAGCATCAGGATTATTTGGTGAAACCCGATGGGTTCAATATTCCTTTTGATGCCGAAAAAATTCATGGTATTTCAACTGAACTTGCCACTGCTGAAGGGATTTCGTTGGAAGAAGTTGCTGAAAAATTTCAAGAAGCGCTTTCAAAAACCAAATTCATCGTCGGTCAAAATGTAGATTTCGATGTAAATATTATGGGCGCGGAATTTTTCCGGTTGGGAATAGAAAACCCGTTGCCCAATCTCCCAGTTTTAGATACCTGTACCGAAACTACGGCCCAACTTTGCCAAATTCCTGGGGGACGCGGCGGAAAGTTTAAACTGCCAACCCTAACGGAACTTCACGAATTTTTGTTCAGCGAACCTTTTGCAGAAGCTCACAACGCAACTGCAGATGTGGAAGCGACCACACGCTGCTTCTTGGAATTGGTTCGACGCCAGATTTTCACAAAAGAAGAACTTGATGTGCAGCCGGATTACTTCGAAAATTTTTCCGAAGAAAATCCGCAGCCAATTGAATTGATCGGAATTGAGCATATCAACCTAAAAAAAGCTTCCGAAAGAATACGAAAGCAAATTCAGGCCGCTTCGGAAACCGAGGAAATCTCTTCCGAAGAAATAAAAGAAAATATTGCCACGCTGGAAGATGCCCCGTTTGTGCACCTTCACAACCATTCGCAGTTTTCAATCCTGCAATCCACCTCCAGTACCATGGATTTGGTAAACGCCGCAGTTGAAAACAACATGCCCGCAGTTGCCATAACCGATTCCGGAAATATGATGGGCGCATTCCATTTTGTACAGGCCGTTTCCAATTACAACAAATCGCTCGCCGATTTGCCCAAAAATGAGGATGGAGAGATTTCGGCAAAGCCCATAAAAGCGATTGTTGGCTGCGAATTTTTTGTCTGCGAAGACCATCTCAACAAAAACCATAAAGACAACGGCTACCAAATTGTGATGCTTGCCAAAAACAAAAACGGCTACCACAATTTGGCAAAAATGGCTTCCATCGCTTATACCGAAGGATTCTATTACGTGCCGCGAATTGATAAAAATATAGTAGAAAAATACAAGGAAGATATAATAGTTTTAACCGGAAGCCTTTACGGCGAAGTGCCCGGAAAGATTTTGAATATAGGCGAAAACCAAGCCGAAGAAGCTTTGCTTTGGTGGAAGGAAATGTTTGGCGAAGACTTGTATGTAGAAATTATGCGCCACAATCAGGAAGATGAAAGGCGCGTAAACGATGTTTTGGTCGAAATGGCAAAGCGCAATAATGTAAAGATTGTAGCCTGTAATAACACCTATTATATAAATAAGGAAGACGCCAACGCCCACGATATTTTACTTTGTGTAAAGGATGGCGAAAAACAGGCGACACCCATTGGTCGCGGTCGCGGTTATCGTTATGGTTTGCCGAATCAGGAATACTATTTTAAAGGGCAGGACGAGATGAAAGCGCTTTTCAATGACCTGCCGGAAGCCATTTTGAATATTGAGGAAGTAGTTTCAAAAATAGAACCTTTTAGCCTGCATCGCGATGTGTTGCTACCCAATTTTGGCATTCCCAAAGAATTTTTGAATGCTGAGGATATTGACGGTGGCAAGCGTGGTGAAAACGCTTATCTACGGCATTTAACCTATGAAGGAGCCAAAAGGCGCTATCCCGAATTACTGGAAGTTTCCTATGAGGCATTAACGGATTTTGAAATTCCCGAGGAAGCCTCACAACGCGTAAAGGAAATAAAACAGCGGCTTGATTTTGAACTTGAGGTAATTGCAAATACAGGCTATCCCGGCTACTTTTTGATTGTACAGGATTTTATTGCCGAAGCCCGAAAAATGGGTGTTTCCGTTGGGCCGGGTCGTGGTTCGGCAGCGGGAAGTGCCGTGGCGTACTGTTTGGGAATCACCAACATTTGCCCTATTAAATACGATTTGCTTTTTGAGCGTTTCCTAAATCCGGACCGGGTGAGTATGCCCGATATCGATATCGATTTTGATGACGAAGGCCGAAGCAAGGTTATGGATTACGTGATCAACAAATACGGAAGCAATCAGGTTGCACAGATTATTACCTATGGAACCATGGCTGCAAAATCCTCCATTCGCGATACCGCACGCGTGCTTGATTTGCCTTTGAATGAAGCCGATCGTATTTCGAAATTGATTCCGAATATGACCAAACTGAACAAGATTTTCGGTTTGAGCGAGGCGGAATTGCGAAGCCGTTTCCGAAGTGATGAGCTTCCAAAAGTGAACGAGCTTTTAAATCTTTCCGAAGGAAGTGATCTTGAAGCCCAAACCATAAACCAGGCAAAAATTCTCGAAGGGTCTGTTCGAAATACAGGAATCCACGCCTGTGGGGTAATTATTACCCCCAGCGATATTACCGACTTCGTTCCCGTGGCCACTGCAAAGGATTCAGATTTGTACGTTACCCAATTCGATAACTCTGTTGTTGAAAGTGCGGGCCTTTTGAAAATGGATTTCCTCGGTCTGAAAACCTTGACGCTGATAAAGGACACGGTAAAACTCGTAAAGCACAAGCACAACATTGATCTCGATCCAGACAACTTTCCGCTCGATGATGAAAAAACCTACGAGCTGTTCCAAAGAGGGGATACGGTTGGGATTTTTCAGTATGAATCTGCCGGAATGCAGAAATATATGAAGGAATTGAAGCCAACGGTATTTGCAGATCTTATTGCTATGAACGCGCTTTATCGTCCGGGTCCGATGGAATACATTCCAAGTTTCGTAAGAAGAAAACACGGCGAGGAAGAGATTGAATACGACCTTCCCGCAATGGAAGAATATTTGAAAGAAACCTACGGAATTACGGTCTATCAGGAGCAGGTGATGCTTTTGTCGCAAAAATTGGCTGGTTTTACCAAAGGTGAAGCCGATGTTCTACGAAAGGCGATGGGGAAAAAGCAGAAAGCGGTACTTGATAAAATGAAGCCGCAATTTGTTGCCCAAGCTGCCGAAAAAGGACACGATCCCGAAAAGCTTGAAAAAATCTGGAAAGATTGGGAAGCCTTTGCGAGTTATGCCTTCAACAAATCCCATTCCACTTGTTACGCTTGGATTGCCTATCAAACGGCTTATTTAAAAGCACATTATCCCGCGGAATATATGGCGGCAGTGCTTTCAAATAATATGAGTGATATAAAGCAAGTCACCTTCTTTATGGACGAGTGCAAGCGGATGGGCCTGACCGTTTTGGGCCCAGACGTAAACGAATCCTTCCACAAGTTTACCGTAAATGACCAAGGCGCCATCCGTTTTGGAATGGGAGCAGTAAAAGGTGTGGGTAGTAGTGCCGTGGCAACCATTGTTGAAAACAGAAAGGATGGAAAATATAAATCGGTTTTTGATTTAGCAAAGCGAATCGATTTGCGTTCCGCAAATAAAAAAGCCTTTGAAAATCTTGCACTTGCTGGAGGTTTTGACAGTTTCGATACGCATCGTGCACAATACCTACACGATGATGGCGACGGGATAATGTTTATTGAAAAAGTGCTTCGGTATGCAGCAAAATATCAAGAAACGCAGAATTCTTCGCAAGTGAGTCTTTTTGGCGATGCCAGCGAAGTGCAAATCCCCGAGCCGGAAGTTCCTCCCTGCGAGGAATGGGGCACCATGAAAAAATTGAAACAGGAAAGGGAAGTGGTTGGCGTTTATATTTCCGGCCATCCGCTTGACGATTTCAAAATAGAGATGAACAGTTTTACCAATTGTAAAGTTTCAGATTTTAACCATTTAGAAGATTTTATCAATAAAGAATTGTGTTTTGGTGGCGTGGTCAGCGATGTGCAGCACCGTGAATCAAAAGCTGGAAAGGGCTGGGCAATTTTCACCGTTGAGGATTATGAGGATAGTTATGATTTCAAAATTTTTGGAGAAGAATATTTAAAGTGGCGCCATTTCTTGGTTCCGAATAGCTTTATTTACGGTCGCGTTTTTGTAAAGGAAGGTTGGACCAACCGCGAAACAGGCAAAAAGGGTGAGCCGCGGCTTCAGTATAATAGCATTCAATTACTTCACGACGTGATGGAAACCCACGGAAAAAAATTGACCATTACCATGCCTTTAAATGATTTAAAAGAAGGAAAAATAGATTCACTTAAAAATTTGGTAAAAACCCACAAAGGCGAAAAACAATTGTTTTTTGTGGTTTATGAGAATGAGGAAAAAATCCATCTCACTATGCCTAGTAGGAAACATAAAATAAATATTTCAAAGGAGTTGCTGGATGAATTGGAACGCGAGCAGTTACATTATAAGTTAAACTGACAACCGACAACCGACAACCGACAACAGACAACAGACAACCGATTATAGAAATAAACAATACCTCCATTTCCTAAACATATATTAACGCTAAAGAGAAACCTATAAAATTTAACTACTTTTGTAATTCATTAAAAATAAGATTATGGCATTAGAAATAACAGACGCAACATTTGAAGAAACGGTTTTAAAAAGTGACAAACCGGTATTGGTTGACTTTTGGGCAGCCTGGTGCGGACCTTGCAGAATGGTAGGGCCCATCATTGAAGAAATAAGCAAAGAATACGACGGCAAAGCCGTTGTAGGAAAAGTAGATGTGGATGCAAACCAAGAGTTTGCCGCAAAATATGGGGTAAGAAACATTCCAACCGTTTTGGTCTTCCAAAATGGCGAAGTAGTAGGCCGTCAAGTAGGCGTTGCTCCTAAGAATGTTTATGCAGAGGCAATTGATTCACTTTTGTAATATTCACTTTCAAAAATAAATCAATAAAAGGCTTGGCGTATTGCTGGGCCTTTTGTTATTTTAGTGCTAAGTCCAATCAAGAAAATACTATGGAAAAAACAAATAAAGTACAGGATAAAATTGACAGTAAATTACTGGAAGAACGCAAAGTTTTCCTCTGGGGAATGGTAGATGATAAGAGCGCACGCCATGTTGTGGACCGTTTAATGTATCTAGACGCGCTGAGCCACGACGAGATTAAATTTTATATAAACAGCCCGGGGGGTTACGTAACATCGGGCTTTTCTATTTATGATACCATGAAGAATATAAAAAGTCCGGTATCAACTATTTGTACTGGCCTCGCAGCCTCAATGGGTAGTATTTTACTTTCCGCTGGTGAAAAGGGAAAACGTTTCATACAACCGCACGCCCGTGTCATGATCCATCAACCAAGCGGTGGCGCTAGAGGTGTTGCCAGTGATATTGAAATTACTGCTCAGGAAATTTTAAAAACAAAAGAGATAAGCGCACGAATTTTAGCCGAAAATTGCGGTCAAAAATTTGAAAAAGTAATGAAAGACTTCAACCGCGACCATTGGATGAACGCCGATGAATCTGTGGAATATGGAATTGTAGATGGCGTTTTGAAGTAAAAAAACCGAATTGCGAGTTGGAAATAAAAAGTAAATTTTAAAACTGAAAAATGAAGAAAGCAGCAATCGTGTTTACAATAGCCGCAACCGTTTTTTTGGGATGCAAAAATGGCGAAGATAAAAAAACGTATTCCGAAGAAACTACGGAAATTTCTGAAGATACTGTAGTTGTTGACTCCCACAATTCTGAAAACTCATTGGATTGGGCAGGAATTTACGAAGGCACAACGCCGTGTGCGGATTGCGAGGGGATTAAAACTGTTTTGGAATTGCGAGATGATAAAACCTATGCGCTTTCCCAAACCTATTTGGGCAAGCCCGAAGCCGAAAATGAGTTTACCAAAACAGGAGATTTCGTGTGGGATGAAACAGGTTCCAAAGTGCTTTTAAAGTCAGAAAACGATACGCTTCAATATAAAGTAGGCGAAAACCAATTGTGGATGCTAGACAAATCAGGCAATGTTATAACAGGTGATTTGGCAGACTTATATATTCTGAAGAAAACATTTCAATAATAATTTCGCAATTGAATATTGAAAAAGAAATAAACGAAATAACCGGGTTCAAAAACCTGGAACTGCTTGCAAAACAGGTGGTGGAAGGCTTTATTTCAGGGCTTCATAAAAGTCCGTTCCACGGATTTTCGGCAGAGTTTGCCGAACATAAAATTTATAATAATGGGGAAAGCACCAAACATATAGACTGGAAGCTTTTTGCCAAAACCGATAAACTTTACACCAAACGCTACGAAGAGGAAACCAACCTGCGTTGCCATTTAATCGTGGACAACAGCAGTTCCATGCATTACCCAAACCTGAAACAATTCAACATTAATTCTTTAAATAAAATTGGGTTTTCGGTCTTGGCTTCGGCAGCCATTATGAACTTGATGAAACGGCAGCGCGATGCAGTGGGATTGAGTATATACAGTGACGATTATGAATTTTATGCTTCCGAAAAGGGAAGTGAACGCCACCACCAAATGCTACTTCAAAAGTTGAACGAGGCCTTGCTTTCTTCGAAAGAAAAATCACAGACCAAAACATACGAGCATCTTCATTTAATTGCGGAAAAGCTTAAGCGGCGTTCCTTAGTGTTTTTGTTCACCGATATGTTTCAAAGTGATGCGGAAGCCGAAAAACTATTTGAGGCACTCCAGCATCTTAAATACAACAAACACGAGGTTATTTTATTTCACACTTTTGACAAAAAGAGAGAAGTAAATTTCGACTTCAGCAACCGCCCAAAGCGTTTTGTTGATGTTGAGACCGGAGAACATATAAACCTTTATGCTGATAATATTAAGGAACAATATGAAGAGGCGGTCCAAAATTATTTTACCGAACTACAATTGCGTTGTGCCCAGTATAGAATAAAGTATGTTTTGACCGATATTAACGAAAGTTTCAACAAGATTTTGACAACATATCTTGTAGAACGTCAGAAGTTTGGATAAAAAAAATTATTTTTTAAAAAAATAGTTTGCGGAAATGAAATGGAGTAGTATATTTGCCACCGCTTAATACAGCAAGGGAGTATTCCTAAAAAGTATGGTAACAATTTTTCACTTTGCCCAACTGTTGTTGGGGTCTTTCGAAAGAAAGGTTGAAAAACTTGGTCTGGTAGTTCAGTTGGTTAGAATACCTGCCTGTCACGCAGGGGGTCGCGAGTTCGAGTCTCGTCCAGACCGCTAAATGCCTTCGAAGGAAGGCATCTCTTTTACACAGAGAGCAAGATGTTGTGTTGAGTCACTTAAAGGTGGCTTGTGGTTTAGAAATAGACCGATGAGAAGCTTATCCATATGGATGGGCTTTTTTTGTATCCTCTAATTTCATCTTTAAATAGTCAATTTTAAGAAGTTTTTTATACCATTTAGGTGTACACTGGGGTGTGCATCTTTTTCTAAAAGGTGTGCATCTGTTTAAATTTATTTTTATTTTCACAAAATCATAGAATTCAACTTATTAAGGTTTTGGAAAATTTTAATTTAATAAACATATTTGCCTTTGGCTTTTTTACTGTGATATTGGGAATGCAAGCTGAAAATGTAAAACATTTTCGCAATACAGCTAAGTTTAAACCAAGTGATTGGGATGAGGCATTTCCTAGTCTATTGAATTTATCCAATATTCTTGGAGTCCTAATTGGAATTACTTATTTGATTTATTATGGCATCTCAGTGGTTTGGTGGGCTCCATTTGTATTATTTTTAATTGCGGGAGTTTTCCAAAAAATATTTGGAGCTATCAAAACTCCATATAAGTTTTTTATATGCCGTATTGGCATTATAATTTGGCCATTATTAGCCTTTTTGATGTTTTACACCATTCCACTAAATTCTTAATTTTCCTT
>PAZL01000015.1 GCA_002715485.1 Aequorivita sp. | reverse complement strand
CAAAAAAGATTTTGTTGAAAAAGTAAAGCAACTAAAAGTGGGAAATCCATTTGATGCCGGAACAAATTTAGGAGCATTGGTTTCAAAACCGCATTTGGAAAAGGTGGAATCATATATAAAACTCGCCGAAAAGGAAGGCGGAAAAATCCTTTGCGGTGGAAATAGGGTTACCGTGAAAAATTTCGAAAACGGCTATTACTTGGAACCAACAGTCATTGAAGTTTTTGATGACCAATGCCGTGTAAACCAAGAAGAAATCTTTGGTCCGGTAGTTACAATTATGTCTTTCGAAACCGAGGAAGAAGCTTTGCAAATGGCAAACTCGGTTAAATACGGTTTGTCTTCCACACTTTGGACATCAGATCTTAACCGCACCTTGCGCATTTCAAAAGAAATTGAAGCGGGAATTGTTTGGGTAAATACGTGGCTAAACCGTGATTTAAGAACGCCCTTCGGTGGAATGAAAGACAGCGGCGTTGGCCGCGAAGGAGGTTTTGAGGCGCTTCGATTTTTTACCGAGGCGAAGAATGTGTGCATAAAGTACGATTGAAAACAAAATCGAAACTCGATAGAAATCGAATACTCCAAACTGAATACAGAATACAGAATACTGAAAATTATGAATTTAGACTTAACAAATAAAAACGCAATGGTCTGCGGAAGTACCGCGGGCATCGGAAAAGCAACCGCAAAGCAATTGGCAAAACTTGGCGCAACAGTCACTTTGGTGGCTCGGGATGAAGAAAAACTAAAGGAAACTTTAATAGAGCTTTCCCACGAAAAAGGGCAAAAGCACAATTACTTTGTAGCAGATTTCACAAATCCAAAACAGGTAAAGGAAAAAGCAGAACTAGCCGCTTCAAATAAGACCTTTCACAATTTGGTAAACAATACGGGTGGTCCAAAAGGTGGTCCCATTTTTTCCGCAGCAACAGACGAGTTCGAAAAAGCATTTTCGATGCACGTGGTTTGCAACCAGATTTTGGTGCAGGCACTCGTTCCGGGGATGAAAGAAGCAGATTACGGTAGAATTATAAATATTATTTCTACTTCAGTAAAACAACCCATTGATGGGCTGGGAGTGAGCAACACCATTCGTGGCGCTGTTGCGAGTTGGAGTAAAACCCTTGCCAATGAACTGGGACAATTCGGAATAACTGTAAACAACGTATTGCCCGGTTTTACAGCTACTGATAGACTTGAGGACATTGTTGGCAACGCAGCAAAAAGAATGAATAAATCCGAAAAAGAAGCTAGTGATTTTATGAAAAGTTTGGTTCCAGCAAGACGTTTTGCCCAACCGGGAGAAATCGCCAACGCAGTCGCATTTTTAGCAAGTGAAGCTGCAAGCTATATCAACGGAATTAACCTTCCCGTTGATGGTGGACGCACCAAAAGTTTGTAGTACCGCACTTGTTGCGGTATCTTCAAAGTATTTGTAATTTTAGATAAAATTGAGGATTAATTAAAAAGATCCCCGCCTGCGCGGGGAGTTAATATGAAACGAAAACTCCGCATCAATGGCCACTCACACCTACTCCCATATCCTGAGGAAATTCCACAGTTTATGCAAGACAAGGGTATTTTTTGGGTAGATAAGGACCGAAAATTTATGCTCCAAAAAGATTGGAGTCGCCCTGTAACCGATTCCAGCTTCTTTTTGAATGAAAAGTTGGAATGGATGGAGCGTTTCAAAATAGATCACGCCGTGGTTTTGAATCTTTCCCAACTTTACGGAAATGGTCTGCGTGTTGAAGAAATGAAACAGGCACTTCGTTTTCAGAATGATTTCAACGCAAAAGTACAGCACGATCATCCATCAAAGTTTACCTGTGGTTTTGTGGTACACCCCGGTTTTGTGCGCGGTGCACTTTGGGAAATGGAACGCTGTGTGGAAGAACTCGGTATGCAGCTTTTGTGTTTGCCTACACATTATATGGACACCATTGGTACTTGGCGTTGCATTTTTGACGAAGAGAACGAACCCATTTTTGAACTNGCTTCNAAATACAATCTTGCGGTTGAAATACATCCCTATGACGGCGAAAAATTCATAAAGTTAGAAAACACGGCTTGGCGCTTCCACCTTATCTGGATGCTTGCNCAATGTGCCGACGCCTATCANTTTTTAACCNTAAATGGTTACGCCGATAAATATCCCGGAATGCGNACNTGNTTTGCNCACGGNGGNCAATTGGCACAGATCAATCTGGGTAGAAGAATACAAGGTTTTGACGGCCGTCCCGATCTTTTCAAAGGAAAAGTTCATCCCCGAAAATCTGTTGGCCATAAAAATATTTTCTTCGATACTTTAGTCCACGATACGGGTTCTTTAGAGCTTGTTGTAAAAAACCAAGGTGCCAAGCAAGTTTTGGTAGGTCTGGATGACCCCTACCCGCTTGGCGAAATGGAAAGTGCTCCGCAATCTTCCTATCCTGGGAAAATTTTAGATTTAGCTTTGGAGAGAAAAATCATAACCCAGGACCAGGCCGATGCTATGTGGGAGGATAATGTAATCCAATGGCTCTGTGGCGATGATGAGACGGCCAAAAAGAAATTAGTTGAAAGAATTCTTGGTTAGACATGACCGAAGTAGCCAAATTTTATATCCTTTCACATATTTGTATTGCTTTTATAGGCGGGGNCTTATTGCTTGCGCTTTGGTATAATATCCGAAACCGATTTAGTCAACTTTTAGAAGAAGACGATTCCCAAAAAAGAGTTGACAAAGCACTCCTATATTTAAGCCTTGCAATGTTTATTTGGGTTCTTTCAGGATGCTGGATTTATNGTGGCACCATATTTAATTTTACCGAAACGCAAGGATATCATTTAGCTACCAACCTTTTTTCAATCGTTAATAATATGTTTTTATTATTGGCATTGTTTTATTTCTATTATGCCCCTGGTTTTATTTATCACAACAAAAAAAACATCAAGAAAATAATTATTGCAATTATTTTTACCTCNCTCGTTACATTTGTTTTACCTTATATATTGGGAGAAACAAATATTTACAGAAATATAAGAATCAGTGGAATTCCAGATTTACTGCTTTCGGCTTTTCTTTGTTATTTGTTAGGAGTTTCATTCTACAGAACCTTTGCTTATAGAGGGTTAAAAGTTATTGGCGCTATTTCAATTTTAGTGATTATTTTGATTTTTGTTTCCCAGATTTCTGAAGTATTCTTAACCTTCGGAAATGATTTCAGCAATAATTTCATCAAAATAATTGCAAAAACTTCACTGATTTCTATATTTCTGGTATTAGCAACAACCTGGGTCATTCGACTTGCCAGTACACCAAAACCAAACGAAATAACGATTCACTTTTTGGATTGGAGTTTGGTGAAATTGAANATTCCNACNAAAAACATTTACGAACAAACCATCGATTTCGGGTCTAAAACCACGCAATATAAAAACCTGCTGAAATTTGCCATCCGTAGAAAATATGCCGAAGGCGATTCGCAGACAATTCCGGTAAACCTTGGCGGCGAAATAAAAAACCAAACCTACCTTACCCGAATTATCGAAAACATCAACGATATTCTTCAACTCGATGATTCGCAAAAACTCGATCGTCGCGATCTTTTTACCTTTATTGGCGAAAGCAAATACCGGTTGCGAATTGTTCCCAATAACATTTCTATTGACAAAAGATTATTGGAGGAATTCTCGGAAAGCAGCGAAAATAAAGAATATAAAGCGTTTTTGTAATTCTTTGTAACCGCATTCACAATTACTCACATTCCGTTATTTTTTAGTATTATTTGAAACTGCAAAAGTTTCGGTTTATAAGCAGTACTACATTGCTGAAAATTAAAATTTCAACTATGAGCAATGTAAATTCTGAAACCGACCANCCTCAACTTTTCGGTCATCCAAAAGGTCTACTTTATCTATTTTTTGCAGAACTATGGGAACGTTTTTCGTTTTACGGAATGCGTGCGTTACTCGTTCTTTATATGACAAAACATTTGCTGTATGATGATGATATGGCTTTTGGCGTTTATGCCGCATACATGTCGTTGGTGTATGTAACGCCCATGATTGGTGGAATTTTAGCCGATAAAATTCTCGGCTATCGAAAAGCAATCATTCTCGGTGGAGTTTTAATGGTTTTTGGTCATTTTTTTCTTTCTATTGAAATGCCAATATTTTTCTATGGTTCATTGGGGTTGATAATCGTTGGGAATGGTTTTTTCAAACCAAACATTTCCTCATTNGTGGGCGAACTTTATGCGCAAGGTGATTCGCGTCGTGACTCAGGTTTTACTATTTTCTATCTAGGAATCAATTTAGGTGCGGCAATCGCACCACTTTTATGTGCTTGGTTTGCGATCACTTATGGCTGGCATTACGGTTTCGTTTTAGCAGGAATTGGAATGGTTACGGGGCTTCTGGTTTTTAGAAGTGGTTTAAAAAATAATGTATTCGGAAATAAGGGACATGTTCCGAATCAGCAGATTTACGATGACAAAAAGTTTGGTTTAAATAGCGGAAAACTGATTGTTTTAGCGGCAATAGCTTCCGTTGGCGTTTTTGCNACNNTNGTTCGNTTNAATGAATTTGAAGGGTATTTGGTTTGGATTGTTTCCGCTTTTTTGGTTTTTTACATCGGCTTTATTCTTTCCAAAGTAACATTAAAAGAACGGAAGCGATTACTTGTGGCGGTTTACTTCACTATTCTTTACACACTGTTTGCCGCAATTTTTGAACAGGCCGGAAGTTCGCTGACACTTTTTGCAGACAGAAATGTGAATTTGGTTGGAATGGACGCAGCAGGGACAAATAGTATCAATGCAGGTTTCATAATTCTTTTCGCCATTCCGTTTTCGATGCTTTGGACTTTTTTAAGTCGAAAAAAGATAAATCCGAATTCTGCCGTAAAATTTGGCCTCGGTCTTCTATTTCTTGGACTTGGGTTTATTGTTTTTGCGCTTTCGGCACATAGCGTTGATGATTTTGCCAAAACCTCGATGAGTTATTTGGTGATTGGCTATATGGTTTTAACCTTTGGGGAGTTGTTCCTCTCGCCCATCGGACTTTCAAAAATGACGGAACTTTCACCTTTAAAATATGTAGCTTTTATTATGGGAGTGTGGTTTTCTGCAAATTTTTACGGACACTTTTTCGCCGGAAAAATTGCAAAACTTACCACGGTTTCGGACGGGAACACAAATGTTTTTTCAGAAGGAATCTTCGGAAATATTACAGAATACATTACGGGATTGACGCCACAGATTGCTTCGGGACAAAGTGATGCCTTTCAGCAACTGTTTTCGTACGTTTCGGTATATGCAAGTTTTGGGGTAATTAGCGTGATTGTGGGTATATTTGCAATACTCATTTCGCCAATCATTAAAAAAATGATGGCGGGTATTCATTAAAAATTTCATTATGGATTTTCTTCCCGAAAAAATTAACGATTACGTTGAAAAACATTCGCAACGCGAACCAGAATTGCTCGCAAAACTGAACCGCGAAACCTGGCAAAAGCAGATGCAGCCGCGTATGCTGAGCGGTCATTTGCAGGGACGGGTTTTGAGTATGCTTTCAAAATTAATTCAGCCGAAAAACATTCTCGAAATTGGAACCTATACGGGTTATTCCGCTTTGTGTTTGGCAGAAGGAATGCAGAAGAATGGTGAACTGCACACGATTGATATCAACGAGGAATTGTATGATTTTCAACGAAAATATTTTGACGAATCATCTTTCGGAAAGCGAATTATTCAACATTTGGGAAACGCTTTGGAAATTATTCCAAAACTTGAAAAAACCTTCGATTTGGTTTTTATTGATGCCGATAAAAATAATTATCCCATGTATCTGGAAATAATTATTCCTAAGCTAAAAAAGGGTTCGGTAATTTTAAGTGATAATGTTTTGTGGAGCGGAAAAGTTGTGGAAAAAGTAAAAGACGATGATATTGATACAAAAGCGCTTCTTCAATATAACAAATTATTAAATGAACATCCAAAACTGGAAACGGTGCTATTACCCATTCGTGACGGGCTTACCATTTCTCGTGTTATTGATTAGTCTTTTATGTGCCAAAACTTTTTTACAGAGAAAGTAAAAGAAAAAAGCAAATAGAGTCCCTACCAATGCACCTACAAAAATATCACTGGGATAGTGTACGCCCACGTAAATTCTGCTTAACACAAAGATAAGCGGCCAAAGAAAAGCAAAATAGATATATTTAGTAAATTGTCTTAAAGCCAACGATATGAAAGTGGTTATTGCAAAACTGGATGAAGCATGGCCTGAAAAGAAACTGTAATTGGTTGGCTTCTGCAAAACACGGATTAATTCTCCCAAAGCCTCTACATTATTGGGCCGCAAACGCGCAACATAATCTTTTACAAAACCTGTAAAAAATATGGTTATACCAAAGGTCAATAATAAGAAAAAGGCAACTGTTGCACCTTTTTTCCATTTATAGTAGTAAAAAATGAGTATAAAGAAGAAAACAAATAATGGGGTCCAGCTTTCAATTTGTGTAACATAGATCCAAAAGCTATCGAAATGTTCAAAACCTAAACTATTTAGATAAATAAACAGATCCCTATCCCATTGCTTAAGGGTTTCCAGCATTTACAATTTTCTTTTTATCGGGCCTGTAATTTCATCAACCTCATCTTTCACTTGGTCTATCTCCTTCCGAACGTTTTTTGTAATGTCTATATCAACCCCCTGTTTTTCAGCGCTTTTTGTAATTTCAGATTTAATATCATTTGTAGCGTCCTTAACCTGCCGCATAGCCTTTCCCAGTCCGCGTGCAATTTCTGGAATTTTGTCTGCTCCAAAGACCAAAAGCACGATGAATAGGATAAAACCTATTTCAGCACCGCTTATAAAAAGAAAAATTGCCTGTAAAATCATAGTGCAAATATACTAATGAGTTATGAGTTATGTGTGCTGTGCAATGAGTTTTTATAAAATCATACAATACAAAAAACCCTTCTTCAAAAGATTTTGAAGAAGGGCTTAATTAAACCATGAATTCATTAATCAGGATTAGATTGATTTTTAAACTTGTCAAAAGCACCCAATTTTTTACGTTTTGGCCAAGTATTATTACTGGTGTCAATGTCTGCGGTCTCTTCGTCGGGATCTACCTCAATTTTGGTGATTTCTTTTTCTGATCCGAAAAACTTACCTACAGATTTATCGTTTTTACGCCATATTTCGGCGGGATACGTAATTTGCTCTGAAGTTCCATCGCTATAGGTTAGTTGTACTATTATCGGCATTGGAATTCCGCCTGGTTTTTCAAATGTTATTTCATAAAAATAGCGTGGGTTTTTTAAATTAGCGCGTTCTTCCGCAGGAATATTATCTGCTATATATTCTTTTAAGGTTTTTACATCTTCAATTTTCACATCACGCATACTTTCCTCAAAATCATCACTATCTTCTTTTACAAAATATACCAAAGGTGGCAAATCGCTTTCCTTAATACCATTGGCGTCCATCATTTGTTTTGCTTCTTGATTCATTTTTGAAGTCACGTAAAATTTCTTAACTTCTTTTATCCCAATATCCACATAATCTGTAGTGTAAAACCACTCTCTCCAGTACCAATCCAAATCTACGGCAGAGGCATCTTCCATTGTTCTAAAGAAATCTTCGGGAGTTGGGTGTTTGAACATCCAGCGGTTTGCATAGGTTTTAAACGCGAAGTCAAAAAGTTCACGCCCCATAATGGTTTCACGAAGAATGTTAAGTGCCGTTGCGGGTTTTGCATAAGCATTGGCTCCAAAGTTATAGGTATTAAGCCCCTTGGTCATAATTGGAGCCAACTGGCTTTGGTCGCCAGCCATATAATCTACAATTTTGTTTGCTGGACCACGGCGTGAAGGATATTTTTTGTTAGGTGCAATGGCTTCGGGATACGTCTCACCAAAATCTTGCTCGGCAACATATTGGGTAAATGTATTCAATCCTTCGTCCATCCAAGTCCATTGGCGTTCATCACTATTTACGATCATGGGGAAATAGTTATGTCCCACCTCGTGGATAATTACACTTATCATTCCGTATTTGGTACGATCGCTAATAGTTCCATCTTTGTCGGGTCTTCCATAGTTCCAGCAAATCATGGGATATTCCATTCCTTGGTTTTTTGCGCTTACTGAAATGGCTTTGGGGTAAGGATAGTCAAATGTCATACGGGAATAAGTCTTTAAAGTGCTTGCTACAGCGCGTGTTGACCAATCTTCCCAAAGTGGATTAGATTCTGGTGGATACAGTGAAACAGCCATTACTGAACCGCTTCCCATTTTTACGGCCATCATATCCCAGATATATTTACGGGAAGTTGCAAATGCATAATCACGTACGTTTTCAGCTTTAAACTCCCAAGTTCTCTTTGCTTTTGAAAAGCCTTTTGAGGCAGCTTCTGCCTCGGCTTGTGTAACAATAACAACAGGTTTATCAAAAGATTTTTTTGCAGCTTCGTAACGATTCATCATTTCTTTGGTGAAAATATCCTTTCTGTTTTGAAGCTCTCCTGTTGCATCCAAAATATGGTCTGCTGGGACAGTAATATTCACCTCAAAATTTCCGAAGGGCAGCGCAAATTCATCCCTCCCCCAAAACTGACTGTTTTGCCAACCTTCCACATCATTATAAACCGCCATGCGTGGATAGAACTGTGCAATCACATAGCCACGATTGCCATCCTCAAAAGTTTCATAACCACTACGTGCGCGATCCACAACGTGATCATTAATATTGTACCACCACTTTATAGAAAACACAAATTTTTCTCCAGGATTTAAATCCTTCGGCATATCAATACGCATCATTGTTTGGTTGATGATATGCTTTAACGGATTGCCCTTGGCATCCTTCACCTCCAAAATGTTGAAGCCTCCATCAAAAGGAGTTCCCATATAATTTTTAACAAAATTTCCAGCCATATCACCCGGCAAAGCATCAGATGGCTCAATTAAAGGTGACTTTGAATCTTTGGCTCTCTTGTTTTGGTCCAATTGTACCCAAAGATATTCCAATACATCCGGGGAATTATTAGTGTATGTTATGGTTTCAAAACCGGAAATTTTCTTGTTTTCGTCATCCAGCTCTATGTCCATTACATAATCCGCTTGCTGTTGGTAATAATTGGGGCCAGGGGCTCCACTTGCGGTGCGGAACATATTTGGGGTTGAAAATTCTTCGTAAAGTTGCTTAAAACGATTTGTATTGTAATGACCGGGCTCACGCTTTTGGGAATCAGTTTCATCTTGCGCAGAAACTGCTCCCGCCAAGAGGAATAGAGCTGAAAGCAAAAGAGATTTAAATAATCGCATACTAATTGGGAAATTTTAAGTGATTTTGTTGATTTAATTAAACTTTAATTTGCCGCTGGGCTCATCTTTATCAAGTATCAAACTTTTACGGCTCGTTGGTGTTTTTAGGTGAATTATATTTTGTTGTTCGGGAAACATTTCAATTAAAATTTTATTATCTATTTCAAGAGATTTTAGGTCAGGCACATTTGTTACCTCCAAATAGGCAACAAGCATATCGACATCATATTCTTTGCCAATATAATCAAGCTGAACGGGCTTCCCATTTACTTTTATACTTATTTTTTGAAGTAAATATTTTTTTACGTCTTCATCTACCGCTTCGGTTTCTTTTTTTGTGTCAAGTGAAATTGAGGAGTCGTACCGTTGCTGAAGCGCATCCTCAATGTCATCAGTAAATATTTTAGTTATTATTTGAAGTGATTTCTTTTCCTTTACATATTCAATTTTTGTAATGCTCACATAAAATTTATGTGCCGTAGATGCTGAAAATAGCGGAAAGACGAGCAATAAAAAGAGAATTCTAGAATACTTCATATAAAAAATTGGTAAACTAATGGAACATTAGACGGTTTCCGAAAGACTATGTTACAAAAAATCAATCTTTATTTTCTTCGGAAAGACGATTGTTGTAAATCTTTGCTTTTTCATCCAAAATTAACAGCACACTCCCATAGTGTTCCTTTTTAAAATCGCTTTCAATAGCAGTTGTTTCAGCACAGAAAAGCAAAAAATCATACACCCTATTTTCAGGAATTCCATAGCTTGTTTTGAAAAATGAAATTGTATAATAGTTTATCATTTTTGCCACTGCGTTATTTTCATATTCCCACTTTCTGCGGATTTTCAAATTTTTATAATACCCTGAAATATGTTTGTACAAAGCTTCAAGATTTATACTAAGCGGCGTTACAGCAAAGTACATGGGCACAATCTTTTCTTTGGGTTCGCCCTTAAAACCGGGAATTCCAACATCGTCAAAATTTATAGGTTTTTCAGTTTTTATCTTTTTAAGATCTGCGGCAATATTTCCAGATAGATTGGGTTCCAAAAAAACTTCATCCAGTTCGTTCACAAGTTCGGTGAGTTGTACTGTTATTACACCTTTTTCAAAAATAGCTTCGGAAACAACCACTTTCTCTGGCATATATTTTATAGAAGAAAAAATTAGGGTGTCCCCCGGTTTCACTTTTATGGTAAAATGCCCATTTTCATCTGTAATGGTGTTAAAACGTGAGGTAACATTTAAAACGTGAACGCCGTCTATGTCCAGATTATTGGTGATTTTACCCTGCAATGATTTCTCCTGAGCAACGAGTTGAAACATTCCCAACAAGCAAACAATCAAGATAGAAATACCTTTTTTACTCACCTCTTTCTTTATATTCCTTGCTTTTTATAAAAAGAAATTCCATTAGTTGCATTTCGTTTTCGGGCTTCAATAAATCTTTATCCAACCCATTTTCTTGTGCAAAAAAGAGAAAATCAACCGCTTTATTTTCTGGAATATCAAAATTTGCAGCAATAAAATCTTTGCTAAAGCGCTGCTGTATGTTATTGCTTACAGTGCTTTGGGTTTCCTGCCTTTCTACTATTGAAATCTTTTCACCTTTCGGAAAAAGCAACTGTGCCACTCCGCCTAAAAGTGCCAAAATATTTGCGCCATTCTTTAGCGCATTGCCATGAAGCGCTTCCTCTGCTGCATTGCCGGGAACTGCAGTTTTATCATCGGGCTCAAATGTGTATCCGTATTCCAAGTTTTCATAACTCAAATCCCAATCCTTCGTAACGTTATAAGTAGGAATTTTTTTTACGTCAACATTAATATTGCCGGAAAGATCGTACGGTCGAACCACCACTTCTTCCAATTGGTTGACAGATGGATTCAAGAAAATATTCATTGCTTTTCGGGCAATAACCCCTTTATCAATTACAACCGTAAAAGATTGATACTGTAGTGCGGTAATTTGCACACGGTCGTTTTGCGCAACATCAATTTCGAAAGCACCCTCAGCATTTGTAACGGTTCCTTTTTGTGATGAAATGTTGTAAACGGAAATTCCTTCGGCATCCTCTCCTTCGGGCACATGAATTTTTCCCGAAACTTTGGTGCGTTCAATATCCTGCGCAAAAAGTGCGGGAGCAGCAGCGATAAATAGTAAGAGAAGTAGTCTTTTTGTCATTCACTAAAAATACGGATTAGTTTTGTTAGGAAAAAGGTAAAGTTTTGGAGGATGGGTGTTAAAGTTAGATATAGCTTATTGTAACTATTTTAGTTAAATAGTTGGATTTTATCCTACTTATTTTAGCTTTTCAGCTATACCTGTAAGTAATTTAGATACCTGTGTAAGTAAATTAGTTACACCTGTTAGTATTTTAGTTACAGCGGTAAGTAAAACAGTTACATATTTAGGTTTTTAAGTTAAAGCTTTACTTAAAAACTTATTTTTTTTCTTTTTTTAAATTCTTAATATAGTTATTCAAGAACCCATAGCATTTTAAACCCTCAAAGCCCAAAATTTCTTCCATACTATTACTAAATTTACACTTCAGAAAAAATAGCTGTAATGAAAAACCTAATAATAGCAAGCACCAGCACAGTTTATGGCGGGGAATATTTAGATTATCTAACGAAAGAAATGGCAGCACTTTTTAAAGATACCGAAGAAGTAATCTTTATTCCCTACGCCCGTCCCGGAGGCATAACCCATGACGAATACACTGAAAAGGCCGCAAAAGCTTTCAATAAAATTGGAAAAAAACTAATTGGGCTACACACTTTTGAAAATCCTGTGGAAGCCTTAAAAAACGCAAAAGGTGCATTTACCGGTGGTGGAAATACCTTTGTTTTGGTGAGCGCCCTCTACCGTTTGGAACTGATGCAACCCCTTCGCGAAGCTATTTTTAATGGCCTGCCATATATGGGCACCAGTGCCGGCAGTAATATTTGCGGTGTTTCCATGCAGACTACTAACGATATGCCTATCGTCTATCCGCCTTCTTTTAAAACTTTGGGCGTGATTCCCTTTAACCTCAACCCACATTATTTGGACCCAGACCCAACCAGCAAACATATGGGCGAGACTCGCGAGACCCGTATTGCAGAATTCCATACACAAAATACTATACCCGTTGTAGGGCTGCGCGAAGGCAGCTGGCTAGATGTAAATGGTGATGAAATTATGCTGAAAGGTGAGTTGAAAGCCCGCGTTTTTGAGCAAAATAAAGAGCCTAATGAGGTTGAAAGCGGAACAGAGTTTTCAATGTTTGGAATATAATTTGACAAACTTATTGTTATGAAATTTAGAAAAATTTTAATGCTTTCATCTTTAATTATATTCTTTACGTTTCAAAGCTGTCTAAATTTACGGCAGTGTAATGAGGTTTTTGCTCACAGATATTTATGTAAAAATAACTCTAATGCAATTAATTATTTAGATATTAATGCTGATGGAACTTTTCTCCATATTTATGAAGAAGGAGATGTCAAATTAAAGAATAGCGGTACTTGGGAGAAAAACGAAGATGGATATTGTTATATAGAACTAAGTGATTGGAAAACTTTTAACGAAAAAGGTTTAAATTATGAAGATTACAATAATGGTATTTTATATATAAATGGAGACTATTTAGATATGAGTCCTGATGGAAACAGCTCTACAAGCTTTATTAAGGATCAAAGCTCTTTAACAAAATGATACCCTTTCGCCACAAAACCTTGATTGTAGAAAAATTTATGCGAAGGAAAATTATGCACATAACTATTTAGCTCTATCCAATTGCAGGATTTTTTCTTGGCGTAATCACTTATATATTCCACCATCATTTTACCAATTCCGTGACTTCGGTATGCATCGTCAATTATAACGTGATCCATTTCCAAGCTCCTTCCAGCGTAGTGACGGGTTTGAAACCACAGACCGCAAGTACCAATTAACTTTTCTTCGTCAAAAATACCGAGACATTCGTAGTTCTGTTGGGTCATTTCCTGTAAACGGTCCTTTAAAAGTTTTTCGGAAACTTTATAATTTCCCAGTTTTTGCAACAAAGGAATGATGCTGAAAACTTCCGAATCAGAAATAATTCTGATTAAAATTTTATTTTCTAACATTATTCAACCACAATCATTCTAAGGGTTTTAGTATTTCCATTCACTGTCAACTTGCAAAAATAGTTTCCATTTGTAAGATTCATTTCATTTAAATCGATAGGAATTATATATTTTCCATAGCCTTTGGTTTCATTATTCATTACAGTATAGACCTTTCTACCCTGCACATCAAAAAGATCAATGCTCACGGTAGATTCTTCGTGAAGTTTAAAAGAAACATAGCTTATATCGCTAGCTGGGTTTGGATATTGCACAATGTTATTTACTTGCTGTTCTGCACCGTTGCCAGCAAAAAGAATTGGGGACGGAGTAACATCTGTCCATATACTTAACTGGCTTCCACTAAGTCTGGTCCAAATGGGCCGAACCACATTATTGTGCGCCACAATATTTGTATAGTCTCCAAAGAAAACTCCTGCATTCGGAGTAAATGGAGATTCGCTAATCCTTTTGTTCACAATAGTATTTCCACCATCCTCTGAATATGCAATGTAAACGTCTGTCATGTTCCCACTTGAATATTCCCTACGATCGTAAAACACAAAAAACAGGTTGCCGTTTGTTTGGTCAATATCCATCCAAGTGAAAAATTGTTGTTTTCCGGCGGGGTCGTCATTCACTCTAATGGGCGCACTCCACGTATCGCCGCCGTCAGTGGATTTGCTCATAAAAACGTCTGTATCATTTGCGCCGTTTCTTTGGTCGCTCCAGTTTACATATATAGTTCCATTGTTTGGCCCACCACTAAGATCGCATTTGGTTATGGGTAAACCATTGGCACGATTTATTCCCGGAATACTATAATCCCAGCCTGTTGGCATTGGGTCAATTGCTATTTCATTAGCCAACCACGTTTCACCTTGATCTAACGACCTGTTGAAAACAAGTCCATTCGGGCCCGCCCAAGCTACATAAATTTCGCCATTGGGGCCTACCGCGGGTACTGCACCTTCAACGGTATCGTCTTCATCAATACAATTTCCGTCTACACTGTTTATCTTTTTAGGCGTTGACCATGTTTGGCCACCATCTGTTGATTTTGAAAAAAGAATGATCGATTTATCATTTGGATTGGTGCTGCCATAATTGTCAAACTGTGTCCACGTTAGATAAATATTATTATTTGTACGGTCTATTACGCTCCATTGCTTGTCCTGGGCCTTTGTTCCGTTTAAGCCAGTATAGGTTCCGCTGCTCCAGTTGTTCCCATTATCAGTAGATTTTTGGCAAACTATACGGTCAATCCAATTGCCACTGGCTGGGTTTGAAAGGTGGAAATAATAGAAGTTTCCCTCGGTATCCACATCAAAGGTTGGGTCGCCCCACACTCCATAGGTGGAGGTCATTTGCTGCTCGCTCCAAGTAAGGCCGCCATCACTACTGTTATAAACATTGTTCAAATTGGCACCTGCAACAAGAATATCCGTGTTCAGCGGATTCATCATTATGGAAGGTTCGTTTGGCGAATTGTTATCAGAAATCATGACGTTTTGGGCCACAACTGAAGTCGCAACAAAACACGACAGCAACAATATTGCAGATAGTTTCTTGGAATACATACTATTTCAAATTTTAAAAAGTTAGTAAATGTATGAAATTCCTTGTGTTTTTTTCCGAAGAAAAAACATTCAATTCCCAAAATTCAAATAAAAAAGAAGCAATAAACAACTGCTAAATTATTTTTAACGAATTTAGTAATCAAAAAAAAATATAGAATTTCCACTTTTAATGAGACGAAAAGAATTCATCAAAATATCGAGTATTGCAGGAATCAGCTTGGCAATTTTTCCACAGATTTCTTTCCATAAATTTTCAGAAGAATTTACCCGAAACCAACTAATCGGAAAAGGCAACCCAGATATTGTGGGCGATAGCTACACTTCAAAAATGCATAAAACTGCAAAGGAAGCATTCCATAAAATGAAAGCTGCCGCTGCCAAGGAAAACATAAATATTGAAGTAGTTTCGGCATTTAGAAGCTTTCAGCGGCAGAAGGAAATATTTGAGGGAAAATACAAACGCTTTACGAACGAAGGTCTCACTCCCGAAAAAGCCATTGAAAAAATTATTGAATATTCTACCATTCCCGGTACTTCGCGCCACCATTGGGGGACCGATATTGACATTATTGATGCCAATGCCCCACGCCCAGCAAATGTATTGATGCCCGAAAATTTTCACGGAACAGGGCCTTTTTGTAAATTGAAAACATGGCTTAACGAAAATTCTGAAAGTTTTGGCTTTTATGAAGTTTATACAGACAACGGCAACCGAAAAGGTTTTAAATATGAGCCGTGGCATTTCAGCTATGCGCCAGTTTCAATCCCAATGCTGAAAGAGTATAAAGAACAGATAGATGTAAAGAAGATGCTTTCCGAAGAAAAGATTTTGGGCAATGAGCATTTTTCCGAAGCCTTTGTTTCAAAATATGTGAAAGAAAATATTTTCGATATCAATCCAAAATTGTTGTAGGAATTATAAAATTGAAAAAATCAAACCTATATTTCCAACCAACCCTTCGTACCTTTGCACCATGAACAAAAAAATCCTTTTAATGATACTCGACGGTTGGGGCATTACGCAAGATCCCTCTGTTTCCGCCATAGCTCAGGCAAATACGCCTTTTATCGATTCGCTTTATAACAAATATCCGCACGGCCAGTTGCTCACCCACGGCATGAACGTAGGGCTTCCTAATGGACAAATGGGCAATAGTGAGGTGGGCCATATGAATCTGGGCGCAGGAAGAATCGTTTATCAAGACCTCGCCAAAATAAATATGGCAGTGGAAAAAGGCACACTGAGCCAAGAACCTGAACTTCAAAAAGCTTTTGCATATGCAAAAAGCCACAATAAAAATGTACATTTTTTGGGTCTTGTCTCTAATGGTGGTGTGCATTCGCACATAGACCATTTAAAAGGTTTACTCACTGCCGCCCAGCAAGAAGGATTGAAAAATGTTTATGTCCATGCTTTTACTGATGGTCGCGATGTGGATCCTCATTCAGGGAAAGGGTTTATTGCAGATTTACAAAGTCATTTGGAAAAAACAGGTGGGAAACTGGCCTCAATTATTGGCCGTTATTACGCAATGGATCGTGACAAACGTTGGGAACGCGTTAAAAAAACATATGATCTGCTGGTCTTCGGAAAAGGTACGGCTTCAATTGATGCTGTAAAAAGCATCGAAGAAAGTTATGCTAAAGAGGTTTCTGATGAATTCATTGAACCTATCGTGATGACCAATTCAGAAGGAAAACCCGTGGCAACCATTGAAAAGGATGACGTTGTAATATTTTTCAATTTTAGGACCGACCGTGGTAGGCAACTTACCGAAGTGTTAACACAAAAAGATTACGAAAAATATGGAATGAAAACGCTTCCACTTTATTTTGTAACACTTACCAATTATGATGATTCCTTCGGAAATATTCATGTAGTTTACAACAAAGAAAACCTACACGATACTTTAGGCGAAGTTTTGGAAAGAAATAAAAAGAAACAAATTCGTATTGCTGAAACAGAGAAATACCCACACGTAACCTTTTTCTTTTCCGGCGGTAGAGAAATTCCTTTTGAGGGTGAAAAACGAATCCTTTGCCCCTCGCCCACAGTAGCCACGTACGATTTAAAACCCGAAATGAGCGCCTACGAACTTCGGGATATGATTTTGCCAGAAATTGAAAAAGAAACTGCCGATTTTATCTGCTTAAATTTTGCAAACCCAGATATGGTAGGCCACACCGGCGTATTCAAAGCAGCGGTAAAAGCCTGCGAAACTGTAGATAATTGTGCAAAAGCAATTGTAGAACAAGCGCTGGAAAGTCACTATGTTACAATCATAATAGCAGACCATGGCAATAGTGAAACCATGCGAAATCCCGATGGTTCGCCCAATACGGCGCATACTACCAATCCTGTTCCTATCATTATTGTGGATGATGAAATTAAAGCTGTAAAAGATGGAATTTTGGGAGATATTGCTCCCACTATCCTTGATATTATGGGCATTGAAAAACCTGAAATCATGACGCAACATTCCTTAATTTAAAACTATGAAAAAACTATTTATACTATTTTCAGCAACACTTTTAATAGCCTGCAATTCTTCCAAAGAGAAAAACAAAATAGATGAAAGCACTTCAAAAGAAATGATTTCAGAAAACAACAAAGAAAAAATAAATGACACCGTACCCTATGAAGATTCGGTGATGCTTTTGGGAAAGGCCAACCGCAAAGGTTTTCAAATGGATGCTTTTAAGGATTGGTTCAATGCGGGCTATGAAGGTTACAGTGTAGATTCTGAGACTTTAGAAAAACTGAAACCTCTTTTAAAGGATGTAAATATTACCCTATTTATGGGTACCTGGTGCGAGGATAGCCAGCGCGAAACACCTCATTTTTATAAAATTTTAGACGAGGCCAATTTTGATGAATCCAAGCTTACGCTTATTACGGTATCAGATGAAAAAACTACACCCCAAGGTTTTGAGGATGGTAAAAACATCACAAATGTCCCGACCCTTATTTTCTACAAAAACGACAAAGAATTGGGCAGAATTGTGGAATATCCTATTGAGAGCCTCGAAAAAGACATGCTCGCTATTTTGAGTGGAAAGGAATACAAACACGCTTACGCCGAATAAAACTTTAGCAACGGTATAATTCTTTGTAAATTTGCGGCTCGAAAAATGACGATGATTAGAGAAACCCTCACCATAGCCGTAGATTTTGACGGAACCATAGTGGAAGATGAATATCCACATATTGGCAGGCCCATTATTTTTGCTTTTGACACTTTGAAAAAACTGCAGCATGAAGGGCATCGACTTATTTTGTGGACCTACAGAAAAGGACGCGCCTTGGAAGAAGCCGTAAAATTCTGTGAAAAAAACGGTATTGTTTTTTATGCTGTGAACCAAAGTTTTCCCGAAGAAGAATTTGATGTTTCATATAGCCGAAAAATTAACGCTGATGTTTTTATTGACGATCGCAATGTTGGCGGACTTAAAAGCTGGGGCGAGATATATCAGCAATTAGTTGGCGAGCCCGTACCCGCAAAACCAAAAACCCAGAAAAAAGGATTGTTTTCCTTTTTAAAATAGCAGTATGATAATTCAAAAGACAAGAGAAGAAATAGAATTGATGCGCGAAAGCGCCTTGGTAGTTTCCCGCACTTTGGGAATGCTCGCAAAGGAAGTAAAACCGGGCGTTACAACTAACCAGCTCAATAAAATGGCCGAAGATTACATTCGCAGTCAAGATGCCATTCCCGGCTTTTTGGGGCTATACGATTGCCCTTCAACGCTGCTTACAAGTGTAAATGAAGCGGTAGTTCACGGCCTTCCAACGGATATACCTTTAAAAGAAGGCGATATTGTGGCCATTGATTGTGGTGCCATAAAAAACGGATTTTATGGTGATCACGCATATACTTTTGAAGTAGGCGAAGTTGCTCCTGAAACAAAAAAACTGTTGAAAGTTACCAAAGAATCACTTTANGTAGGTATACGAGAGTTTAAAGCGGGAAACCGTGTTGGCGACGTTGGTTTTGCTATTCAAAATTATTGTGAAGCGCATGGTTATGGCGTAGTTCGCGAGCTGGTAGGCCACGGCTTGGGAAGAAAGATGCATGAAGACCCCGAAATGCCAAATTACGGGCGTCGCGGGCGTGGAAAAAAATTCATTGAAGGAATGACCATTGCCNTNGAACCTATGATAAATATGGGCACCCACAAAGTGAAACAATTAAAGGATGGATGGACCATAGTAACTCAAGACGGACAACCCAGCGCCCACTTTGAGCATAATATTGCCTTGGTAAACGGAAAACCTGAATTACTTTCCACCTTTGCTTATGTTTATGAAGCCTTGGGAATTGTAAGTAACGAAGAAAATGAGTTTCGGGAAAAGGAGTTCGTGTTGTAACAATTTTAAACTTTGTTCAAAAAAATTCTAAATACGATTCCCCGGCCGCTGCTCATCCGATTGAGCATTATTGGCAGACCTATTCTTGCTTATTTTCTAAAGGGAAATCAATACACAGACCCTATTAACGGTAAATCATANCGAAAATTTCTTCCTTANGGGTATGAAAATGTTCGTGAGAATGTGCTTTCCCCCGGTACACTTTCGCTGGAAAGACACCGATTGTTTTGGCTTTATCTTGAAAACGAAACCGGTTTCTTCACTGAAAATTTAAAGGTGCTTCATTTCGCACCTGAGCAAGCTTTTTACAAAAAGTTCAGAAAAATGAAGAATCTGGAGTATANAACAACCGATCTCAATTCGCCCATTGCAGATGTGAAGGCCGATATCTGTNATTTACCCTTTTCTGATAACGNATTTGATTTTATTATCTGCAATCATGTTTTGGAACACATTCCNGATGATACAAAAGCAATGCAGGAAATCTATCGCATTTTGGCACCTGGCGGAACAGCAATTCTTCAAGTTCCCTATAAAGCAGATTTGGAAAAAACTTTTGAAGACAACAGAATTACAGACCCCAAAGAAAGAGCGAAAATTTTTGGACAGTACGACCATGTTCGGGTTTATGGAATGGATTATTTCACCAAGCTTGAAAGTATTGGCTTTAAAGTTGAAGCCGCAGATTACACGAGCAATCTTTCTATGGAAGAAGTTGAAAAATACAGGTTGCCAAAAGGAGAATTAATTCCTGTATGTAAAAAATAATGTGTTCTTTTGTCCGAAAATAATTCTTAATGAAATTAAAATTACTANTTCTTTTTTTGGGGTTTTCAACACTTGTTATTTCCCAAAATCCTAATGATTGTGTAAATGCAATAATTATCTGTGGTGATTCAAGTTTAGGAGTTGATCCAAGCGGAATCGGTTTTGACGAGTTTTCATTATCAGGAAATGAAGTCCCGCCTTGCTATGTTTTTGATCAAAATAATATTTGGTTCAAATTTATTATTATTGAATCGGGCACTTTCACATTTGATATTATTCCAGATAATGGTGAAGATGATTATGATTTTGCCATATATGGCCCCACAGTTACTTGCACTTCTTTGGGTTCTTCCATTCGGTGTTCCAGCACAAATCCTTTAGATGCCGGCGTTCAGGNTGCAACTGGATTGAATATGGATGAAACGGACGTCAATGAGGGCCCGGGAGAAGATGGCAATGGTTATTTAATGTATATAGAAGCTTCGGCAGGCGACGTTTATTATTTGCTTGTTGACCGCGCTGTGGGTTCTGGCCCATTAAGCCTTTTTTATACAGGTACGGCGAAATTACCAAATGCGGTTGAAGCCAATCAGCCCGGTAACCTTATAACTTGTGATACAGACGGCAACCCAGATGGTCTTGCTGACTTTGATCTAGAATTGCAAACTAATGACATAATTGGTTCACAAACTAATGTAACAGTAACTTACCACGAAACTCTAAACGATGCCAGTATAGGCATTAACTCACTTTCAAGCCCTTACCACAGTACGGCTAACCCGCAAACTATTTATGCGCGAATTGAAAGAACAAACGGCTGCAGTGATCTGACCTCTTTTACAATTGAAGTTGGCTCTCCAGAATTAATGACCCCGGCAGATGTTGTTTTGTGCAATTATACTTCTACCGTACTTTATCCATTGGATACAATTATTCCTGAGTTGATTGACGATCCACAAGGATATGTTTTCAGTTATCACTATACTGAAAATGATGCTAATAACAATAGCAATCCAATTGGCAGATATGTAAATCTCACTGAAACTCCGCTTACTATATATGTTAGAATGACAGATGAAAATGATCCGCTTTGTTTTGCCATAACATCTTTTCAAGGATATATAAATATTATAAAACGGGCTACACAGCCATCAGGCTTTATTGCTTGTGATGATGATTTTGACGGTCAAATTTCTGTAAATCTCAATGAAAAAGATGAAGAAATACTCAATGGTCTTCCATCCAGCGATTTTCAAATAACTTACTACACTTCTCTTGATGATAGGTTAAACGAAACCAATCCTGTTTCCGGCACTTTTCGAAATACAGTAAACCCACAAACCATCTATGTGAAGATGCTGGAAATTGCGACGGGATGCTTTGATTTTATCCAATTCAACATAGTTGTAAATTCATTGCCAGTCCCTGTATTTGAACAGGATTCGTATTTATATTGCCTAAATGCCACCGAGCCATTAAGAATTTCGGTGCAAGCAGGATTTCAGTATTATGTTTGGAATACGGGAGAAGAAGGAGCCAATTTGAATAAAATTTTTATTGACACTCCGGGAACTTATACGGTTACAGTTACAAATTATTTTGGTTGTGAAAACAACGTAAGCGTTGAAGTTTTACCTTCAAATATTGCAACAATAACAAATATTAAGATTAATGATTTTAATGGAAAACATAATTCCATTGAGATAATTGTGGAAGGCGAAGGGGATTATGAATATGCACTAAACAGTACTTCATCTTACCAAGACAGCAATATTTTTGATGGCTTGGCAAATGGTTATCACACAATCTTCGTTCGTGATAAAAATGGTTGCGGGGTAGTTTCGCAAGAGATTTTAATATTAGACTATCCACGCTATTTTACACCGAATAATGATACTCATAACGATTACTGGCACATCATTGGGATGCATGAATTTCCAGAAGCAAAGATTTATATTTTTGATCGCTTCGGAAAATTATTGAAGCAGATTCCACCGCGATCAAAAGGTTGGGACGGCACCAATCAAGAAGGAAAACCAATGCCTTCCAGCGATTATTGGTTTACTATTGACATAAGAGACAGACCTACATATCGAGGACACTTCACCTTAAAAAGGTAACTTATTGTGACATCAATTTTTTGAAGCCATCAGTAATGTAAACCTGATGTTGGTTCAAAGAATCTGTGTACGTTAAATAAGCCTCAACATTTGGAAGGCTTTTTAAAAGTTCTTTAGATTTCTCCAAACCCAGCGCCATAAAGGAAGTTGCATAGGCATCCGCAACACCGCAGGTTGGTGCAATTACAGTGGAACTTGTAACATCACTCATTTCCGCAGAGCCTGTTAATGGATTCAATGTATGCACGTATTNTTTTCCCGTAAGGGAATCAATCCTGAATTTTCGATAATTTCCCGAAGACGCCATTCCTTCATTTTTCAGGGTAACCATCGCTTCATAACTTCGGTCTTCCAATTCGGAATCTACGGCTTCAATACCCACTACCCATTTTTGATTTTTATCAAGGTTTTCGCCCTTAGTGAGAATTTCCCCGCCCAATTCAATTAAGTAATCGGTTACTCCTTTTGACTCCAAATACCTCCCAAGACAATCAATTCCATAGCCTTTAGCCACGGCATTAAAATCAAAATATATTTGTGGATACTCTTTCGAAACGGTTCCATCTGGGTTAATTCTTACTTTGTGAAAACCTACATATTTCATTAAGGAATCTAAAGTGACGCTGTCAATATCCTTCAATGGTTTTACATCACCAAAACCATAAGCGTTTCGGAGAACACCTATGGTTGGGTCAAAATATCCATTGGTAGTTTTGTTTACTTCTTCGGAGATTTTAAAAACTTCTTTAAAAATTGAATCCACAACAACGGTGGAATCACCATTATTTATTTTTGAAATATCGCTTTGGGGAATATACGTGCTCACGGAATGATTTACGGCATCAATAACGGAGTCCAGCCCTTTTTTGAAATCAACATCCCTTTCCGAATAAAGCTGAATATTGTAAGTAGTTCCAAAAGCTTCTCCCTGAATAAAATGGTGTGCGGAGTCTTTCTTTTCACAAAAAATGAAAAGCAACAATACGGGTATTAAGATTATTTTTTTCATACTATTTCCTGCAATCCTTTATATACCAAGGTATAGTCTTCATCTTTAATAACTGGCTTACCGTAATCGGTTCCATGTCCCAAACCAACNCCAGCGTAATAAGTTTTGGCTTCAAATTTTTCGGCGTGTGCTTTTATGGTTTCCATAAAAATTGGATCATAGGCGTGCGCATCCTGTGGATATGTAATGGCGCGTACTATGATGAAATGAAGCTCTTTATTCTTCAATGCTACAAACTGTGGATCCCGTTTCAATTTTGAATTGACACCCAAAAATTCATAGCCCTCAGCTTCAAGCTGTTTTCCCACAATATTCATTGCAAGGTTGTGAAGTTCCTGTTTTGTAAGTTTCTCGCCCATAAGTGACTTCAAAATTACAAATATTTGTTCTCATTCTTTTTATTAGTGAAGTATAAAAAAAACCGTCTTTACATAAAGAAAGACGGTTTAAAGATTTGTTTTATCATTAAATTAATTTTTCAAAACACGCTTTATCACACTTCCTTTTAATGTATTAATTTTTACAAAATAGGTGGCTGATTGAAGGGTTGATAAATCGAGCAGATAATTTGCCGTGTCGTAATCTACCGTCATTAGCTTTCTGCCCCGGATATCAAAAACCTCAACAGATTCAACAACCGTCTGAGGCGAAACGATAGCTATGTTGCCAGTAGTGGGGTTGGGGACAATACCAATTATTTGCAGTTGGCTTTCTGAAACCCCAAGAGCTGTGTTCTTGAAGAGTAAGGTAAACCGATCATTCTGTACGCCNTCTTTAGATTTAAAAATATAATCGGTATCCGTCAGATTGTGAACTACGTTTTCGGTTCTATCAACTAAATAAACTTGAACATCTGTCCAAACAGTTCCATCCTGTTCGCTGATGGAAATCCTGAACTCTTGATCTTCCTCTATTTGGCTAACGAAACCCAAAGGNACTTCCTGATTTACGTTGAAAGCACTGCGCCCTTGGATGGCCAGTTCTTCGCCCGTTGCCAGTTTTGAGTAGAGGCTTACAGGAGTGGCCAATCTCTTGGCATCATATTTAGCATCGTAACCATCTATGGATGCTTCGGAGAAACTAACCAGCATTCCGCTACTCAAATTATAAGTTTCATTGGAAACCTGAAGCCAGATTCGATCCTTTGGAGCCACGGGCCTTCTGTATGTATCATTGTTGTCGGTAACACGCATATAGTTTTTAAAAGTAGCCGTTCCAGCAGCCAATGCCTTGAAACCAAATCCTTGTCCCGAAGATATATATCCGTTAGGTTTGGTAGGTTCTGATGGGTCCATGTCGTTTGCAGCTTTCACACCTCCAGAACTATTGTACATAGAGATGTCGCCCATATCGTAGTTGTTCACTTTATAGCCGGGATAGCTGGAACTGGCGGTAGTTAAGTGCTCCCAGAAATACACGGCATTCACCATACTGTTCTCACTGAGAAAATCATCTGCACGGATGGCGGAGGCGTAGGGGTTGCCCACGATGTTCGGGCTGGCATTCTGGCTTCCATTATAAGTTACGTTATAGTCAATTTGCCCATTGTTTAAAGTTCCCAAAGTGTAATCAAGTGTATAGGAGCCGCTGCTTGCAAGATCTGGTTGGGGCAGAACCAGATAGCCCTCGCCTGCATTGATATTTCCAGAATAGTTTTGCCAATCATCACCATTGTCATCAGCAAAGTTTTCAGCAAGGGGATCTTGGTTTTCCACATCCTGGTTAGGAGCAAAGTTTGAAGTAATGTGGTTTCTAACCAATACTGAGCTTCCATAGACCCCTGCGCGGGTCTCTGCAGTCATCGGGCTGCCAAGTACCATAAAATATTTAGGCTCCAGAAAGGGGGTGATTTTGCGTACCATGATGCTACCATTGTTAGTAACCGTAGCGGCATCATCAACTTGTACTAGACTGCCTTCATTAGCGATGAAAAGGGTTCCATTTACTGTAATATCGCCTTCAACCTTTACGTAAGTTCCGTCTGGAACGGTCAGGGTTTTTCCAGAATTAACCACTAAGGTACAAGCTTCAATATCTGCTATAGTGGTACTGTAATTTTCATCAATAATGGCCATCATATTTTCAGTAGGTGCGCCATTGCTCCATCCTGAGNATGTATAGGTTGTGGTACTTGGACAATCCACAAATGCAGCTGCAGGTCCAAAAAGATAATCTCCTGAAAGACCTGTAAAATTTCCTGTGAGTGTAATATTTGTGCCAAAGGCACCGATTGTCAATGGAGAAGTTTCATTGCCGTCGGTTCTGTAAGCTACCAGCTGGGCTCGTGAAAGTCCCGTGGCATTTTCCCAACCGATGATTTCCGAAGGGGTAAAGTAAAATTTAACCGTGGTACTACCAGAATTGGTTGAATTGCCAACTCCTATTCTGAAGTTTTTGTCCATTACAAAATTTGGCAACATACTTCCGTTGTGAGATTGGGCGCCAGTACCAGCTCGAGAAACCGAAATATCAGTACAGCCATAGTCAAAGGAGTTGTTGTTTGTAATATCAAGCATTACATTTCCGGTTACGGAATCTGAGGTATATATAGTACCTGCGTTATTTAGTCCAATCTGATCGTTTGTAGTACCGGTGTTTACAGCGGTTTGGACTGGGGTTTCTATTGTTGCATCAATACTTACCGTATCAAGGCCCAATATGAATTCGTCAGTCACATTGTGGTGCCTCACTACAAAATACCCTGTTTGTCCCGCCAAAGCTATAACGTTATGGCTCCGGTTCTCAGTACCGTTTGCGGGTATTTCCCTATCGTTTTCCAAAACTGTACCCCCTTGTATGGTGGCAGTAGAAGTGATATCGGTTGTAAAGTAAACTGAATAGTGCTCTCTGTAAAAGGTAGATTCATTTGCGGAACCAATGATATAAGAAACAGTAGCAGCAGAGGCATCGGCGGGGATGGTTACCGCAGGACTTATTAAATAATTATCTGGCGTAAGTGGCGTCGTGTCCCAAGAATAACTCGCCGCCCAATTTCCCGAATACTGATGTGAAGTCCAACCCTGGTCTGGCAATATAACCCAATTATTACCATCGCCATCGGCATCGATAACAAGCCACCCGGTAACATCTTCAAAATCTTCAAAAAGAAGATTAAGATTTTGGGTTGCGGCTGCGGCAAAATCATCATCATTTATTGTCAAAACAAAAGTATCGGCATTTGTATCTACTCCAGCATCACCGCCATTTGGGTTTACTGTAAAGTTGACTGAAACAGTTTCATCGCCTTCTACAAACCCGTCATGATATACGCGAAGCACCATATTTTGACTGGTAGTACTTCCCGAAGGGAAAGTAACCGTAGGAGTCATCAAATCAAAATCAATTCCAGAAGTGGCTGTACCTCCATTAATTGAGAAAGTAACATCTGCATTCTGTGATGGTGCCTGTGCAATGTTCAAAACCACGTTAACATCTGTATAGTTACAATCTGTATTTTCTATTTCAGATGCTGATGGCACAGCAAATCCTATCAATGGGTTAGATGCTACTACAACACCAGTTACTATTAATGAAAAATTTTGAGATCCTCCCGAAAGTGTTCCTTTGTGAGTAACTGTAAGTGTATAGGTTCCAGAAGCGCCATCAATATCAACACGCTCATAGGGGTCAACTGTATTATCTCCTTTTGTGTTAGAATTAACTGCATTCAATCTCCAAGGAGTATATGTAGTTCCATTAGACAATCTTATATCTAAATCATTTACCAATGCGGGTGTATTACTATTCGTACCGTTATTAACACTTCCGGCAAGATCTGTCCAAGAAATTGAGGCCATTAATGGTTCCACGCCATTTGCCTGAACCGTAATTTGATAAGTTTGACCTTGGGCTAGTGTCAGTTCTTCTACAATGGCAGAGCCAGAGCTAGCAGCAGCTGTTGTAAGAGTTTCAGCAGCTTTTTTGGCATTCATCAAACCCCAACCTGTTTGGGCATCTGGACCTGCAGGAGCAACATCGTCTGCTGTGTGCAAAGCCAGTCCTTTTAAGGTAGCTGCCCTCATAAAGTTACTGTGTAGATTTACGTAATGTTCCTGTAAAAGCAAAAGTGTGCCCGCAACATTTGGAGAGGCCATGGAGGTTCCTGTAAGATTTCCATATGCTGAATTTGAAGTTTCTAAAGTTGAGTATAAAGAAGTTCCATTCCCCATAATATCTGGCTTTATACGATAATCATCGGTAGGTCCTTCGCTACTACCAGCATTACGAGCAACAGAATTTAAACTACCATCAGGATTAATAGTGGCATCCTGGCCGTTAGCCACTACAAGGTTATTCTTAGCTGTAGCATGCCCAGAAAGTTTATCATACGCTGATTGACCATCTAATGGAGCTCCGTTTGAAGTATTGTCTTGACCATCATTACCTGCGGCTACTACCATTAAATAATAAGGAGCATTTCGCATAATAGCATCCCAATCATGGGCATCATCGCCATATTGACCAAACCACGAATCTGGTAATAAAGAAGCTTGATACCCATATGAATGGTTAGAAATAAGCATTCCGTTGCCTGCTGCAGTTGTAGCCTCGGCAACATCGTTATTCCAATCATAACCAACAGCATTTGCTTGCCAAGCCATTCCCTTTGCACTGGCCTGAACACCTGAAGCCATTATGGTTCCAGTTACGTGGGCCGAATGATAATGGAGTGCCGTTGTGCCATCTCCAATAGAGAAACGATTGTTTCCACCAGCACCATCGTATTCTTGATGGGTGCTTCGTGCCAAACCACCGTCCCAAACATGGGCCGTCAAGTCATCGCCATTCAAATTTAATCCTAAACCTCCACCACTATTTAGAAAGTTGGCACGGGTAGAAATAGCAGCATTTACATTAAAGGTTTGAAAATATATAGGAGATCCATCTTCAGCTATAAACTGAAGTTCAAAAAGAACTCCTTCTTCATTTTCGTACCGTAATGGAATATTGTGCAATATTGCATAGCTCCTAGCCTGCGCTTTATTTAATGCGGCAGTAGTAGAAACTTTTGAATATATATCAGACAATTCAGCCTGATCGTAACTCTCAACAATTTGGGCTATTTGTTTTGCATATTTGTTCGATTCCGGTTTGTCTGTTTGGCCTATAGCAGAAAATATTCCGAAGAAACAAAAAAAAAGAAAACATCGGAAAAATAAGTTAGAGTAGTGTTTAAGCATAGCAGATATAAATTATAAGATTGATTGGGGCTTTCTAAAAATCATTCTCTTCAAAAATAAGATTTTATAAGAATTTAACAAATATTTAATGAATTTAACAAATAAAAAAATCGCTTCACAAAGCAGTAAAGCGATTTTTTTTTAAATATTGGAGATTATTTATCCTCCGAAATCTTCAAAACGGATATTTTCATCAGGAATTCCAAAGTCCTCACCCATTTTTTGCACAGCTTGGTTCATCA
>PAZL01000014.1 GCA_002715485.1 Aequorivita sp. | reverse complement strand
ACGCCACATATACGAAACGTTGTAGCCAATGCCCACAAATATTATTATATAAATGAACTTAAATTTAAAATTCACAACAGATTACAGACAATTTTACTTGAATGACAAAAATGCGAATGTAAACACTGGTTCAGAAAATTTTTGGTCAGAAAGAGCATTCGCAGATAAACTTGCAGTTGAAGATGGAGTTTTGGGGATTGGAATTGAAAATGATGAAGGCAAAGTAGAATGTGAATTTGAGATTTTAAACTCTAAAAGTTTGATAGATAATTTCAATGGCTTTGACCACGTAGTTGAAGCAAGTTTAAAAATTCATTCGGGAATTGTACAAATATTAGATTGCCCCAACTCGGAAGTTGAAATGGAAACCCAAATTGAAAACGGAGAATACCGAGTACGTGTTTACTCAATAAATTTGAAAACTGCATACGAACAAAATCCAAATGACACTTATAAAATAGAAATGTGGAAAGAGGCTTATTCGGAAAGGAAAGTTTTAAAAAGATTTGAAAATTAAGCACTGGCTACAACACCGGCTATAGTTCATTGCTTCTGACTTTGCCTACGGCCTGTTCGCACTTCGTGCTCGGGTCGGCGGATTCGGCTGTGTCCGAATCCACTCGGATTTGGCTACGCCGAATCTTAGATTTGCTAACGTTGGTGTCAAACCGAAAAACTTCGTATATTTATCCGTAACTCACATTATGCAAGACCATTAGCAATAATTAAATAACCATGAAATTCGTTCCTACAAAAAAAGCTGACCATTACTTCTTTTTCATTTTTGCAAGCTATTACTTAATAGCTTCGGTTTTAGGATTTGGTTATTCTTCATCTAGGATAATTTCTAATGGCGGTGAAATACCAGTAAGAGCTATTATTCATGGGGCACTCGCAGGTTGTTGGTATTTTTTATTTTTTGCCCAAGTTCTTTTAATAATCTTAAATAAGAAAAATTTACATATTAAAATTGGCAAAGTATTAATTCCTCTCATTATTGCAGTTTTTATCAGTGGCATTTATGTAGTTTTACTTAGAGGCCCGATACCTTTTGAGAAGGTTCCATTTGAAGCAATGGGCAATGAAATAGGATTGTTTTTTATTGGAGTAGTATATGCTGTTCTAGGTTATATTTATCGCAATAATCCACATTACCACAAAAGATACCTTCTTTACACAATTATTATTTTAAGCGGTGCAGGGATTGTTCGATTTTATTCTTTTCTTGATATAACGATTAATCATCTTGTGGTTATTTATGCCATCCCACTGCTTTTGATTTTTGTTTATGACGTAATTATTTATCGAAAATTATTTAAAGCTACTTGGATAGCATTTCTAATATTTTTATTTCATTTATTCTTGTTAAGCCAGTTTTTTGGTATGATAGCAGATTATCTCAGACCTATAATGAGAGGTTGAAAAGTCACAAGAATGCAGAGAAAGTATTGCTAATAAAGAACTGAGGTGAAAAACAACTCATTTCTTCATTAAATTTTGACATTATTATTCTAGGTTCACAGATTTATTGGCTAATCCCCTTACTTCACCCTCTCAAAATCCAGATCCTGATAGTCATAGCTAAAATCAGTCAAAGGGGAAATGGGGCTCATACTAAAACCATTTGCCTTCCCTTCGGTATTGAGGGTAAAGGTTACAAAGGCATCGGCCTTTAAAGAGGCATCGTCCCACCGTACCACATAGGTAGTGCCCTTGTAAAAGGTCATCGTGCCCACTAAATCCAATGATTTTTCAGCTTTAAACCGTAAATCTCCGTTTTGGTTACTTATGGTTACTTTTCCAAACCAAGGGTCTTGGTAAGTGCCAAGTACAGTGGTAACCTCTGGTTTGGGCGCTTTGGTTTTTAGCTGTTTTTGTAGGGCAGCCTCCAGTGTTTTTACAATGCTGTCTTCTTCCCGTTCGCCCGCCAAGCGGCGCTCGTTATATTGTTTTATNCTGTCTTCACCTTTAATATTAAAATAGCCATCCTTAATGGAATTGGTAATAGCATTAAACGCGGAACCACTTTGCTGGTTGGTAAGTACAATGATGCCCAGGTCAAGCTCTGGTATCAGGGTTACTTGGCTCACAATGCCCAGCAGACCGCCGGTGTGGGTAACCTGAAAATAACCGTTTACATCGCTCAAAAACCAACCTAGCCCATAGGCTGAAAAGTGTGTGTTGTAGGGGCCGCGACCACTGCGCAACAATGTTTGGGGCGTCCACATTTCGCGGTGCATTCTTTCGCTAAAGAGGCTATCCTNTAGTTTTTCACCATACTTTCCCTTGTTCAATTGTGCTAGTGCCCAAGTGCTCATATCGTTGATGGAGGCATAAATGCCGCCAGCGGGGGTGGCCAATTGGGTAAAGGTATTGCCCGTAATTTCCAGTTTTCCGTTTACGGGCGCATGGCCGTCAATACGGTTATTATCTGCTGCAATAGCAGGAATGGAAAGTAGGGANCGGTCCATTCCCAAAGGTTTGAAGAAATTATCAGCAATATAATCATCATAGCTTTTGCCAGAAACCCTTGCCACTATTTCACCGGCTACAATATAAAGCAGGTTGTCATAATCAAACTTTGATCGGAAGGATGAAACTGGTTTTAGGTACCTAAGGTTGTGGATCATTTCGGCTTTGGTAGTTGTATTGTTTGCCGGGAAAATCATTAAATCACCCGCGCCNAAGCCCAGNCCACTGCGGTGGGTTACCAGATCGCGTACCGTAAATTCGGCGGTTACGTATGGGTCGTGCAGTTTAAATTCTGGAATAACATCGGTTACCTTCGTGTCCCAACTTAACTTTCCTTGGTCAATCAATTGTGCGAGAGCGGCGGTGGTAAAAGCTTTGGTGTTTGAGGCTACGCCAAAAAGGGTGTTCTCGTTTACTTCTTTCCCTGTTTTTAAGGAACGGACGCCGTAGGTGTTTTTATGGTAAATCTTGCCATCTTTTATCACCGCTACTGCCATACCGGGCACATCAAAGGTTTTCATTGTTTTTTGAACCAAACTGTCAATCTGTGAATTGGTCAAAACTTGGGCGTTAACCGAAACAGTAACGAAGAAGAGGAGAAGAAAAAAGACTTTTATTTTAAAGAAAATTAATTTCATGATTGCGTTTTAAATTAGAAATTTAAAGGTATTAAATCTTTTGAAGCTTAAGAATTTTTCATTTAGTACTTTTGGAGTAGGGATAGTAATTTCAATACNCAATAAAGCTGAAGTCTCCAATAATACCAATATGAAAGAGAAAGGATTCGTTTTTCATAAAATGATTTATAAGTATGAAAGATTGGGTACAAGGGAATGAAACTGTAGTAAAAGTACTGTTTGTAATTTGCATGGTCCTGTGTATTTTGGGCTATGTAAGCAGCCCGATAGCACTTGTAGGCGGCTTTTTATTTACTTATTTTTTGGGAAATCCTTTTTTAACCCTAAACGGCAAAGCGGTAAACTGGCTATTGAAGATAGCNGTTGTTGGTTTGGGTTTTGGAATGAATTTAAAGGAAACCTTGACGGCCGGAAGGGATGGTTTTTTACTTACCGTTTTTTCCATTGTGGCCACTTTGGTTTTGGGTTATTTTTTTGGGAAACTATTAAAAATGAACCGAAAGGGTAGCCACCTCATTTCTTCGGGAACTGCTATTTGTGGCGGTAGTGCCATTGCCGCGGTTGCTCCCGTAATCAATGCTTCCCAAAAAGATATTTCCATCTCGTTGGGGGTTATTTTTTTACTGAATTCCATCGCATTGATTATTTTTCCACCATTGGGTCATTTGTTTGAGTTGAGCCAGCATCAGTTTGGCCTGTGGTGTGCCATTGCCATTCACGATACCAGTTCGGTGGTGGGCGCCGCTTATACTTTTGGGGATGAAGCGTTAAAAGTAGCTACAACGGTGAAGCTGGCCCGGGCACTTTGGATTATTCCGCTTTCCCTCTTTTCGGTATTTCTCTTTAAGGGAAAAGGGAAAAGCGTGAAGATTCCTTACTTTATATTCTTTTTCATCTTGGCAATAATATTGAATAGTTACCTGCCTATTCCCGAAGTTTTAACCCAAGGTATTACGCGTATTTCAAAGTCATTATTGGTGCTCACCCTCTTTTTGATAGGAGCCGGACTTTCCCTGGAGAAAATAAAATCTGCTGGCTGGAAACCGATGATTCTTGGGTTTTCGTTGTGGATCTTTATTTCCGTGAGTGCTATCTTGGTGATACTTGCGCTTTAAGGGATAACTTTTTAGTTTTAGGAACGTANCAATTGTGAANCCAATCCAGGCTCTGTGCCTACAACATATTGGGTTTTGGCTCCGGTTACCTTTTGGTCGTGATTAAGGTCTGCTAAGAGCATAGGTGCTGTTAAGCCACTTTCGTCAATGCTTAAGGAAATATTTTTAAAAATGGTTATTTCAGTTGAGACTGCAATGAAATCATAATTGCTTAACTGCTCTTCAGTAAAAGACACTTCTCTCTCTGGAAATTGAAAGCCTTCTTCTTTAAATTCAGTACTCTTTTCAAGNACTTCCTTTTTGTTGAGTNTAAATACAGAATCGGAATTTTCATAGTAGTCCTTTTTTGAATTATTATCATTGGTTAAATATTCAGCTTTTTTTTCTAGGTCAATAAGTGCCACATGAAGTGAAATTTCTTCGGGAATCAAGATAACTTCATCNTTCATCTGGGGGAGCAGATTATAGGTAATGCCCACTTGGGGCTCGCGAACCAGTGCATGCTGCATACACTCTACTAAGAGAATATCTGTTTCAAATTCTGAGGGCACGATAAAATTTGCGGCATCACAATGATAAATGGCTTTTATATATTCATAGGCATCAAAACCTTTAATAATTCTCTTTAAGCTTTCAATACTTACGGTATTTACTTCCAGTAAAATGAGTTGGAGTTGGGAGGGCTCAAAAAGAGATAGCAAGGGTAAGACCAGTGTTGCATAAGGCCCTGTGCCTGCATAAAGTATGGTAACGGGTTTTTTAGGATTTTTTTCCAGAACCTCCTGTACGGCTGAATGTATGCCTTTTATGAATTTATGCGTACGCGGAATATCCTCTAGGCACATTCCTGCCCATTTGGGGCCGATGGCTTTTCCACTTGGCAATAAAATGTTTTCGGAGTTTATGGGAGCTTCTTGGTTTAGGCCCGAAACTTTCTCGAGGAGTGATTTTAGTTCTTCTATGGATTTTTTTAGANCGTCAGCTTCAACNTTTTCAGAAATTAAATTTTGAGTGATTTCGGCTAATTTTCTTTTTGCATTGTTGGTAGGCATAATTTCACTTTTAGCAGTGCTAATATACATTTAAAAAGGGCAATTTAATTTACGTAGTACTACGTATAGGCTTCCGCAAATATTTTTATACCTTGCATGTCAAATATATACAGTTCACATTTTTTAAAGATAAGAGTATGAAAACCTTCTCTTAAAAAGACTGTAAATTTTAAGATAACTAACTAACCAATTATGAAAAACACTACTTCGCGTAGGCTATTTATGCGCAATTCTGCTTTTGCCATAACAGGTCTAGCTGTATTGAACCCCACACTTACAAGTGCTTTTACTTCTGAATGCCCGTATTTAGGCTATAATCCATTTGCTGAGACCAAAACAGATTTGAGATCTGGGGTTTTCAGTTCTAATTCGGTTGCAGTTAAGGGAACCCTTTATGATAAAAATGGTATTACTCCTTTAAAAAATGCCACTGTAGAAGTATGGCATCTTTCTCCAAACTCCTCAAAATATAGGCATCGCGCAAAACTCAAAACCGATGATGAAGGCAATTATCAATTTATAACTGATTTCCCAAATAAAGAGAAAGGCAAAAGCGCTCGAATTTATTTCAAAGTTTCAAGTTCGGAAAACATTTCTTTCACAGAACTGGCTTTAACTGAACAAGGCGCTCATATTACAAGCGAGCATTGGGAAAAAAACAGAAATTTAGGTGAAAAATTATTTCCTCAAAAAGAAACTTTTTTAGGGGAAACAACCATTCATTTTAATTTTTCAGTCTAACCATAATTACTAACTAATTTAAAAATATATTATGTCAATTTACGATCCAACTATTGCAGAAATCTCCATGTTTGGCGGAAACTTCAACCCACGATCATGGGCCAATTGTGATGGCCAGTTATTAGCAATTTCACAGAACACGGCTTTATTTTCAATTTTAGGCACTATGTATGGTGGTGACGGTAGAACTACTTTCGGTCTTCCTGAAATGAGAGGAAGGGTGGCAGTCCACACAGGTTCCGGTCCAGGGCTTACTCCACGACAAATGGGGGAAAGGTCAGGAACAGAAACAAATACTTTAACAGTTGCACAACTCCCGTCACACGGGCATGNTATAAATGCTAAAGAAGAAGGAACCACCGATAATCCAAGTGGCGCTTTTATTGCCGGGGACGGTACAAACGCCTTTGGTGCTTCAGCAGATGTAGCAATGTCAAATACATCAGTAGCCAATACTGGTGGAGGTCAAGCAATAAACAATATGCAACCCTATATGGTAGTCCGATATATAATTGCGCTCCAAGGGGTATTTCCTTCAAGAAATTAAATAATATTTTAAATTAAGTACTATGTCAATATCAGATCCAACACTTGCAGAAATCTCCATGTTTGGAGGTAATTTTAACCCACGACAATGGGCCAATTGTGATGGCCAATTATTGCCTATCAATTCAAACCAGGCTCTTTTCTCTTTGTTGGGAACGACCTATGGAGGTGATGGCCGAACTTCATTTGGTCTTCCAGAGATGAGAGGAAGAGTTGCAGTACACACGGGTTCTGGTCCTGGCCTTACTCCNCGTCAAATGGGGCAAAAATCTGGTACAGAGACCAATACCTTAATCGTTGCACAAATGCCATCACACGGGCATGCTATAAATGCGAAAGCTGAAGGAACTACTGATGACCCGAACGGTGCTTTTATTGCCGGGGACGGTACAAACGCATTTGGTGTTTCTTCTGATGTGGCAATGTCAAATACATCAGTAGCCAATACTGGAGGAGGCCAAGCAATAAACAATATGCAGCCCTATATGGTAGTTCGCTATATAATTGCGCTACAAGGAGTATTTCCTTCAAGGAATTAACAATATCCAATTAATAAATCTCCCCAGATTTGACTTAACCAAAACTCTAAAAATTATGAAAAAAACTACCATATTAATTTTATTGCTTTTTGCTACTTTTTTGGGCAATAGCCAAACGGTATTAACTGCCGGAGATATTGCTTTTGTTGGAAGTAATTCTGATGGAGCAACAAATACAGATGATACCGTAGCCTTTGTTCTTTTGAAAGATATTGATGCTGCGACTACTATTATTTTTACCGATATGGGATGGAATGATGGCACCGGATTTTTTGCCACCAATGGTGATGGCGAATTTACATGGACTTCCGGAGTGGCCAGAACAGCTGGAGAAGTTGTAACCATAGACATGGGGCCGCTATTTCCAGCAGCTTTCAGTAGTATTGGCGATCAGCTTTTTGCTATTCAAGGCTCAACTGCAGCACCCATATTTATAGCTGGATTACAATATAATGATGCATCTGGAGATGATGCTAATTGGGATGGTGCTGCAACCTCCAATTCTACATCAGCTCTTCCCAACGCTTTAACTACAGGAACAACTGCAGTTCGTTTAATTCCTGAATCAGATAATTGGCAGTTTAGCTGTACAGTGGCAGGAGGGCCTGTTTCTGGATCAGCAGCTCAAATAAGAGCTATCGTAAATAATAGAGCAAATTGGGTAAGTGACAATACTACTCCTTATAATCCCGCACTTGAAGCTGGATGTACTTTTACAATTAGTGGAGGTGGTGATACCACTCCACCTGTTATTACTTGTGCACCCACACCGGCACCAATTACAGCAGGCGTAAATGGTATGGCTGCAATTCCAGATTTAGTAACTGGGACTACCGCAACAGATAATGTTTCAATACCAGCTAACATTGTAATTACGCAAGCACCCACTACGGGAACAATGGTTGGAGTTGGTGTATATTCAGTTGTTTTAACTGCTACAGATGAAGCTGGGAACAGTGCTACCTGTACAATACCTGTAACCATAAACGAACCGCCCTCTACAACATTGAATGCCGGTGATATCGCATTCGTAGGTTTTAACCTAGATGGAAATGATGGTTTTGCATTTATAATTTTGAAAGATATTATAGCTGGAACAAATATTAAATTTACAGATTGCGGTGTTTCAAACCCCAATACTATATCTTGTGTAGGTTCTGGGGGCGATGGTAGTGCCACTTGGTATGCTCCCTCTGCAATGAATGCAGGNGATATTGTTACACTATCGGGAAGTTTTATGGCTGCAAGTGTATTATCTTCTGTGGGCGATCAGTTATTGGCTTACCAAGGTACAGCTGCTTCACCTAATTTTATTACTGCAATACATAGTAATGTGGACCCAGGTGTAACTACAGATGCCGATTGGGATGGAGCAAATACTTCAAACACAACTACGGCCTTACCCGATCAATTAACCAATGGTATAAATGCTATTCGACTATATGTAGCAGGAACTCCCGAAACGGAAGTTGATAACTGGCAGTTTGATTGCAGTTCTGTACCCGGTGGATTTCCTATTACTGGTNCGGCTAGTGAATTGGCAGCAATAATTAATGACATCCAATATTGGGTTAATAATGATACTGCTGAATTTGTCCCTACTGCTCAATCAGGATGTATATATACTATATTGCCTGATGATACTGAACCACCCGTAGCAATATGTCAAAATATTACAGCACAATTGGATGCTACAGGGTCCGTAACTATTGTTGCTGCCGATGTAGATGGTGGCTCAACCGATAACGTCGGTATAGTTTCTTATGCAATTGATATTGATACTTTTAGTTGTGTAGATGTCGGTCCAAATACAGTTACACTTACTGTAACCGATGCAGCGGGCAATTTTGATACTTGTACCGCCACAGTAACTGTTGAAGATAATATAGCTCCTGTTGCAACTTGTCAAGCTTTTATCGCACAGCTTGATGCTACCGGAAATGTAATAATTACTGCATCAGACATAGATAATGGTTCTACAGACAATTGTGGAATTGCTTCATTAAGCGTTTCTCCAGCATCTTTTACTTGTGCAGATATTGGTGCCAATACGGTAACCTTGACCGTAATCGATGTAAACGGAAATAGTTCAACCTGTTCTACTACTGTAACCGTGGAAGATAATGTCGCCCCTATAGCAACTTGTCAACCCTTCACAGCACAACTTGACGCAAATGGTATCGTTACAATTAGTGGGGCTGATGTAGATGGAGGCTCAGCAGATGCTTGTGGAATTGATACACTTTCAGTTTCTCCAAATACATTTTCCTGTGCCGACATTGGTGCTAATACAGTAACATTAACAGTTACAGATAATAATGGCAATATTTCTACCTGTACCACAACAGTAACTGTAGAAGATAATATTGCCCCAACTATTACGTGCCCCGGAGATTTTATAGTTGATAATGATCCTGGTGTTTGTGGAGCTATTGTTAATTATACTGTAAATACGGATGATAATTGTAGTTCTGGAGCTACAAGTTCACAAACTTTCTCATATTCCGGTAGTGTCCAAAACTGGACAGTTCCAGCTGGAGTTACTTCTATTATGATTGAGGCGTATGGAGCGCAAGGAGAATCTGGTGTAGGAGGAATTGTTGGTATTGGTGGCTTGGGAGCTATGGCAAGTGGAGAGCTATCAGTTACTCCTGGTGACGTATTGTCAATATACGTAGGCGGAAGTGATGGCTTTAATGGAGGGGGTAACCCTGGTGTTAGCGGTCCTAACATATCCGGTCACGGAGGAGGAGCAAGTGATATAAGAGTTGCCCCAGGGACTGTAAATGATAGAGTCCTTGTTGCTGCTGGCGGTGGCGGTGGTGCCGGAGGCCCTCAAGGATCCTGTGCATCCGGACCCGGAGGAAATGGCGGAAATGGTGGCGATATTAATTTAGGAGATTCTGGAAGTATCGGAAGTGGATGTGGCCTTGGAGGAAATGGAGGCAATGGTGCTACAGATACAGTAGGCGGAAATGGAGGAGCTGGAAATTCTAATTGTGGCGATACAGGAGGAACTGGAACGAACGGTATTCTAGCTATTGGTGGCACTGGAGGCGATGGTAAGATAGGCTGTGGTGGATTTACTGGTTCTGGCGGCGGTGGCGGCGGCGGCGGTTTTTATGCTGGCGGCGGCGGCGGTGGCGGTGCTGGCGGTGGCGGCGGAGCTTGGTCCGGCGGTGGCGGTGGCGGTGGAACTTCCTATGTAGGAGGTGTTATAAATGGAACTGCAACGGCGGGATCGAGATCTGGCAACGGTGAAATTACAATTACTTGGAATGCTTCAATGACACTTACCCAAACGGCTGGACTTCCTAGCGGAAGCACTTTCCCAATAGGAACTACAACCAATACATTCGTTGTAACGGATGAATCTGGAAATACCGCAACCTGCAGTTTTGATGTTACGGTAAATGATACCGAAGCGCCAGCAATAACTTGTCCTGTAAATATTACTCAAGTAAATGATCCTGGGGTTTGCGGAGCTGTGATAGCCTATACTGCTCCTGTTGGAACAGATAACTGCTCAAGTTCAACTACTACCCAAACAGCAGGTCTTCCAAGCGGTGCAATCTTCCCTGTTGGTACAACGACCAATACGTTCCTGGTTACTGATGCATCTGGAAACACTGCAACTTGTAGTTTTGATGTAACTATAAGCGATAATGAAGCACCAGTTGCCAACTGTGCTGCTCCTTTCACAATCCAATTGGATGCCAATGGAATGGCGAGCATTACAGTTGCAGATATAGAAAACGGAAGCACAGACAATTGTGCAATAGCAAGTACGATGATAGATATTACAGATTTCACCTGTGTTGACTTAGGTCCAAATACAGTGACCCTAACGGTAACCGATGTGAATGGAAATACTTCAACTTGTACAACCATTGTAACTGTTGAGGACAATGAGCCACCTGTAGCAAACTGTGCCGCTCCTTTCACGATCCAGTTGGATGCCAACGGAACGGCGAGTATTACCGTTGCTGATATTGATAATGGAAGCACGGATGCCTGCGGAATAGCAAGTACCTCAATAGATATAACTGATTTTGACTGCAGCAATGTAGGTGCCAACACCGTTACACTAACAGTGACAGACGTGAACGGAAATAGTTCGCAATGTACTACTATAGTAACTGTAGAGGACAGCATCCCACCGACAATTGTATGTCCGGGAGATATTATGGTCAATACAACTGCTGGTATTTGTTCAGCAGTAGTGAGTTTCCCGATGCCTTTTACACTGGACAACTGTGGCGTGGATACGGTAGTTCAAACTATGGGTGATCCTAGCGGAAGCCAATTCCCTGTGGGAGTGAACACAATTGAGTTCACTGCAACCGATGTGAACGGAAACGTTAGTACCTGCAGTTTCACCATTACTGTAATTGACAACGAGGCTCCAATGGCTATATGTCAGAACATCACTATCCAGCTTGATGCAACTGGCAATGCTAGCATTACAGCAGCCGACGTGGATGGAGGCAGTACAGATAACTGTGGTGTGGCAAATATCTCGATTGATATTGATACATTTGATTGCTCCGATGTAGGTGACAACAATGTAATATTAACTGTAACAGATGTAAACGGCAACATTAGTACCTGTACGGCAATCGTAACGGTAGAGGATGTGACAGCGCCGGTAGTGGTTTGTCAAGATATCACAATAGAACTGGATCCGGTAACGGGCACCATAACCATTGTGGGAACAGATATCGATAACGGCAGCACAGACGCTTGTGGCATTGCCAGTTATGATCTCGATGTCGATACTTTTGATTGCTCAAATATAGGAGATAACACTGTAACATTAACAGTAACCGATGTAAATGGAAACACAGCAACTTGCACTGCTACGGTAACTGTGGAAGACAATACCAGCCCTGTACTTGTTTGTCAAGATTTCACTTTGGAGCTGGGTGCTGATGGTACTGCTACTCTAGATCCAACAGATGTGATAGCATCCAACGATGATGCTTGCGGCATTTTTACCGTGGCCGTGGACATAACTCAGTTCAGTTGTGCAGATATCGGTACTCCGGTAACTGTACAAGTGTTTAGCCAGGATAACAATGGAAACCTTTCTACCTGTACTGCGGTTGTAACGGTTGTTGATATCTTAGCACCTGTAATTACCTGCCCAGCAGACCAAACAGTTGATCCTGGACCAGGAAATATATTCTATATATTACCAGATTATTTTGCAACTGGAGAGGCAACTGCGGTTGATAACTGTACCGATCCTATTACTTTAACAACACAAGATCCAGCTCCGGGAACACCGCTACCGGATGGTACATATACCATCACGCTAACGGCAACGGACGAATACGGAAATATAGCTACCTGTGATTTCGAACTTATTGTTGAAAGTGTACTTGGTACTGGAGACAACAGTCAATCGCTTGGAAGCATACTGATGTATCCGAATCCAGCCAAGAACATTCTGAACATTAGCAACCCGCAGCATGTGGAACTAGAAAGTTTGGAAATTTACGACCTAAGGGGCAGATTAGTCAAAACAGAAAACCTACGTGGAATGGGTACTGTTAAGCCTATAGATATTCACCAACTTGCAGCTGCTTCTTATTACGTTAAGATTAAAGGTAAATATGGAGAAACAACAAAACGTTTATTGAAAGAATAATATTTCATAATTGTTGATTGTTAGAATAAAGTCGTCCGGGAATTTTCCGGACGATTTTTTTATTCTAGTGATTGCAAATGAAAAACCGTTTCAAGTAATAAAAACTTAAAACGGTTTTAAAAATATTTAAATAAAAATTTTAGGAATGGAGTATTTTAGTCAAAATCCTCAAAATCAAATTTTTGTCCACCAACTGATACTTCCGCCATCAATCCTTCTTTAGGAAGTGTGAAGACAGCTACTCCGTCATTATAGGTAACATCAAAAGAAGGTGGAGCTTGATTAACGGCAATAGCCGACATATTTGCGCCAAATTGAAAATCATCGTCCATAAATTTCTGTACAGCTTTATCTGTTTTAAAGAAAATAATTTCGCTGTAAGCTTTTCCACCTATCTGTGCACCAACGTCCAACTGTTTTAAGTTAGCCATTCCTACTAATACGCCTCGCTCATATACAGCGCCATTTCCAGAGGCGGCTCCCACAATTAGCGCACCTTTCCCGACGTTTGGAAAAATAGCATATGCCTTTGCGTCGTCAAAATAACCCTGCATTTTTGGATTAGCTTCAAGAAAAGCTGCTTTTGCTTTTTCGGCATCATTAATTACTTTTTTGTCGTCTGCATTTTGTGCAAATAAGGTGATGCTAAAAAACAGCATCAGCATTGTTAAAAGATTTTTCGTTTTCATAATAAAGTAGTTTTTTTGTTTGAAATTTAAAGATACTTCATATATGAAACCGCTTGGGTTAAAGGAGTGTTACATTATGTATAATGATATGCCAAATTAAACCCCACACAGGCTTATGTGTTAATGTTCTTGAAATTTTAACCACTTATTTAATATCCTTTTTAACTAAAAGAAAGAAGTCATTGTCGAGGGGAAGGTATCCTTGATCATATAGGTAGAAATAGGTGGAACCCGTTTTAGTGGTATAAATTCCCGTGAAATAATCAAAACTGAAGCCCATTCGCAAAAGTTTGTCTTTTGTGGTTTTTGTTTTGTCCTCAGTGTTTAGTTTTTCAAGAATCCTGTAATTTTTTCGAAGTCGGTTGTTGATGTTTCTAACCAGGTTTTTATTATCCTTGTTGAGAAAATTGTTATGTGTATTGCGGCAAGAATCGCTGCAAAATTTTTTGTCAGCGCGCCCTATTATCTTATCTCCGCATTCCGGACAGGTTCTTTCCATAACCTAAAGATAAAATTTTTTATTTTGAAATTTAATTTGAAACAGGCTTATCAGTTTCAGATTTTTTCTTGAGATGAAATCTATAAATTGCTTCCAATTTAAAAAAAACTCCGCCGTTTAGTGAAGGATTTAACTGGGTTCGGTCATCACCAAAGCTAAAAGCGGAAACGCCCAAATCCATTTTTTCCCCATCAGCATACATTTCATAATTATTGCTGGAATAGCCCAGCTTTGCACGCAGCAAAACACTTTCTTCCATAGTATTAAACTGCAGATAGCCCGCAAATTCCAAAGAGCTGAGGTCAGCGTAAAGCGTGGGAAGATTTTCGTAGTGCACCTTATAGCTTCGTCCAATGCCAAAATAGTCCATCCCTACAGTAGTGATGCCAAGTTTATAACTTACATCTGCCGAAATGGGCAGGCTCATATCCATCTCAAACCGCTTGTTCGGGCTCAAATAGTACCAGCCTAAAATTGGAGTAGTAAAAAGGCCAAAAGCTTCTTGTGAGGCATAAACGCCAAAGCGGTATTTAAGATTTTCATTTTTCTTCAGTTTTAGCAAAGCGAAACCACCCAAATAAAAATCATCTCCCGAAATATTTTTATAATCGGAAGCTATTTTTGGGAGCAGAACGATGGTCGTGCTCCATTTTTCAGACCAAGTGGAAGCTAGGCCCAACTTTAAATTTGTACTGTACAAACTGGTATATTCAGCCTCGGGGAAAAGTTGCAGATTGTTTCTACTGAAATCTGCCCCGGTTATCAAAGCTTGATTTTCATTAAGGACAACCGGAAAAGTAAAACCCACATCGAAAAACTTCACATAAGTACTACTGTCAGTTCCTTCAAAATCATTGTTGAACGTTTGTCCGTAGCCAACTCGAAAAAGATCTACATATTCCTGTGCAGAAAGACTAAAAGAAAATAGGAAGCTGAGAAGTAGGAGTTTTTTCAAGTTTTTGAATAGCTTTTAAAAAGCAAACCACGTTTCCATGGTGTTGTCGGTTTTTTCGTTTTGATGAAAAAACTCGTTGCTTTTGGAATTGTATTTATAGTCATTACTCCATTCCGGAAAATTCTCTGCTAGTTGTTTTATGGAATCACAAACATATTCCACTTCCGCAGAGGTGGTTGTGGGGTGGATAGACATTCTAATCCAGCCTGGTTTGTGGGTTAGGTCGCCCCCATCAATTTCACAAGTAATGTTGTTCGAGGTTTCCTGGTCTACGTGAAGCAAATAGTGGCCATATGTACCTGCGCAGGAGCAGCCGCCGCGGGTTTGTATTCCGAAACGATCATTGAGCAATTTTACACCCAGATTGAAGTGTAGATCATCAATATAAAAACTGATAACGGCCAATCTGTCTTGCGTTTGGGGTGCAAGAATTTTGAGGTTTGGAACGTCTCCTAACTTTTCAAATATAATATCCAAAAGTTCATGTTCACGTTTTAGAATATTATCGACCCCCATTTTTTCTTTCAATTTAATGGAAAGTGCTGTACGAATGGTTTGTAGAAAACCAGGAGTTCCGCCATCTTCACGAGTTTCAATATCATCAATGTACTTATGGTTTCCCCATGGGTTGGTCCACGATACAGTACCACCTCCAGGATTGTCAGGAATAGTATTTTTATAAAGATTATTGTTGAAAATAAGTACGCCACTAGAGCCTGGTCCGCCTAAAAATTTATGTGGCGAAAAGAAAATTGCATCCAAATGCGCACCTTCTTCCTCAGGGTGCATATCTATTGAAATATAGGGAGCAGAACAGGCAAAATCTACAAAACAAAGCCCACCATTTTGGTGCATCAGTTTTGCTATTTCGTGGTAGGGAGTTTGAATTCCCGTTACATTTGAACAGCCCGTTACAGCAGCAATTTTTATGGAGTGATCTTTATATTTTTCTACGGTTTCCGCAAAATTTTTCATACACACCAAAACATCGTCATTTGGTGGAACCACTACTACGGTACCAATTGTTTCCAGCCAAGAAGTCTGGTTGCTGTGGTGCTCCATGTGGGTCACGAAAATTACCGGTCTAATTTCATTGGGTATTTCGGTGTAGGGCTTTATATTTTCAGGAATCTTTAATCCCAAAATGCGCTGAAACTTATTTATGGCACCTGTCATTCCACTTTCGCAAGTAATGAGAACATCATTCTCATTGGCATTCACATGTTTTTTTATAATTTTTCGCGCTTCGTGATATGCTTTGGTCATTGCTGTGCCAGTGACCGAGGTTTCGGTGTGGGTATTTGCCACAAAAGGGCCAAACTCCTTCAGCATTTTTTCTTCAATTGGAGCGTACAATCTACCACTGGCGGTCCAGTCGGTATAGATTATTTTTTTTCTTCCGAAGGGAGAATCAAATTCTTGCTCAATGCCCACGATGTTCTTTCGGAAAGGCTCAAAATACTTTTCCAAAGCTGTAGTCTTCAATTTTTCTTCCGAAGATATCATCCCTTCTGTTTTAAGATTATTTAAAATTAAGCAATACTGCTTACAATAAGCGACTTAGTTTTTATTTTTTGAAGGCGGCCACTCCTTTTTGTAGCCATCCATAATACTCTTCAATGTCTGGCGTATAACCCACTGGTTCAATAAGGTTGTCCTCATTATGGTCCATTAAAACATAGAAGGGTTGCGAATTGGTTTTATATTTGATGGTTTGCAATTCACTCCATTTTTGCCCAATATACTTAAGTTTTTTACCTGGTTTTAAACGCGAATCCACAATTTCATCATCTTCAAGTTTACGCTTGTCATCAACATATAACGATATAAGCACTACTTCGTTTTTCAACATATTCAATACCTTGTCATCTACCCAAACGTTTTGCTCCATCTTTCGGCAATTTACACAGGCCCAACCTGTAAAATCAATCATTACCGGCTTATCTACTGTTTTTGCATATGCTAGTCCTTTGTCATAATCGTTGAATGCTAAAATTTGATGTGGAGCCAAGAGATGGGCCCCTTCGGGTAAGTTGTGATCTTCGCTCGCAACTGCACCTCCTCCAACTTTTGAATTGCCAACACCATAAGGCGATTCGGCGTAATCTAATGGGGGAGGGAAAGCGCTAATCAGGTTTAAGGGCGCACCCCATAGCCCAGGAATCATATAAACAGTAAATGCTAAAACTAGTAGCCCGAGGCTAAGTCTGCCAACAGAGATATGCGTTAATGGCGAATCATGAGGCAATTGTATTTTTCCGAAGAGATAGAGAGCCAGGGCACCAAAAATAGCGATCCAAATTGCTAGGAAAACCTCACGTTCCAACCAGTGCAATTGCAGAACAAGATCTGCATTTGAAAGAAATTTAAATGCCAAAGCTAGTTCCAAAAAGCCCAATACTACTTTTACGGTATTTAACCAGCCTCCAGATTTTGGCAATGAATTCATCCATCCTGGAAACGCTGCAAACAGTGTAAAAGGTAGCGCAATTGCCAAAGAAAACCCAAACATTCCAATTATGGGTCCAACTTGACTTCCCCCAGCTGCAGCTTGAACTAAAAGCGTTCCCACAATAGGGCCCGTACAAGAAAAGGAGACAATAGCCAAAGCAAGGGCCATAAAAAAGATACCGATTAACCCACCTCTGTCTGCCTGGGAGTCTACTTTGTTTGCCCACGAATTTGGCAACATAATTTCAAAAGCCCCTAAAAAGGAAACTGCAAAAACAATTAATAGAACAAAGAAAATAAGATTAAACCAGACATTGGTTGATAGAGCATTTAGTGCTTGGGGGCCAAATATGATACTTACTAGTATCCCTAATAATACATAAATGATAATTATTGAAATCCCATAAATAATAGCATTTTTTATACCCTTTGCTTTTGTTTTGCTTTGCTTCGTAAAAAAACTTACGGTCATAGGAATCATTGGAAAAACACAGGGAGTTAGCAATGCCGCAAAACCTGAAAGGAAAGCAATAAAAAAGATGGTCCAAAGTCCTTTTTCTTCTTGTTTTTTATTTTGCTCAACAGCCGAAAGAGCTTCGGCTGAAGCTGCTTTAATAGTGTCATTTGCTACTACATTAGTTTCTGATAAGGTGTCAACTACGGCAGTATCTTCCGCAATTTCAGTGGTTTCTTCTGATATTTTAGGGTTGTCTGTGTTTTGTGGGGTTACATCTGTTTCAGTTTTTTTGGGCGCAGGTATCTCGAAAACTAAATCAACATAGGAAGGCGGTAAGCAGCGTGTATCATCACAAACCATGAATTCTACCTCCCCTTTTACCGTAGTGCCTTTATCACCAGTTAATTGAATTCGTTTTGTAAATGTTGCGGTGTTCGCAAAAAATGTAATTACCATATCAAACACGGGGTCGTGTTCGGTAATTCCTTTGCTCTCCTTTATCTTTCCTACGGATTTATATGCGGCATTTTCCTCAAACGTAAAAAGTGTTGGTAATGGTCCATCGGGTGGAACTTCCTGAGAGTAAAGATGCCATTTGTCTTCAATTGAAGCCTTTGCAATAAGATCGTATTCGGTCTCCGATATTTTTTTAATACTTGTAGACCATTTTACAGGGTCAAGTATTTGTGATTGAACTGAAGCAAATGAAATTGTTGCGAGAAGCAGGAAAAGATATATTTTTTTCATTAGTTAACTGTATTATAAAGAAAGCTTTAAAGAGACTTCAAATTTGGGGGAAAAAATGGAGTATTCAAAATTATGAACCTTATTTAGAAGAAAAGCTTTAAAAAAGTTGACATAGGTAGAGAATTTAAACCCAATCTTGCTATTATTCCGAATATTATCTGCCCCTTTCTCTTTGGAAAACCGACATGCATTTCTTCAAAATTGTTTACTTTTGCAAACTTTATTGCAACACCCACATTATGAGCAAGAAATTTAAAGAATATAAAGGGCTAGACCTCCCTAAACTGGCGGAAGAAGTACTCGATTTTTGGAAAGAAGAAAATATCTTTGAGCAGAGTATTTCCATTCGCGAAGGAGCGAAACCATTTGTGTTTTTTGAAGGGCCTCCCTCTGCAAATGGCCTTCCCGGAATTCACCACGTAATGGCACGTGCCATCAAGGATATTTTTTGCCGTTATAAAACCCAAAAAGGATTTAAGGTTGACAGGAAAGCAGGTTGGGATACCCACGGTTTGCCTATTGAGTTGGGTGTTGAAAAAGAGCTCGGCATAACCAAAGAAGACATTGGCAAAAAGATTTCCGTAGAAGAATATAATGCAGCTTGCAAAAAGGCAGTAATGCGCTATACGGATGTTTGGAATAAGGTTACCGAAAAATATGGGTATTGGGTAGATATGAGCGACCCATACGTTACCTACGAACCAAAATATATGGAAACCGTATGGTGGCTTTTGAAGGAAATCTACAATAAGAAACTGCTTTACAAAGGTTATACAATTCAACCATATTCACCAAAAGCGGGAACAGGCTTAAGCTCGCACGAACTCAATCAACCGGGGACATATCAAGATATTACAGATACTACTGTGGTTGCACAGTTTAAGGCTATGGCAGAAACATTGCCAGATTTTTTAGGCGAAGAGTCAAACAATATTTGGTTTTTGGCTTGGACTACCACACCTTGGACATTGCCTAGTAATACGGCATTAACTGTGGGGCCAAAAATTGATTATGTTTTAGTGAAAACATTTAATCAATATACCTTTCAGCCCATAAATGTTATTTTGGCGAAAAACCTTGTTGAGAGCCAATTTGCAAAAAATTACGAGGAGAAACCAAATGAAGAGATCCTCGAATCTTATAAGCAGGGAGATAAAGTAATTCCATATTTTATTGCGAAAGAATTCAAGGGTTCAGATTTAGTAGGAATTCGTTACGAACAGCTTTTGGATTATGCAAGACCACACGACAATCCCGAAAATGCTTTTAGAATAATTGCGGGCGATTTTGTTACTACTGAAGACGGAACAGGAATTGTACACACCGCGCCAACCTTTGGTGCCGATGATGCAAAGGTTGCAAAAGAAGCGATTCCGGAAATACCGCCAATGTTAGTAAAAGACGAAAACGGAAATCTAGTTCCTCTTGTGGATTTGCAAGGAAAGTTCCGTCCGGAAATGAAGGAACTAGCAGGCAAATATGTAAAAAATGAATATTACGAAGATTCCGAAGCGCCTGAAAAATCGGTTGATGTTGAAATAGCAATAAAATTAAAGACAGAAAATAAAGCTTTTAAAGTTGAAAAATATTTGCACAGCTACCCAAACTGCTGGCGTACGGACAAACCGATTTTGTACTATCCGTTGGACTCCTGGTTTATAAAAGTAACCGAGTTCCGCGATAGAATGTTCGAGCTTAACAAAGGAATAAACTGGAAACCAAAAGCCACCGGTGAAGGCCGTTTTGGCAATTGGCTCGCAAACGCCAACGATTGGAACCTTTCGCGTTCTCGTTATTGGGGAATTCCATTGCCAATTTGGAGAACAGAAGATGGAAAAGAAGAAATCATCGTTGGTTCTGTAGAAGAATTGAAAGCCGAAATGAATAAAGCTGTGGACGCTGGACTCATGGAGAAGGACATTTTTGAAAGGTTCAAACCTGGCGATTTTTCAGAAGAAAATTATGCAAAGGTTGATCTACACAAAAACATAGTAGATGGAATAACGCTTGTTTCACCAAGTGGAAAACCCATGAAGCGCGAGGCCGATTTGATAGACGTTTGGTTTGATAGTGGTAGCATGCCTTACGCGCAATGGCACTATCCTTTCGAAAACAAAGAGAAGGTTGAAAACACTTGGCGCAAAGCCGATTTTATTGCAGAAGGCGTTGACCAAACCCGTGGTTGGTTTTATACATTGCATGCGATAGCAACGATGATTTTTGACGATGTTGCGTATAAAAATGTAGTTTCCAACGGACTTGTTTTGGACAAGAACGGCCAGAAAATGAGCAAGCGTCTAGGCAATGCTGTGGATCCTTTTGAAACCTTGGATGTTTTTGGGCCCGATGCCACACGCTGGTATATGATAAGCAATGCCAATCCTTGGGACAACTTGAAATTTGACCAAGACGGCATTTCGGAAGTGCGCAATAAATTCTTCGGAACCCTATACAATACTTACAGCTTCTTTAGCCTTTACGCTAATCTAGATAATTTTGAGTATCTTGAAAAAGACCTTCCGTTGGAAAAACGCCCAGAAATTGACCGTTGGATACTTTCAGAATTACATACGCTTATTCAAAAAGTAGATGATTATTACGCAGATTATGAGCCGACCAAGGCCACCCGTGCAATTTCAGAATTTGTACAGGAAAATCTGAGCAACTGGTTTGTTCGTTTAAGTCGAAGAAGATATTGGAAGGGCAGCTATAATGACGATAAGATTTCGGCCTACCAAACTCTTTACACTTGTTTGGAAACTATAGCAAAATTGGGTGCTCCCATAGCTCCCTTTTTTATGGATAGACTTTACAAAGATTTAACGCAAGGAACCGGAAAAGACAAAAAAGCTTCGGTACATTTGACCGATTTTCCAAAGGCAGACGCTTCGTTCATTGATAAAAAGTTGGAACATAAGATGCAGAAGGCGCAAACAATATCGTCATTGGTGCTTTCGTTACGACAAAGAGAGAAGATAAAGGTGCGCCAACCGCTTCAAAAAATTATGATTCCAGTTTTGGAAGATTCAGAAAAGGAAGAAATTTTAGCGGTTTCAGATTTAATTAAAAGCGAAGTAAACGTAAAAGAAATAGAACTGATAGATGAAGGTTCGGGCATGTTGGTGAAGCAAATAAAGCCCGATTTTAAAGCCTTGGGCCCACGTTTTGGAAAAGATATGAAGGCCGTAGCGGCAGCCATTTCAGCCTTTGACCAAAAACAAATTGCCACTTTGGAAAAAGATGGGGAAATATCAGTTTTTATTAACGAAAAAAATACTATTTTGGCGCTCGCTGATGTAATCATAGGTTCGCAGGATATTGAGGGCTGGTTGGTTGCAAACGCAAACGGAGTTACTGTGGCACTGGATGTTACAATAACCCCGGAGTTACGAAATGAAGGGATATCCCGTGAATTGGTAAACAGGATACAAAACCTGAGAAAAGACAGCGGTTTTGAAGTGACAGACAGGATTGAGGTTACCCTTGAGGAAAATGAAAAACTGACGGAGGCGGTAAGCCAAAACCTGAAGTATATAAAAGAAGAGACATTAACGGATATTTTGCAATTTAAGCCACAAATTGATAAAGGAACAGAAATTGCGTTTGACGATATTGAAACACGTATAAGCATTAAAAAACATTAGATTATGACAGAGACAGAAAGAACCAGATATTCAGATGCCGAGCTGGAAGAATTTAGAGCAATTTTGAACGATAAAATCAAGAAAGCAACCGAACAGTTGGAGCTTATAAAAAGTTCCTATAAAAATGACAGTAATAACGGCACCGATGATACTTCGCCTACTTTCAAGGCTTTCGACGAGGGCAGTGAGGTGATGAGCAAGGAAGCAAATTCACAATTGGCAATTCGTCAGGAAAAATTTATCCGCGATCTTAAAAACGCTTTGGTGCGCATTGAAAATAAAACTTACGGAGTTTGCCGCGTTACTGGAAAGCTGATAAACAAGGAACGTTTAAAGCTTGTTCCACACGCTACCTTGAGCATCGAGGCAAAGAATATGCAGAAATAAAATTATATACGCCCTTTTGAGTCCTTCGACTAAGCTCAGTATTAATTAAGGACCAGAATTACATATTAACTTTGAATGAATTGCCCCGAAATATCGGGGCTTTTTATATAAATATCGTTTGTGTTTAAGAAAATCGTTTATGTATAGATTATGCTTTATATTGATTGTTATCTTTTTCGGAAGCAATTACGTAATGGCCCAAAAAACCATTAAAAAAGAATTTTCTGCTGAGGGTATAAATACCCTCTCCATTGTAGACGATGCCGTTTTTAAAATTACGATTAATTCTTCCGAAGGAAAAGATATCAAGCTTTCTGTGCAAATTTCGGGGGAACATTCCGAAGACATAATTATAGAAGAGCATTTCTCAGAAAATAAACTCTCTTTACAAACAGGCTTTTCTCCTTTTGTATTATTGGAAGATGATAAACTCGCTGCCCATAAAGTATTGGCGGTGGAAATAATGTTGGTGGTCCCAAGTACAATTTCAGTTGAGGTCAAATCTAGGCTAGCATCCGTTTTTGCAGAGGGAAACTTTAGCGCGCTTGCTGTTTCCATAGAAAACTCCAACTGTGAATTGCGAAATTTTTCAGGAAATGCCCATTTAAAAACCAAAGACGGCAATATTAATGTTGTTGCTGAAAGAGATGTCTCGGGCATTGCCATTTCAAAATATGGAACTGTTGAAAATATGCTTCCCAAACACGGAAAATTTAGTGTTGAAGCAGAAAGCATCAATGGTAATATAAGGCTACTGCAAACCAAATAATATTGCTATTTTTGCAGCGCTCTTTATAGCCTTAGTTAAGGAGAGCCTCACATTTCCACGTAAAAGTGAAGAAAGAAAAACCCTATGAGCCTGAAAAAAGCCACTTTTATTATTATTCTGATTTTATTGATAGATCAGATTTCAAAGTTTTATATTAAAACAAGCTTTGTTTTGGGTGAAGAAATCCGGGTGTTTGATTGGTTCCGTATTCTATTTGTAGAAAATGAAGGAATGGCTTGGGGCGCTAAGATTCCTGGAGAATATGGAAAACTCTTTTTAACTCTATTTAGAATTGTGGCTATTGCAGGAATAGGTTATTGGCTTTGGGATTCTGTTAGAAAGAACATGCCCAGAATCCTCATTTTTTGCATTGCATTGATTTTTGCGGGCGCTTTGGGGAATATAATCGATTCTGTATTTTACGGCATTATATTTAATGATAGCCACCACCAAGTAGCAACTCTATTTCCCGATGAAGGAGGTTACGGCACGCTATTCCACGGAAAGGTAGTAGACATGCTTTATTTTCCACTATTTGGCGGCACATTGCCCGAATGGGTCCCATTTTGGGGAGGAGAGTACTTCACCTTTTTTGATCCGGTTTTTAATATTGCGGATTCTTCAATAAGCATAGGGGTAATTTTATTGCTTCTTTTCAACAAAAAAGCATTTCCGAAGAAAGAGACTAATTAATACTTAATTAGAGGGTGCCAGCAAATTGAATGGGTAAAACGGTAAATTACGGAGTATCCAATAAAGAATAACGAATCCAAAATATCCAAAAATAAAAAGCTTGCTATAAAAAAGCATAAACCTATGCTTTGTTCCAAAAAACCAATTGGCAATCGTAATTCCCAAACCGTAAATTAGAATCGGCAGCGTTAAAACCATTAATGGGTTAAATCTAAATGCTCCAACTAAATCTCCATGAAGCAACAAATGAATGGCTCTTTGTGAACCACAGCCGGGGCAGAAAAACCCTGTTATATAATGAAAGGGGCAGGGAATAAAAAAAGAATTTTCCGAAGGATTATAAAAAAAATAAATAAGAAAAAAGCCCCCGAATAATGTAACTATGAGGGCTAATTTCCAAATTTTATTAGTATCCTGCAAAAGCTCCACCTAATCCTATAAATACAAAGAATATTACGTAGAGAACCCACACCACGGCTGCAGCTACCGCACCCCAAATGGCCCATTTTTTGGCTTCATCGGCGGCTTTTTGTGCGCCGACAGTATCGCCTTGGGCCCAAAGCTCCCTCACTTTTGTGGATTTAATAATTGATACAATGCCCAAAGGCAAGCAACATAAAACGGTACATAAAATTGCCCAAACCAAATTATTATCTGGCGGAGGACCCATTGGTTGATTCGTTGATTCCATAATTTTATCTAATTGGTTAATAAGATTTTAACTTCATAAAGATAACGGGTTATTTTTAAAATCAATTATTTTTTTTGGTGTAATACAAAATTTTAAAGGCACATCGGTAGCTTCAAAGAAAATTTCTGGTTCGGGCTCAAAAAAGGAAAGCCCAATTAATATAGCTTCAGAATTGCAATGTTTCAAAAACCGATCGTAAAACCCTTTTCCGTAGCCGATGCGATGACCCTTGGCGTCATAAGCTAAAAGAGGGACGAAAACTACATCCAGCATTTTCGCAGCAACTTCAATACCCGAAACAGGTTCTGGAATACCATACGCTGAGGTTTTTAAAACAGTATTTTCCTGCAATAGAAAATGATGCATTTCCCCATTTGAAAAATCTGCTTTTGAAACGACAATACTTTTGTCCTTTCCCTGCAAAATATGCATCAAATATTCTGTATTTACTTCATTTTTCTCGGAAATGGGAAGAAAAATATGGTAATAGGTTTTATCCCAAATAGGAAGTTTTAAAGCTTGGTTTGCAATTTGAAGACTCATTTCGTCAATTGAATCTTGGGAAAGATTTTCACGTAGTTTTTTGTATTTCAACCGAAGCGCCTTCTTTTCCATAGCCTTAATCTTCCATCTCTTCAGCTTCTGTATTTGCAGTATTTACCGTTGAAATATGAAAAATAGCATCGCCTTGGTTTACAATAGGCGATTGGTTCACATTTATTATATAACCTTCGTTTGGTGAAGTAACCTTAAAGCGCATTTTTCCATAAGGATCAGTTATGGTAGCCAAAAACTCCCCTTTTTCCACGTGTTTATTACAGTCTATTTTTACGTGAAGCAAACCGCTGCGGTATGCGCGTATCCATTTACTTTTTTCAATAATAACCGTTTTGGCATTTGGTTCGGGAGCTAAGTGTCTTTTTCCTAACATATCCAAATGGGCCAGTACCCGTAAGATACCATCTACTCCTTCTTTAGCAATATGTTTATTGCTTTCGCGACTTTTTCCACCTTCAAAAAGTAAAATGGGAATGCCCATTTTATGGCAGGTATTCCGATATGATTTTTCTATAGTGTTTGAAAAAACCGTAAAGGGAGCATTAAAAACCTTTGCAAGTTCAAGTAATTTTTCATCGCCAGGTTTTATACGTATTTGCGCTGCATTAAAACGGCTGGCGCCACCTGTATGAAAATCAAGGCAATAATCTGCGTGCGGTAAAACTTTTTTTGTGAAATGATAGGCCACGCGGCTTGCAAGCGAGCCCGTTTTTGTGCCGGGAAAAACCCTATTAAGATCGCGCCCATCGGGAAAAGAACGGTCTCCGTTCAAAAAACCAAATACGTTTAAAATTGGAATACAGATAATGGTGCCCCGCTTGGGCTTATTCAATTTTCGGGCAATAAGCTGTCGTACTATTTCCACCCCGTTTATTTCATCGCCGTGGATAGCAGCTGTAATTAAAACCGTTGGTCCCGGAATTTTTGAGCGTTCAATAATAATAGGAATTTCAACTTTTGTAGAAGTATAAAGTTTCGCAATGCTGAAATCTACTGTACGGCTTTCGCCAAGAGCAATCCGTTCATTTAAAATTACAATATCACGTTCCTCCTTTTTTGCCATAATTAAACGTTACGCTCTATGTACTTTATAATTGAATTTGCGATATCCTTTCCCGTGGCCTGCTCAATACCTTCCAAACCAGGGGAGGAATTTACTTCCAAAATAAGTGGCCCACGTGCCGATTGAAGCATGTCAACCCCTGCAATTCCAAGGCCCATTGCCTTTGCAGCTTTTAACGCTGCAGTTTCTTCCTCATCGGTAAGTTTTATAACGGTTGCCGTTCCACCTCGGTGCAAATTGCTTCGGAATTCACCTTCTTTACCTTGTCTTTTCATTGCCCCAACTACCTGACCGTCAACAATAAAAGCACGAATATCGGCGCCACCGGCTTCTTTTATAAATTCTTGCACTATCACCCGCGCCTGAAGATTATTAAACGCTTCAATAACAGATTCTGCTGCTTTTCGGGTTTCGGCCAAAATAACTCCAATACCCTGTGTTCCTTCCAATAATTTAATTATTACGGGTGCTCCACCAGCTTGGTCTACAATCTCCTTTACGTTTTTGGAATAATTGGTAAAAACTGTTTTAGGCAATCCTAATCCAGCGCGGGAAAGTACCTGCAAGCTTCGTAGCTTATCTCGCGAGCGCACCAATGCTTGGCTTTCCGTAGTTGTAAAAACACGCATCATTTCAAACTGGCGTACTACTGCCGTTCCGTAAAAAGTAACCGAGGCTCCAATACGTGGTATTACCGCATCGGTATGATCCAGTTTGTGGCCTTTATAATAGATTACAGGATTTTTCTTTTCAATTACAATATCACACTTGGCGTGGTTAATTACCTCAACGTCGTGCTTTCTTTTCTTTGCTGCTTCTACAAGGCGTTGGGTGGAATATAAATGGCTGTTTGCCGATAATATCTTAATATTCATTTTTTGGTTTTTAGTTTAAAGGAAAGGTTGGTTTTATTTATATCCACCATGTATTTTTTACTTAAAAAATTTCGTCCCAAAAGTACAGGAAAACGCATTTCTTCACGGTCACTCAATGTTAAATAAATTGGGTGTGTTTTGCCGAAAAGAATGATTTCTGTCTTAATTCTATATCTTGCTTCTGATTGGCCATTACTGCTTTTCACAACTTTTACGTCATATTCGTCAAAAACAATTTCCTTTTCGTGATAACTGGGATGTTCTTCATCCAAGAAATTACATTTCAGATAGTTATCCTCTACCTTCATATTTTTGCAATGTATGGAAGAAGTATAGGCTCCCGTATCAATTTTCACTTCTATGTCGAAGAGGTTCAGCAATGGAAAATCTGCTTTGTCTATTCTGCCAATGTTTCTTTTCAAAATTATTAGGATTTTGTAATTGCAAGTTATAAAAAGGAAACCGAAAATTAAATGTAATGTACAAGAACTGGCAGGGATCTATTTTTTATTTCGTTCAATAAATCCAATCACGCTTTTTGAAACATTCTTTCCCGAAGTGTTTTCAATACCCTCTAGCCCCGGTGTGCTATTGATTTCCAAAACCAGCGGCCCATTTTTCGATTGCAGAATATCAACCCCGCAAAAACCCAAATTCATTGCCTTTGCAGCTTTTAAGGCTATATTTTCTTCAGCGGAAGAAAGCGAAATCATTTCTGAAGTACCGCCCCGGTGTAGGTTGCTGCGGAAATCGCCAATCTTGCATTTGCGCTTCATCGCCGCAACTACAACGCCGTCAACCACAATGGCGCGAACATCGGCGCCGTTTGCCTCTTCAATATATTCCTGCAGCAAAAATTTAACGCCAGCGGCATTCAAAGTTTCGATGGTTGCCAAAGCATTTTGCGGACTTTCGGTAAGAATAACGCCTTCGCCGTGTGTGCCTTCCAACAGTTTGATGATTATTGGCTTGCCGTTAAAAGTTTTAAGTTGTTCCTCAAATTCAAAAAACGAAGCATAGATTGTGCGGGGCACGGGAATTTTATGTTTCGCCAAAACTTGAAAGCACGTCCATTTGTCGCGGCTGTTTGTAATTCCTTCGGAAGAGACCACGCTAAAAACACCCATAGCCTCAAAATGGCGGACGACGTTTGTGCCAAAAAAAGTATTTGAAGCGCCAATTCTGGGAATTACAGCATGCAGATCATCCACCAATTCATTTTGAAAATAAAGTACAGCCTTGCCATTTTCCACGGCAAGGTTGCAGTAGGAAGGGTCCAAAACTTCCATAGTATGGTTGCGTGCTTCACCAGCTTTTAAAAGGCTTTTGGTTGAATAAAGTGTTTCCCCTCGGGAAAGAATGGCGATGTTCATGGTTATTTATTGTGTGTGCAATTTAACCAAAAAGAGCATTGCCAATAAAACCATTAATTAAAAATTAACGGTTACCTTTCCTCTTAAGAAAAATGGTGTTCCTGGCGTAAAGTGAATTTCTTCCACAGATTCTAGCTCGTCAAACAATCTGCTTTCAGTTGCAAACTGTGTTTCGTTCCATTCGGTGTCGAAAAGATTTTCAACGGCAATTCCGAAAACAAAATTTCTGAAGGTATAATTTATGTTGAAATCGGTCACAAAATAACCCTCGGCAGTAATGCTGTTGTCTTCATTTGCGGGTCTGTCTTTAATATATCTGTAATTCAATCCGCCTGAAAAATTTGCAAGATTTTCAACGGCAATTCCTCCAGTTGAGGTAAAATCTGGAGCCAGTGGAATGTAATCTGCACCTTCGGGCTCTTCGGTGCTTCGGGCGTAGGTGTAGTTTGCATCGCCGTAAAAATAGAGCCAGTCCAAAGCTTCGTAACGCAGGCCAAAATCTACACCCAGTCTTCTTGTTTTTCCACTCGGCTCAACAATTCCTGCATCGCCTACGTATACAAATTCCTGTTCCAAAAATAGCGCCCAAAGAGCAGTGTTGAAAATTAAATTATCAGTCAATTTATAAATCCCACCCAAATCAGCGCCATAAGCTGCGGGCAAAATATCCTCGCCGCTATTGTCAACAACCACGCGCGTATCATTTGAATGGAAACCGATTCCGGTTTTTAAGAACAATTGGAAATCGCGGTTCGGGCTGTAAATGAAATTCAACTTCGGGCTGGCGAAAACTTTGCTTTCACTTCGGTTATCGTAGGTTGGCGACAGTTTGTTTTCGTAATCAAATTTGAAATAATCGAGTCGAACGGCTGGATTAATTTTAAAATCGCCCAAGCCAAATTCCGTATTTAAAAACGCAAAACTGTTTATTTGGTCTAAGTTTCCTAAGACAATTCGATCCAAGATTTCATAGCGGTTTTTGGTGTGCGAAAGTTCGACGTCATTTACGTCGTCGTAGCGAACGCCAATCCCGGTGGTATATTTAAAATCAACGGCTTCAGTATTTATTTTGTCTGAAAACTCAGTTTGGAAACCTAAAATATTTCGGTCCTCGCGTTGTGCAATTTGGTCGCCGTTTATTGGGTCTTCCAAAAAGAAAGTGAAGTTTGAAAAAAGCTCAAAATCATAGTGCGAATAATACGCGCGGGTTTTCAAATTTTTATTTTCCGAAAGCAATTTGGTATGATTTATCAGGAAATTAGTTCGACCTGTATTTCCCCCTTCGGTATCGTCAATGGCGCCAAAACGACCAATAGAACCATTTTCAATGGCGCGTTGGGGAATCTGCCCCGAAGCATCCCACTTGCTTTGAAAATGTGAAGCGGTAAGTTGCAGTTTTTGGTTGTCTGGCAAATTCAGGTTATACTTCGCCATCATATTGAAACGGTTGAAATTCTGTGGCGAATCAAATGGGCCGTTAAATGTATTTAGGGAAGTAGCAACATAGGCATTGCTGTTAGCCGTATCCAAAAGATTGAAAAGTCCTACGGTTCTAAAAGCATCAAATTGGCCGTACTCAACGGAAACAGCGCTTTTATCGAGTTTATCTAAGGTTTTAAAAGCTACATAGCCTGCGGTAGCAAAATCACCATATTTTGCATTATAGGGGCCTTTTCCGAAGGAAATTTTATCGAGTGTTTCGGGAATAACAAAGTGAAGGTCACTGTAGCCCTGACCGTGCGCATGAGAGACCATATTTACAGGCAGGCCATCTACCGAAAGGTTAATGTCTGTTCCGTGATCAATGTCAAAACCGCGCAGAAATATTTGTTCCGCCTTTCCGCCGCCGGCGTGCTGTCCAATAAAAAGACCGGGGACTTTTCGTAGGATTTCCTGAGACGATTTTACAGGCGCCGTTTTTAAATCTACCGCTACAATCTGGCTAATCGTGTTCACTTCGGGAGTGATGGTTACCTGCTCCAACGAAACGGCTGCTTCATCCAAAGTGATTTTTATGGGTTCCGCAAAACTTTCGGCAGTAACCGAATATTCATAGGTTACAAAACCTAATATGGAGAAGCTGATTATGTCGTTTTCTTTTACATTTTCAAGTGAAAATTTTCCCGATGTATCAGTGTGTGTATGATTGCCAGAGGTTCGGTCAAAAACTGCCACGTTTTCCAAGGAGTTGTTATTTGGGCCTACAACTTTTCCTTTTAGTGATTGCGATTGTGCAATACCGAAGCATAGCATTAGCCCTATTATGAGAATTCTTTTCATGGATGATTGGTTCAAAAATTACTTTTTAAAGTTAGTTTATAATGTGTAATTTGCTTTTAAATTTTTTTTGGATTGGTTTTAAATAGGTGCGCAAGATTAAGAAGTTTAAATTTTTTAAAATCTTCAATTAACCGTTTCTTAACTATTTTTGATTGCGTAAAAATTCCTGAAAAAACAAAACATAAAGTATCTTTGAGCCTATGGCCAATGCTTCGGTAACTCTTCAAATTGCGACCCTTCCCGATTCTCCGGGTGTTTACCAATATTACGATAAAGAAGGAAAACTGCTCTACGTGGGCAAGGCCAAAAACCTCAAAAAACGCGTTGCTTCCTATTTCACAAAAAACTTTGACAACAACCGCACGCGCCTTTTGGTGAAGAAAATTGAGACCATAAAGCACATCGTTGTAAAAACTGAGACCGATGCGCTTTTGCTGGAGAACAATTTGATAAAAAACTATCAGCCGCGCTACAACGTGATGCTTAAAGACGACAAAAGCTATCCGTGGATCTGCATTAAAAACGAACGTTTTCCACGAGTTTTCCCAACGCGGCGCATGATAAAAGACGGCAGTGAATATTATGGGCCGTACACCAGTATGAAAACCGTGCATACGTTGCTCGATTTAATAAAAGGTTTGTATCCGTTGCGCACTTGCAATTATGACCTTGCCGAAGAAAAGATTAGGGACGGAAAATATAAAGTGTGCCTGGAATTCCATTTGGGAAATTGCGCCGGGCCTTGCGAAGGGCTTTATTCCGAAACCGAATACCACGAAAATATTGAGGCCATCCGAAACATCGTAAAGGGAAATTTTAAGGATTCGCTGCACAAATTTAAAAGTCAGATGAAGGCTTTGGCGGCCGATTTAAAGTTTGAGCAGGCGCAGCGTGTAAAGGAAAAGATTGATATTTTGGAGAATTACCAAAGCAAAAGCACGGTTGTAAATCCGAAGATCAACAATGTAGATGTGTTTTCGATTATTTCAGACGAAAGCTATGCGTATGTAAATTTTCTTCAGCTTTCACACGGCGCGATTATCC
>PAZL01000013.1 GCA_002715485.1 Aequorivita sp. | reverse complement strand
AGTTCTGTCTTCATCATAATACCAAAATGTTCCTAATGCAGCGTTTTCTGGAAGATCATAAAAAAGTTCGTTTAAATCCATTGCAGATGGGTAAGGGTTTCCTGCAAGAGTCATTAAGCCTGTATCTACTGGAATGGTAAAAGTACCGCTATTTGGCCTTCCTCTAAAATCATAGATTTGGTCTCCACCCGGAGCAGTTAACCCAACACCTTTCATAATAAATCCATAACCAGCAGGGGCTGCGTTATTTCCATTCATACGTTGGTAGTTTCCTTGAGCCTCCGTACCGGGAAATCTATGGGTGTATAGCCAACGTGTTGAAATAGTCATAGGGCTAGTGGTTCCATCGCGTCCTGTGGTGGTAGCGGCTTGCTGGGCAGCGGTTGAGCTTACTCCTGGTTGTGGTTCATATAAATGCTGTACGCCAAAACTTCGATTGCCGGGTACAGCTGCAGGATGGGTAACTGGCGAGCACCAATAATAATATGCCCAAGCATTGGTTTCCGGAGTGTTTTGTTGTACTGAAAGTTGGCCATTTCCACTGTTATTAGAAATAGTGCCTGCTTGAATTAATTGGCCGTTATTTCTTAAATAGATACTGGCTTCCTGATTGTTGGCAGTTCCATTTCTTGTAAGATTAATTTCTTGTGTTACAAAAACAACCTCATCATTAACATATAAGTATGAATCTGCACCTCCCGAAGTAGGTTTGACAGTTAGCTGGGCAAAAGCGCCGGCAGTAGTTAAAAGTAAAGTTGAAAAGAGTAGTAGGTTTTTCATATTTTTACGATTTTTAAAAGCTTTTTTTTGGGGCAATAAAGCCTTTTTTGACGGTTTAAATTTAAAAATAATATTCAATATATTGTACACAATGCTACAAAATACGTAAAAATTTCGTTTATAGATGGTTAAGTGCGTTAAAGTGTTAAGGACTCTTGGTGAATTATTTAGTAGTTTATTGATATTTAAATAATGATTATTGGCGATAAAGTTTCGGTTTTGGATGATGCCATTTCGGGCGTGGTTACTGCTCTTAGCGGTAATGAGGTAACTATTATGACCACCGATGGATTTGAGTTGAATTATTTAAAAAAGGAACTAATAGTTTTGGATGGCTCACTTTCAAAAAAAGATTTGGCTAAGATGGATGTATCAGAAGTTATGTCAGAAAAAAACCACAAAAAACCAGGTAAAAGTAAGCGCATTAAACCCAAAGAGCGAAATTTACCCCCCATGGAAGTGGATTTGCACATCAATCAATTGGTGCCCAAGACCCGCGGTCTAAATAATTATGAAATGTTAACGATACAATTGGATACAGCAAAAAGGCAATTGGATTTTGCCATTTCAAAACGCATTCAAAAAGTAGTTTTTATACACGGTGTAGGTGAAGGGGTACTGCGAACAGAATTGGAATTTCTATTCAATCGTTATGATAATGTAAAGTTTTACGACGCCGATTATCAAAAATACGGGCGTGGGGCCACCGAAGTGTATATTTTTCAGAATACGAATTAAGATTTCACAAGTCTATAAATCAGAATTCAGGAGTAGTTTCTTTTTCAATTACCTCAATACTTTCTAAGGTTCCCATATTCAGTGTTTCTTGAGTTATTTCTTCCTCACCACTAACTAAAACAAGGTTTTTCAAAACAATAGCTACATTTTTATTGATAGTGTACTCGTGTAGTCGGTATTCGTTTACCAAGTAAGTGTCTGCTACCTCTGGGTTTAGATAATCTGCGCCAACGTTTGGATCTGTCACATCGTTTCGAGGGTTTAAATCTAGGTTTTTGTCTTCGTAACGGGTCAAGATACCATCTCCGTCATCATCATCATCCAAGTAATCGGGGATTCCGTCATTATCAGTATCTAATGGATTTGTGAGCGGATTGTCATCGCCGTCTTCATTCTGAATGTCGAGTTCCAGTGCTGTTGGAACGTTATCGCCATCGTCATCTTCATCATAAATATTGGGAATTCCATCGCCATCCGTGTCGCCATCAAATTCATCTTCTACGGGTACACCATCATCATCGTCAAATAAAAAAACGGTGGTGAGTTCAGCTGAACCAGATGCCGCCACATAATCTACCGTCACAATGGGAGCAGTGGGGGGAATGCTATTGCAAAAGTAATTAGTGCCCAAATCACCATCGTAAGTTCTATAATTTACAAAATTTGAGGTGCCATTCAGGATATACGTTTTAGTTCCTGCGTCTTTATATAGGCTATCAGAAACACCCAATTTTAGAGACAAACTTTCCAGCGCATCGGAATTTATTTTATAAAAAACATAATTGCCCGATTGCCCACAGGTATTTAGCTCTGCATCATCAAAGTTGAATGTAGTTATAATTATATCGCCGTCATCACAGCTGTGAAGAAGTAATGAAGCTATAAAAAGGAAAAGAATATTTTTCATCGGAAATTTTAAAATCATCATCGATTACAAAGTAACGCATTTCTTTTTAACTGAAATGTGGGCTAAACTGTTTTAATATGTATTTTTGCAAACCGAAACAAAATAGGAGCCTGTACTCAAAATAGAACTCGGTCGCTAGCCGATTTTTATTAAAAATTTTACCCCATGAAGAAAGTATATTTTGATAGCGCCGCTACCACCCAGTTGCGGGACGATGTTATAAGTTGCATAACCGAAGTTTTGAAAACAGAATACGGAAATCCCTCATCTACTCATTCTTACGGGAGATCATCAAAATCATTACTTGAAAATGCCAGAAAGGAAATAGCGAAACTTTTAAACGTTTCCGCAAGTGAAATTATATTTACTTCGGGAGGTACCGAAGCAGATAATTTAATTCTTTGCAGTGCGGTGCGGGATCTTGGCGTAAAACGAATTATATCTAGCCGCATTGAGCACCATGCAGTCCTGCATACTTTGGAATGGCTTAAAAAGGAATACGATATTGTGCTCGATTTTGTAAAAATTGACGAATGTGGCCAAGTAGATTATGATCATCTAAAGAATCTTTTGGCAGACACTTCACAAAAAACATTGGTAAGCTTGATGCACGTTAATAACGAAATTGGTAGCCTGCTTGATTTAAAGAAAGTTGCGGTTCTCTGTAAGGAACACCATGCGCTTTTTCATAGCGATACTGTACAATCTGTGGGCCATTATGAACTTGACTTTAAGGATATCCCAATTGATTTTGCCGCTGCTGCAGCACATAAGTTTCATGGGCCAAAAGGGGCGGGGTTTGCTTTTATAAGAAAAAATTCAGGACTTCGCTCATTAATCCACGGTGGCGAACAGGAACGCGGTCTTCGTGCTGGCACGGAAGCGGTTTACGCTATCGCTGGAATGGCAGAAGCACTAAAACTTTCGTATCACAAACTTGAAAAAGAGCGAGCATACATTACCGAACTAAAGGATTATTTTAAGGAACAGCTACTAACTGCCATTCCGGGGGTAAAGTTTAATGGTAGCTGTGATGATAATGCCCGTAGCACGTATACTTTATTGAACGTTTGCTTGCCCATTTCTGCTGAAAAAGCAATGTTGCTATTGTTTCAGTTGGATTTGAAGGGAATAGCTTGTTCCAAAGGAAGTGCTTGCCAAAGTGGAAGCGAGGGGGGGTCACACGTTTTGAATGAGATACTTTCTGAGGAAGATTTAAGTAAGCCTTCCATCCGTTTTTCTTTCTCAAGTTTTAATAAAAAAGAAGAAGTGGATTATGTGGTAGAAGTTCTAAAAGAATTTATTGATAGTGGTATTAGCGAATAGCGCTAGATTATAATCTAAACTACCCATTTTGAATTTGTTAATTTAAAAGGGGTACTTAAAATTTAGCGGTAAGTCTAACATTAAATACACGAGGCGTCAAATAATTTGGGATTGCATATTGAACCTTTGTATAAACATCCCTTACAAAAGTGTTTGTAATAGAGTTTTGCACATCAAATATATTGAAAATCTCAGCGCCGATGGTAAATTCCTTAAAAGGTTTTAACCAACCACTGTCCCTTAATTTAGTGTCGTCCACAATAACGTAACTCATCCCAAGATCCGCTCTTTTATAATCATTTAAACGGGTTTGGTAATTATATGGGTCTGCATAACTTGGAGAGCCACCGGGTAACCCAGTGTTATACGTTAAATTAAGGTACATTTTAAGCGATGGAATTACTTTTACATAATCTTGGAAAAGCATTCCAAACTTTAAACGTTGGTCCGTAGGGCGGAAAATGTAGCCGCGATCGTCGATATTTTCCTCTGTTTTCAAATATCCGAAACTTAACCAGCTTTCCGTACCGGGAACAAACTCACCCGCTAAGCGTAAATCAAGTCCATAGGCGTATGCAACCGCATTATTGGTTGCGCGGTAACGGATACGCACATTTTCCAATGTGTAAGGGTTTACGTCAGTTAAGTGCTTATAGTAAATTTCTGAATTTAATCTAAACTTGCGGTCCCACATTTTGAAACTGTAATCGTTTCCAAATACAATATGAATAGACTTTTGAGCTTTTACCCCAGGACGAACAGTTCCCGACGAGTCGCGCAATTCTCTATAAAAAGGGGGTTGGTGATATACCCCTCCCGAAAGCCGGAAAAGCATGTCCATTTCCCAGTCGGGCTTTAATGAAACCTGCGCCCGCGGACTGAAAACAGTTTGTGTGGTGCTTGTAATATTTTTTCCGCTTACAGTCCAATTATGGGCACGCACACCTGCATTCATCCAAAGTTCACTGCTTCCAAGATTTGTTTTTCTGCTCCATTGTGCATAGCCAGAGATTCTATCAATCTGTGTTTCGTTTTGTGCACGAACATTGGTATAAGGTACAATTGGAGAGGTATCGGCCTCATAGGGTTGATTGTTTGGAGGGAATATTGGCGGACGGATTGAAAATCCTGCCGAGTCAATAATTTCATATTCCTGAACCCGATCTCGAATATCCTCACGAGTATATTTTATGCCGTATTCTATATTATTTTCTTCTAACGCCAGATTTCCCTTGTGCTCTACATTCAGGATTAAGGCGTCCAAATCGTTTCGGGCGTGCGTTAACTGCCCGCCGATACCACGTGTAAATTCAACCTCGCCCAATTCCTCGCTGCCGATTTCAGTATTTACTTCACCTAAACGGTATTCGGCAAGAATATCATAATACTCCTGTTCGGTGGTTTGGTAAAGAGATGCTATAAATTTTGCCGTATAATTGTCTGAAACAACCCAAGTAGATTTTAATGCACCAAAATAAGTGTTGTAGCGATCCTCTTCACGGCCTTCGTAAAATACAAGTAAAGCGATTGGATCAGTAATAGTCCCAAAATTAGTTTGACGCGTAAGTGGTCTGTAATTGTATTCGTTTATGGACACATTTCCCAAAAAACTAAGCTCAAATTTATTGGTGAGTTTATAAGTAAGGTAAGTTTGCGCATCGGCAAATTTTGGGCGATAGTTGGTTTCGGTTTGCTTTGCTTCCACAAAGAGACTGTTGTCGCGATAGCGAATTCCCATTATACCAGAAAAACGACCATTCTTTGAAATTCCTTCCACAGAACCGCTGGCGCCCAAAAGGCTAAGGTCTATGGAAGCACCAAAATCGACGGGGCGACGATAGGTGATATCCAAAACAGACGAAAGTTTATCGCCATATTTGGCTTGAAATCCTCCTGCCGAAAAATCAACGTTGCTTGTAAGATCACTGTTTACAAAGCTTAAACCTTCCTGTTGTCCACTTCTAATTAGGAATGGACGATATACCTCAATTTCATTTACGTAAACTAGGTTTTCGTCATAATTACCACCACGAACAGCATATTGCGTGCTCAATTCGTCATTTCCACTTACTCCGGGAAGGGATTTTAGAAGGTTTTCCACCCCAGCATTGGCGCCCACCATTTTGCGAATAACCTCAGGTTCTATGTTTACAAGCCCTTCAATGCGTCGGTTTTCACGACCGGAAATCACAACTTCCGGAATTTGCTCAACATCAACTTTTAACACAGGGTTTAATTCATAATCTTCATTTGGACTTAAATTGAAACGAAGCTTGGCATTTTTATGGCCAACGTGTGAAAAAGTAATAACGACTTCTTTATTTGCAGGAATTTCCAACAAATAAAAACCATTAAAATCTGAAATGGTACCGTTATCTTCATAGGTAACGTTAACACCAGAAAGTGGATTGTTGGTTTCATCTAAAATAACTCCTCGTATTGTAGCCTTTTGGGCAAATACAATGGTTGCAAAGAGAGAGAAAAGGAGTGTAAGCGGTAGTTTAATTGTTTTCAAAAGCAAGGGTTAGGGTTGTTTTCTGAAAAATTTTGCTTCAAATGTAGCACTATTTCCCACATTATCTATTACAATAACTTTCAAATTATTCTCTGTTTCAAGATTTACGTTATCATTGAAATTATAAGTTAGAACGTCTTTTTTGTAATCATATTCCATCAAAATGAATTTTTCATTGATGGTGGCACGGTAGGAGCTAATTCCACTAAGGTCGTCAGTAATTTTCAATTGTAGAAAATTCTGGTTACTGATCCATTTTCCTTCAGAAAAATTGATCGGTTTAATAGTTGGAGATGTAGTATCTGAAGCGATTGTGTAGTTTCCAAAGGTTCGCGTTTTGGCTGTAAGTTTGTTCCCATTTCGGGTTGTTGATGTATAATATGGCTGGCCACGATAATTGAGCCTTCCAATGTAGAGTTTATCGCGGTCAGTTTCATTGTATGATGAAATATCTGCCGTGATTGAAATGTTGCTGTGTATTGGAATTAAATCTTCGTGAAATTTTAAAACGTCGCCTTCATCTTTTATATCGAGATAGGTATCTTCATATAAACTATTTGCAGGAATGTAAATGCTCCACTTGCCTTTGGTGATTGACGTGGCGTGGTCTGCATAGATATAATCGTCGGTTTTTTCAATATTTTTGGGCTCTAAAATTTCAAGTTTTGCGCCCTCAATGGGCACTGATATATACATGCGGTTGCCTTTAAAATCATTTACTTCAATAGTATAAATAGATTGCAGGCTATCCTTAACACTTATAAATCCATTGTCGTCTTCTTCCGTGATGATGCTTAAAGGGTTGTTAGTTTCGCGGAAGAGTTTTTGAACCATGCTCTTGTTGGTTTCATAATAGTTATAATCTGTATATCTATTTAAATAACGTGTTTCAGAAAAAGAAAACTTATCAAAGAGTACCTTGAACTTTTGGGAACCGTTAAAGCGGGTTTCAATGCTGTATGCGCCATTTTTATTTGAAGCGCCGTCCTGTTGATCGTATGTTGTGATTCCGAAGCCAATTTTTCCGAAGGCTTTTATGTCCTCCGTTTTGTAATTGCCGTCTTTCTGTTTTATCATCCGCAATTTTGTACGGTTTTGGCTTTGATTTACATGCGCATCTTCTCCTATGGGGTATGCAAATATCGCACTCACTATGGGTTCCTTNGAATCTGGAATTTCTATCCCAAAAAGCAAAGGGTTCATGGGCCGCTGTGAAGAATCGCGAATTTCGAAATGAAGGTGGGGGCCGCCACTACCGCCGGTGTTGCCTGTGTAAGCAATTAAATCTCCTTTCTTTATTGGTAACAGTGCTTTATCGGGGAAGAGCTCTATTTCAAATGTTTCCTTACTATATTGAGNGTCTTTTACATATTTTTCAATATCGCCAGCAAAACTTCGCAAATGTCCATAAACAGTTGTGTACCCGTTGGGGTGAAGAATATAGAGTGCTTTTCCGTAACCATAATGCTGTACGTTTATTCGGCTTACGTAACCATCTGCCGGGGCGTATACCGGTAGCCCTTCGCGTTGTTCGGTTTTAAGGTCTAGACCACTGTGGAAATGGTTGGCGCGCATTTCGCCAAAATTTCCGGCGAGCACCAAATTTATGTCCAAGGGGTTGGAAAAATAATCTGTAGGAATACCGTTCTGTCCGTAAGCAACCGCGCCAAAAAGCAGGAGCACTGATAAAATTTTCTTCATAGTGTAAAAATAAGAATACGCTATAATTAAAAGGGGAGAGAATTGGTTTATTGTAACTATTNTTCAATAATACAAAAAATAATGGAAAACTGTTTGCTTATTAACGATGGTATGCTAACTTTGTGAAAGAAGTATTGAACACAGATTTTAATGAGTAATCTTTCTGAAATTGTTGATTCTCTTGAAAATAGAATTGGCGAGCTGCTCAAAAGGCACGAAAAATTAACCAAGGCCAACGCAGCATTAGAGGAAGACCTCAAAATTTTACAGTCNAAACAGCAACAATTTGAAGAAGAAATTGAGACTTGGACTGAAAAATGCAACTCATTAAAAATGGCAAATTCAATGCTCGGCAGCGACCAGCATAAACGAGAAACTAAACTCAAGATAAACGCTCTCATTCGGGAAATTGACCATTGCATAAGCCAACTTTCCGAATAAAAATATAACAATGGCCGAACCATTAAAAATAAAACTATCGATTGCAGACAGGGTTTATCCCTTGACCATTAANCCTTCACAGGAAGAGGGATTACGGTTGGCTACAAAAAAGATAGAAGAAATGATTAAGAAGTTCGAGCAAAGTTATGCCGTACGCGACAAACAGGATGTTTTGGCAATGTGCGCCCTCCAGTTTGCAGCCCAGGTAGAGCAAAAACAAATTGATAATTCCAGCGATACACAGGAAATGGAAGCAAAGCTAAACGCTTTGGACCGTTTATTGCAGGAGCAGTTATCATAACGTTCTTTAAATTAAATAAGGTACTGCCTACATTAATACTAATTTTTGGTAAACTCAACAGGAATTCTTTAAAAAGGGTGAGTTGAAGTTGTAAAAGCGAGCCGTCTTTGAGCNGATACTTGACCAGCTTGTTAACCCTAAACTTGTTTTTAAGGAGTTTATTCAAAATAATAATATTGATGTAGGCTTTTTTTATATATATAATTCAACTAAAAATGGACATCATAACTATTGTAATTAGTGCCATAGTTGGTATTGCGATTGGTTTTTTTATTGCAAAAATAATGGAGCGCAATAACGCCTCCCAACTTATAACGAGAGCAAAAAAGAGCGCATCATCAATACTGAAAGAGGCAAAATCAGAAGCCGAAACCATAAAAAAGGATAAAATTCTTCAAGCTAAAGAAAAGTTTTTGGAATTGAAGTCAGAGCACGAAAAAGTAATCCTTAACCGTGATAAAAAGATCTCAGAAGCAGAAAAGAGAATACGCGACAAAGAATCACAAGTTTCCAGCGAACTCGCAAAATCAAAAAAATTAAATNCTGAGCTAGAAGGTAAAAAGACTGATTATGACGAGAGAATTTCCATACTTGACAAAAAGCAAAGCGAAGTAGAAAAGCTTCACCGCAGTCAAGTTGAGCAGTTGGAAGTAATCAGCAGTCTTTCTGCAGAAGACGCAAAGGCTCAATTAATGGAAAGTTTGAAGGATGAAGCCAAAACACAAGCAATGGCCTATGTTCAATCTTCTATGGAAGAAGCAAAAATGACCGCTCAGCAAGAAGCCAAAAAAATTATTATAAATACCATTCAACGTATAGGAACGGAAGAAGCTGTAGAAAACTGCGTGTCTGTTTTTAATCTTGAAAGTGATGATGTAAAAGGTAGAATTATTGGACGTGAAGGTAGAAACATACGTGCCATTGAGGCCGCTACNGGTGTTGAAATTATAGTTGATGATACCCCCGAGGCTATTATCCTCTCGTGTTTTGATTCCGTAAGAAGGGAAATAGCGCGATTGTCATTGCATAAGTTAGTTACCGATGGTCGTATACATCCGGCNCGCATTGAGGAAGTAGTTCAAAAAACAACAAAGCAAATTGAAGAAGAAATAATTGAAGTAGGTAAGAGAACCGTAATTGACCTTGGAATTCACGGCCTGCATCCTGAACTTATAAAAGCGGTTGGGCGTATGAAGTATCGATCTTCTTACGGCCAAAATCTTTTGCATCACTCACGCGAGGTCGCAAGACTTTGTGGCGTAATGGCTGCAGAACTTGGATTGAACGCAAAACTTGCAAAAAGAGCCGGACTACTTCACGATATAGGCAAAGTGCCAGAAACCGAAACCGAAATGCCACACGCTCTTTTGGGAATGCAGTGGGCTGAAAAGTATGGTGAAAAGCCCGAGGTTTGCAATGCAATAGGTGCTCACCACGATGAAATTGAGATGACCGGCTTATTGTCTCCAATTGTTCAGGTTTGTGATGCCATTAGTGGCGCTAGACCTGGAGCAAGACGCCAAGTACTGGATAGTTATATTCAACGTTTGAAAGATTTGGAAGATATTGCTTTCGGATTTGGTGGCGTAAATAAGGCTTATGCCATACAAGCCGGACGAGAGCTGCGTGTAATGGTTGAAAGCGAAAAGGTAAGTGATGAAAAAGCAGCACAGCTTTCCTTTGAAATATCGCAAAAAATCCAAACAGACATGACTTATCCAGGACAAGTAAAAGTTACCGTTATTAGAGAAACACGAGCAGTAAATATTGCAAAATAAGATTTNTTATAACATCAAAAAAAAAGCTCCNAATGGAGCTTTTTTTAGTTGTATAATTGAGGAGATTATTTAAAAACATTCTTTACGGTATCAATACCATTTTTGATACTTTCAACAATAGGAGAATTTTCATCATAAATATCTTCATAACCCTTACTAGGTTCCTCAAAAAATTTACCNGTAATAAATCGATAGTGCTCGTCTAAATTCGCGATTGCTTTNATATCTGAATCATCCAGCTCAATAGAAGCCGCTTTAAAATTTTCCTCGATATGCTCTTTGCTTGTTGATTTTGGAATAGCAGCGGTACCGCGATGTGCGTGCCAACTTATCAAAATCTGTCCTTCGGAAGCATTGNGTTTTCTTGCAATCTCTTTAATTGTTTTTATTTCCAAAAGATTTGGTTCTTCTTTTCCTTTCATATTTTCCGATCTGTCTCCAGAGCCTAGCGGAGAATAGGCGGTTATATGTANATTTTCTGATTTGCAATATTTTAAAAGGTCATCCTGCTGTAATAGTGGGTGAAGTTCCACTTGGTTCATCTCAGGTTTAATAGTTGCCTTTGCAATTAAGTCCTTTAATTTTATATCACTGAAGTTTGACACACCAATGTGGCGCGCAAGCCCATCCTTTTTGGCCTTTTCCATTTGTTTCCAAGTTTCAATTATAGGGGCTTCCTCGGGAGTTAGGTAATCATCAGGTTTTTTTGGGGAGTCTACACCGTGCTTGAACGCCACTGGCCAATGGATTAAATATAAATCTAAATAGTCTAATTTTAGTTTTTTAAGTGATTCTTCCAAAGCGGGTCTTACTTGTCCTTCGGCGTGCGAATCGTTCCAAANCTTAGAGGTAATGAAGACGTCTTCCCGAAAAATTTCACCTTTGTCAAAAATCTCAGCTAGTGCTTCGCCAATTGCTTCTTCGTTTCCATAAGCTGCCGCGGTATCTATATGACGGTATCCAGCATAAATGGCATCTTTTACAGCCTTTTTAACATCGCTTCCTGTGGCTTTCCAAGTGCCCAGACCTATTGCATGCATTGTGTCTCCGTTACTAAATTTTAGTGTTTTCATTTTCTTTTTGTTTGGTTTAATTTTTCTTTTCAAAATACGAAAGGATGTTCTCAGAATAAAGAAATTAGGAGGGTTTAGCTTTTTTTTAACCTGTGGAAGAGCCAATTAATTATAGATATACTAAAAAATGAAAATGTTTCTGTACGTCACACTATCTTCTGGGGTGGAAGCGGTTTATTACTTCGGTTAAGTGCTTGCGGTCTATATGCGTATAAATTTCTGTTGTAGTGATGCTCTCGTGTCCTAACATTTGCTGAATGGCGCGGAGGTCTGCACCATTCTCCAAAAGATGTGTAGCGAAGGAGTGGCGAAAGGTATGGGGACTAATAGTTTTTCGGATACCAGATTTTTCTGCGAGGCGCTTCACGATGGTAAAAATCATTGCGCGGGTGAGGGGNTTGCCGTGCTGGTTTAGAAAAAGGGTGTCCTTGGCAAGTGATTGGATCTTTTGGTGTACGCGAACTTCTTTCCTATAAATTTCAATATACTTTTGGGTGGTTGCCCCTATAGGAACAAGGCGTTGTTTATCGCCTTTTCCTGTTACTTTAATAAAGCCTTCCTCAAAATAAAGGTCGGAGATTTTTAAGTTTGTGAGTTCTGAAACGCGAAGACCACACCCATAAAGCGTCTCAATGATAGCACGGTTACGTTCNCCTTGTTTTGAACTTAGGTCTATAGCTTTTATGAGGGTGTCTATTTCCTCAATTGCTAATGTGTCTGGTAATTTTCTCCCCAGTTTTGGAGCTTCAATCAGTTCTAGGGGATTTGTTTTTCTGTAATCTTCAAATATTAAATAGTTGAAAAATCCTTTCAGTCCAGAAATAAGACGGCTTTGAGAACGGGAATTTACTTTTTTTGCGATATCATAAATGAATTGTTGCAAAGTTTCTTCAGAAATAGCGGTGGGNGACACTTCTATTTCATTGGTTTCCANCCATTGAATNAGTTTTTTGANATCTAGGGAATAATTGATGATGGAATTTTCGGAAAGACCACGTTCCAAACGGAGGTAATTTTGATAATCCTTTAAAATGTTAAGCCACTTCATACCGCTATATTACTACTAAAAACAATAGTTAACAAAAAACTAAATATATTTTAGGCCATAACATTAAAGGTATCTTTGCGTTTTAATTGAAACCTAAAAATAGAATTATGAGAAAATTGATTGTAGCAGTTATTACATTATTTATTGGAACCACAGCCTTTTCACAAGAAATTGATCTAGGTGTGAAAGCAGGTGCTAACTTTGCTAATATTTCGGATGTAGATAATCTTTCAAGTAAAACAGGATTTCAGGCCGGTATTTTTGCAGGGGTAAAGTTTACTGATAAAGTAGGCATTCAGGCAGATTTACTTTATTCACAGCAAGGGGCGAAGTTTGATGCTGGAGAATTTGACCTAAGTTATGTGAATGTTCCGGTAGTATTAAAATATTATTTGGTACAAGGACTAAATGTTCAGGCAGGGCCTCAGTTTGGTTTTATTGTTGATGATAAAATTTCTGTTAATGTTTTAGGTGACATAACCACGAAAGCAAAGGCGGAAGATTTTGATGTTTCGGGAATAGTAGGCGCGGGATATGATTTTCCATTTGGAGTGCGCTTGGATGCCCGTTATAATTTTGGACTTACTGATGTGTCAAAGGAAAATGGGTTTGAAGGTAAAAACCAAGTATTTTCTGTTGCATTGGGTTATTCCTTCCTTTAACAATATCAACTATTGATAATAAAACCGTCCAATTTGGGCGGTTTTTTTTTACTTCTTTTAAGAATAAAGATAATTAATAAAGGCGATAAATATGCTTTTATAGTTACAGGGTATTTCTCCAAAGAAAACATCTTGAGTTCTGATAATTAAATAATTATGTTTTTTAAAGTTCTTTTTTTTGATACATATATTTCATAGAATGTTACATAAGTCATATAACTATATTGATATCTTTTAGTAATTTTAATGTGACAATATTGTCGTTTTAACTAATTCAAAATTTTATTCATTATGAAAAAACTTTTACTTTTTACCGCAGTAGCATTATTTGCATTTACGTCTGTACAATCACAAGAATTTCGCCTGGGTGCGAAAGCTGGTTTAAATGTTGCTTCATTGGGGGGCGATAGCTATTACGGTGGTTTAGGTAGCCTTGGCTCAAGAACAAGTTTTCACATTGGGGGTATAGTTGAAATTCCTTTAATGGGGAAATTTTCCTTGCAGCCTGAATTATTGTACTCTTCAGAGGGTTCAGACTGGAGTTTTGGGACTTTAGGAGATAATACTAAATTAGATTATATCCGTGTTCCTGTTTTGGCAAAGTTTTATATAATTGAAGGATTAAGCGCTGAGGCTGGACCTGTGTTTGGGGTTTTGGTTAATGCGGAAGGAACCTATTATAATGAAAATGATGATCTTGTGAGTGGTGATGCTAAAGATTATTATAGAAGTTTTGATGCCCAATTCGGAATTGGAGCTTCATATCGATTGAACATGGGTTTTTTCTTCAGCCTACGTTATAATAAGGGATTATTAAATGTAAATGAAGAATATAGAGTTTTAGGCACCACCTACAATACCGGTAAAAATCAAAGTAATGTTTTCCAAGTTTCTGCCGGATACTCATTCTAAATTTCAAATTTTCATATTTCAAAAAAGCAGGGCAAGGTTCCTGCTTTTTTTATTTATGTTCAGTTTTGTTTGTTTTTTTTAAGTTTTAGCTATCTTTAATGAGATAACCTTTAAAATCTTTAATTATGAAAAAACTCTTACTTTTTGTGGCAATTGCCGTAATGACTATTAGCAATGCCCAATCCCAGGAATTGCGGATAGGTGCAAAAGCTGGTGTGAATTTCGCTTCGGTAGGCGGGGACTTTACAGATAATTATGATGGGCGTACAAGCTTCCACCTAGGTGGTTTGGTTGAAATTCCCATCTCCGAAAAATTTTCCATTCAACCTGAACTTTTATATTCCGGACAAGGCGCAAAATCTGAATATGATAACAGTTTTGGAGATAGTTTGGTGATCGGGAAGGAAAAATTAAAATTGGATTATATAAATATTCCCATTATGGCGAAATATTATATTATTGAAGGTTTGAGTGTGGAGGCGGGCCCACAATTTGGAATTTTAGTTTCTGCTAAAAATGAATACGAGGAGTCAGGCTTTAGAGGAGACGATATCTGGNGAGNNNGATGTAAANGANTTNTATAANACNTTAGATATTGGNTTTGGATTGGGTACATCCTATCGNTTGAACAACGGNGTATTTTTCAGTGCNCGCTATGTNATNGGTNTNACAGATATTACTGATGATGACGATGTCGANNTTGGACCTTTTGATATTNNTGGTTANAAACANCGCAANNGNNTANTNCAACTNTCNGCNGGNTTNTCNTTNTAGATTAGNATANTNTNNATATNTCAAAAAGCAGGAACTATNTTCCTGCTTTTTTTATTTTATATATTTACGACNNAAAAAAATAATATGAAATCAAACCTACTTTTTATTCTATTCTTTATTTCCTCAAGCGCCTTGTTCGCCCAGACAAAAAAGTTTGAGGTAGGTCCTGTAATTGCNNTAGANTTCCCATTTGCAACTAATGGAAAGGATAGTGGTTTTGAATATGATTATTCCATGAGGCCTTCCGTAGGTGCAGCATTTAAAATTTCTTTTTCTGAAAAATTAGCACTGCAACCCGAGCTGACNTTTCAGCTTAGGGAGGTTAAAGTGTATAGAAAAGGTAACGATAATGCTTTACTAAGAAATTCTCCGGTATATATTGTAATTCCCGTATATGCAAATTACGCAATCAACGATAAATTTAATTTACTTTTTGGACCACGACTTGGGGTTGACCTTACATTTAGTGCAAGTTATAGTACAGGATCAAACGGCACCTATAGTGAAACAACCGGTGAGAGTCCTGAGTTTGCAGGTGTGTTTGGGTTTCAATACACCACTCCNATAAATTTGTTCATAAATGTGAAAGGAATGTATGCTTTTACAAACCCCGATTATTCCGATGATATAAATGAGGGAGCAATAATGATAGGCGCTGGGTGGTTTTTTTAGGTATAACAAAAACTCTTTGTTTAAAGCGCTATATTTGAAATGGTAAGTTTNNTTCTTTAAAAAAATAACAGATGAAAATCATCATAATAAACGGCCCAAACCTGAATTTGCTCGGCAAGCGCGAGAACGATATTTACGGCAACGAAACGTTCAACGATTTTTTTGAAAAGCTGCAAAAAAAATATGCAAATCAAGAAATCTCTTATTTTCAATCTAACATTGAAGGAGAATTGATTGATAAAATACAGGAAGTAGGTTATACGTACGACGGTATTATTCTAAATGCCGCTGCCTATACGCATACATCCCTAGGAGTTGCCGATGCCGTGAAGGCGATAACCACGCCCGTTGTGGAAGTACATATATCCAATACTTTTTCAAGGGAAGATTTTAGGCATAAAAGCTATATATCGCCTAATGCAAAAGGGGTGATTGTTGGCTTTGGGTTGCAAAGTTATGAATTGGCGTTGCAAAGCTTTTTAATAAAGGGCCAAGAAAAAAGTTAAGAACAAAGAACAAAAAAAAACCGCAGCTAGTGCGGTTTTTTTTATTTTTTTCTCACGTCTCACGTCTCACGTCTCACGTCTCACGTCTCACGTTATAAATGAATCACTTCACCATANGCATCTGCTACGGCTTCCATCACCGCCTCACTCATAGTAGGGTGTGGGTGTATTGCCTTTAATACTTCGTGGCCCGTAGTTTCAAGTTTTCTTCCCAATACAGCTTCGGCAATCATATCGGTAACACCGGCGCCAATCATATGGCATCCTAGCCATTCGCCGTATTTAGCGTCGAATATTACTTTTACAAAACCGTCCTTTTCACCAGATGCACTTGCCTTTCCGCTTGCACTGAAGGGGAATTTTCCAACTTTCAATTCATAACCAGCTTCCTTGGCTTGTTTTTCAGTCATACCAACACTTGCAATTTCGGGAGAAGCGTAGGTACAGCCCGGAATGTTTCCGTAATCAATTGGTTCTACGTGAAGGCCGGCAATTTTTTCCACACAGGTTATTCCTTCTGCAGAAGCCACGTGGGCAAGAGCAGGACCGGGTACTACATCACCAATGGCATAATAACCGGGAATATTAGTTTGGTACCAGTCGTTTACCATTATTTTTCCTTTATCGGTAACGATGCCAACGTCTTCCAAACCTATATTTTCAAGGTTTGAAGCAATTCCTACTGCCGAAAGAACGATTTCAGCTTCCAGGGTTTCTTCCCCTTTGGAGGTTTTTACTGTAGCTTTTACAAGCTTTCCCGAGGTATCCAGTTTCTCTACGGAAGAATTCGTCATAACTTTTATTCCCGCTTTTTTGAAAGAACGCTCAAATTGTTTTGAAACGTCTTCATCCTCCAAGGGAACTAGATTTGGTAAAAACTCCACTATAGTAACTTCAGTTCCCATAGAATTGTAGAAATGGGCAAACTCCACACCAATGGCGCCACTTCCTACAACTATCATACTTTTGGGTTGTTTCTTTAGCGTCATTGCTTCACGATAGCCAATTACTTTTTTGCCGTCCTGTTTTAGATTAGGTAATTCACGTGATCGCGCTCCGGTAGCAATGATTATATGGTCTGCTGAATATTCCTTTCCGTCTACGTCAACTTTTTTTCCAGGCTTAATTTTCCCAAAGCCATTTATAACTTCAATTTTGTTCTTTTTCATCAGAAATTGAACGCCCTTGCTCATTCCCTCGGCAACGCCGCGACTTCTTTCAATTACTTTTCCGAAGTCTTTGTCAAATTCCTTAACTGTAAGACCGTAACTGTCTGCATGCTTAAGATAATCAAAAACCTGTGCGCTTTTTAAAAGTGCTTTGGTGGGAATACAGCCCCAATTTAAACAAACGCCCCCAAGGCTTTCTTTTTCAACAATGGCGGTCTTTAAACCTAATTGTGAAGCCCGTATGGCTGTTACATATCCGCCGGGACCGCTTCCTAAAACTATTACGTCGTATTTACTCATTATATATGTTTAAGTCTGAATTTTTGGAGGTACGAAATTACGAAATTCAAAAAGAAAATGCCCAAATAACAAATTGCAAATTCCAAATTTTATCAAAATGTGGAATACCAGCCAAAAATGACCAACCTTTAAAAAGTAATTTCCATATAAAAAGCACCGAACTCCAATTTGAAAAAATTTGAAATTCGGTGCTTTAAAATTTGAATTTATATAACTACTTCTTCTTGAAATCCAACGAAAGTGAATTTACACAATAGCGCTGTCCGGTTTTGGTAGGGCCGTCATTAAAAATATGTCCTAAATGGCTGCCGCAGTTAGAACAGAGGATTTCGGTACGTATCATACCATGTGATGTATCTTTCACATATTCTACAGCACCTTCAATTGAATCGTCAAAAGAAGGCCATCCACAACTGCTTTCAAATTTATTTTTGCTTGTAAAAAGCGGCGTGTGGCAAGCTCCGCAAACATATGTGCCATTTTCAAAATGTAAATTATATTCACCCGTGCGGGGAAATTCTGTTCCTTTTTCACGAAGAATATGGTAGCGTTTTTCACCCAATTCCTCGCGCCATTCAGCTTCAGATTTTGTTACAGGGTATTTATTTCGATTCTCCATTATCGGGAATAAAATTTAGTGCTACACCATTAATGCAGTGTCTTTTGCCTGTGGTTTCTGCAGGGCCATCGTCAAATACATGCCCTAAATGGCCTCCGCAAACGGCACAATGTTCCTCGGTGCGTGTATAGCCCAATTTATTATCTGTTGAATAGGCAACGTTTCCTTCAATAGCACGATCAAAACTTGGCCAACCTGTACCACTGTCAAACTTGTGCTTGCTTTCAAAAACGGGCGTTCCGCATCCTGCACAAACGTAAGTACCTTTTTTATGGTTATCGTTTAAGTCACTTGAAAAAGCTCGTTCCGTCCCTTCGTGTCGCAAAACCTGATATTCTTCTGGTGAAAGCTGGGCTTTCCATTCGGCATCTGTTTTATTTACACTAAAGGTTTCTTTTTCGGCAGTTTTGCCTTTTTGTGCTGGGGAATTGCAGCTAAAAAACAATAGACTGATACATAATAGGGTAAATGATTTCATAGCGTTAAAATTGATTTTTAAGAAATGTTTAGATATGCAACTTGGTCTCTGGAAACAATAATTACTTACAGTTACAGAGACCTTAAAACTAAAGTTCTATCTTTTCAATTTGTGAACCATCGGCTTGCATTACTTCCAAAATATCTCTCATAGAAGGATTTGTTTTTGCAAACTCGGCTGGAACAACAGCTACACGGAATATTTGATTGCTTGTGGGATCTGGATCGTCTCCAATATTGGTAAGATCAAAATTTCCTTCAATAGTAAATTGGATGTCAACAAACGTATGGTTAAAATTATATTGATACACATCCCCGGTATCATCAAGATAGAATACACTTTGTGGTAGCTGCGTCCAAACATCTGCTGTTTCTCCATTTCCAATATCGGCAGAACCTTCATATCGATACGCCAAGACTACATCGCTTTCAAATACAGTAAATGGGAATTGAATAAATGATGTTTCATAAATATTTTCTGAAGGTATGTATTGAAAATCTACATTTGCTTCAAAAACCTGTGCAAATACCAGTCCACCATCTTCTCCCGGAGGTCCTGGGTCACCTTCGCAGGAAGAAAATAAAATGGTTGAAGAAAGAGCTAAAAAAAGAAGTATGTTTTTCATAATTAAGTAAATTTTAAGTTACGTCTTTAGTTATTCAAAAGTCGTTCCAAGTTTTTTAAAGCATATAAATTTAAAGGCTTACGGAACACATCACTATTAAAAAAACATTAAAGTTTATATATTATGGAACAATTGTTGAAAAACTAATTTTACAATAATTTTAGTAGTGTAATATATTTTATATTTCTAATTTTAACATTTAAACAAAACCATCATTTATGAAATTTTCAAAATCACTCTCCATTTTAATTATAGGTGCACTGGTCGTTGCGTGTAGTACCAATCCTTTCACAGGCAAGCAAACTTTGGCTTTGGTTCCCAACTCACAGATTTTGCCTATGGCATTTCAGCAGTATCAGGAATTCTTATCTGAGAATAAAGTTGTTAATAACACTGCGGACGCACGAATGGTAAAAAGTGTAGGNCAAAAAATTGCCGCTGCTGCAGAAAGATATTTGACNGCAAATGGTTATGCAGGATATTTAGCAGATTATCGCTGGGAATATAATCTCGTNGATAGCAAAGACGTAAATGCTTGGTGTATGCCTGGGGGTAAAATAGTAGTTTATACNGGTATTTTGCCAATAACAAAAAATGAAGCTGGCTTGGCAGCAGTGATGGGGCACGAGGTAGCTCATGCACTTGCAAATCACGGGCAACAACGTATGAGTGCGGGTCAATTACAACAATTAGGTGCTGTAGCCGGAAATATCGCTTTGGCTAATAACCCAGAAAATGCGCAAATTTTTAATACAGCTTACGGATTGGGAACAAATGTAGGCGTAATGCTTCCTTTTAGTAGAAGCCATGAAACTGAGGCTGATCATATAGGTTTAATTTTGATGGCTATTGCAGGTTACGAACCGAGTGCTGCTGCAGAGTTATGGCAACGTATGCAGGCTCAGGAACAAGGAGCACCACCAGAATTTTTGAGCACACACCCATCCAGTAGCACAAGAATTCAAAACATACAGGCTTGGGTGCCCGAGGCAAAAGCTGAAGCTAGAAAATTTGGTGTTACCTCTTTTAAAAAATAAACAGAAATACATAAATTTATAAAATCCCGCATCACGCGGGATTTTTTATTAGATTAGTGGCGTAAAAAATTTTAAAAGAATATGCCCAATCTAGCCAAAGGAAGTAAAAGACTACTAAATGCGTGGGCTTTTTATGATTGGGCAAATTCAGTTTACAGCCTTGTAATTGCTTCGGCTATATTTCCTATTTTTTATCAGGCATTGTTTAAGACTGCAGGTGTTAATTCAGTTTCTATTTTTGGGGGTACGATTAGAAGTACGCCATTAATTAGCTATACTACCGCAGCAGCTTTTTTGTTGGTTGCTATTATTTCTCCCTTGCTTTCAGGTATTGCAGATTATGTGGGAAATAAAAAGAATTTCATGAAATTCTTCTGCTATTTGGGGGCACTGTCGTGTATGGGGCTCTATTTTTTCAGTATTGAGAATATCCATCTTAGCTTATTATTTTATTTTTTCGGATTGATTGGCTTTTGGGGAAGCCTTGTTTTTTACAATTCTTACCTGCCGGACGTTGCTTTTAACGAGCAGCAAGACAGGGTGAGTGCACGTGGCTATTCGCTGGGATACATAGGAAGTGTTGTTCTATTGCTGTTTAACTTGGCAATGGTAATGAAACCTGAACTTTTCGGATTTGGAGAAGGGGGAGACGCAAGTATGAAGGCCATGCGGTGGTCGTTTGTTAGCGTAGGAATTTGGTGGATACTCTTTAGCCAGTACTCTTTTTATTTTCTTCCAAAAGGAAACAAAAGTGGAAAAAAAGTAAGTACAAAAATACTTTTGAATGGTTTTGGGGAATTGAAAAGCGTTTATAATTCGTTATCGGAAAATATTCAATTAAAAAGATATTTGGCAGCATTTTTTGTATACAGTATGGCTGTGCAAACAGTAATGCTAGTAGCTACGTATTTTGGGGAGCAGGAAATAGCTTGGGGTAGTGATGATGCAAAAACAATGGGGTTAATAGTGAGTATACTTATTATTCAACTTGTAGCGGTAGGGGGTGCAGTTTTAACTTCTAGGGCTTCCGAAAATTTTGGGAATATTCCCGTGCTTATTGTAATCAATATTATTTGGGTGTGTATCTGCGTGGTTGCATTTTTCATCATAGAACCTATTCAGTTCTATATTACTGCAGGAGTGGTAGGCTTGGTTATGGGCGGTATACAATCACTTTCACGCTCAACATATTCAAAATTTTTACCAGAGACAAAAGACACTACTTCCTATTTCAGCTTTTATGATGTTGCAGAGAAAATTGGGATTGTTATAGGAATGCTTATTTATGGATTTATAGATCAAATAACAGGGAGTATGCGCAACTCAATATTATTTCTCGTTATATTTTTTATGACAGGAGTATTTTTATTGGCAAGAGTGCCAAGAAATAAAAACCGTTAAACAATTTTTGTTTAAGTTTGCGTTTATTACCTACAAACTACTTATTTATGAAGAAAATGTATTTTTTAAAAGGAATGCTTTTGGTATTTCTTGCATTTCAATTCTTTTCCTGTGAAAACGAGCCCCTTACAGGTGAATTTGTTCAAGAAGAACAGAATGATGCTGATGAAGGACAATTTAAAGCACAAATAGAAGGCCAAGAGTTTATAGCAACTTCTGTTTCTGCTACGCTTACTACCGATAATCAATTGGTGATAACAGGTTCAAAGCCAGGTGGAGAAAATATAACCCTTGCAATTGTTGATGCCGCCGTAGGGTCATTCAATCTATCCTTAGGTGGAACCAATCAAAATTCGGGCTCTTATTTTGATGGTTCAAATAATCCGCTTCCTTATATTTCAGCAGATGCTTTGGGAGGATATGGGTTAATGAACATTACCGCTCTCGATTCTAGCGCCGAAACAGTTACAGGAACTTTTAGTTTTGTAGGTTTACGAATAAAGGTTGATGGTGACGGCAATCCAATCCTTGATGGCAATGGAGATCCAGTATTGGAAGAAATAGCAATAACAAATGGCGCTTTTAATGCCATCCCTTATATTATTGATGATACCGGAGGCGGTGGAGGAACAGGTGGAGACCCTGAAAATGAATTTTTCGCAAAAATAGATGGAGTTGATTTTATAGCTGATACTATTTCGGTTACGGAACCAATGGTGGGCGATATACACATGATAAAGATTGAAGCCAAGTCCACTACCGGAGAGCAAATGCGAATTGACGTTCCGCGATCTTTAGGAGTAGGTACTTTTAATATGGTACAAATTTCTGATGGAACTGAATTGATTGGTGTGTACAATGCAGGCAATGGGGCCGAAAACCTGACATCAAATCCAGGAACAATTACTATTTCTGAATTTGACTTAGAGTTAGGTATACTAAAAGCAACCTTTGCTTTTACGGCAACTGATCCATTAAACCAACTTCCAGATGTTGTTGAGGTTACCGAAGGTAGTTTTACGGCTTACTTTGAAGGTGTGCCCGGAGCCAACAATGTGTTTAGAGCAAACGTAGATGGCGCAGCATACAATTCTGAAGATATTACAATCACTACCGATGTTTTCAACCAATACCCTACAATAACCATTACTACATTAGTAGGGGACCAAAGAATGAAACTTACTTTTCCTGCAACCATTACTGAAGGTTCATTTGAAATGAGCACTGAAGTAATAGTAGGTGATGAAATAGTAGCAACTTATACCCCAGTTGTAGGAACCTCGATAACGTATGTTTCAAACCCCGGAACCATTGAAATCACCAATTACGATATTCCAAATGGTATTATTGAAGGAATTTTCAACTTTACAGCTGTAGATGCAACTGGGCAAGACCCAACGGTATATCAAATAACTGCAGGGGAATTCTTGGCGGTGCTTCCGTAAATAGAAAAAAATATACTTTGAAAAGCCGTTTCTGGGAATTCCAGAGACGGTTTTTTTCTTTTTAATAAAGAAAGAACATATAACATCCACTTCCAAGATATTTCATCGTAAAATAGTAAGATGTCAATAAAATATAACTGGCACAACTCTTGAATTATATAGAGAAAGAATACATAAAGCTATTGAGAATCAATACTTTTTTATTAAGAAAAACATAAATTATAAATTATACACATTGTGGTTACTACATTTGTGACACAATGTCTTAAAAACATATATGGCGAATTCAAAACTTACATCGTTAGACAAGTTGTCATTTCAAGATTTAAAAGAAGATGCAGAGTTCATCCCACTTATGTCCGCTGAGGATGAAGATGCTATGCACAAAGAAGAACTTCCCGAAATACTGCCCATTCTACCTTTGCGAAATACAGTACTTTTCCCAGGAGTGGTTATTCCAATCACTGCAGGACGGGACAAATCCATTAAGCTTATTAATGAAACAAATAAGGGCAATAAGGTTATAGGCGTTGTTTCCCAAATAGATGAAAACGAGGAAGAGCCCGGTATTGGCGATATTAATACTATTGGGACCGTAGCGCAAATACTGCGTGTTCTCAAAATGCCCGATGGCAATACCACGGTAATTATACAAGGAAAGAAACGTTTTGAGGTGGCTGAGGTAATCACTACCAATCCCTATATGACGGCTACCATTAGAGAAGTGGCTGAAGCGCGTCCTGAAAAGGAAAGCGAAGAGTTTAGGGCTATAATAGACTCCATAAAGGAAATGGCGCTGAAGATTATTAAAGAAAGCCCCAATATTCCTTCTGAGGCTGCCTTTGCCATTAAAAATATNGAAAGCTCTAGTTTTTTGATAAATTTTGTTTCTTCCAATTTGAATATTGAAGTAGAGGAAAAACAAGCACTTCTTGAGATTAACAATCTTAAAGACCGTGCACTGGAAACGCTCCGCTATATGAATATGGAAATTCAGAAGCTTTCGCTTCGTAATGATATTCAGTCAAAGGTTCAAAGCGATATAAACCAACAGCAGCGTGAATATTTTCTTCAACAGCAAATGAAGACCATCCAAGAAGAGTTGGGCGGGTCTTCAATGGAAGAAGAAATAGAAGAAATGCGTGAACGCGCTACAAAAAAGAAGTGGAGCAAGGAAGTTGAAAAGCATTTTAATAAAGAACTCTCAAAAATGCAGCGCATGAATCCACAGGTTGCTGAATTCAGCATCCAGCGAAATTACTTGGATTTGCTATTAGACCTTCCGTGGAATAAATACAGCAAGGATAAATTCGATTTAAAGCGCGCCCGAAAAATATTGGATCGCGACCATTACGGTCTTGACGATGTTAAAAAGCGAATCATAGAATACTTGGCCGTTTTGAAGCTTAGAAACGATATGAAATCGCCCATTCTTTGTCTGTACGGACCTCCGGGGGTAGGTAAAACTTCTTTGGGAAAATCTATTGCGGAAGCACTAGGCAGAAAGTATGTGCGTATGAGCCTNGGTGGACTTCGTGACGAGGCCGAAATACGTGGCCATCGTAAAACCTATATTGGGGCCATGCCTGGGCGCATTGTTCAGAGTATCAAAAAAGCTGGTACAAGCAATCCTGTATTTGTTTTAGATGAAATTGATAAAATTTCTGCAAGTAATCAAGGNGATCCTTCTTCAGCAATGCTCGAAGTTTTGGACCCAGAGCAGAACAATGCCTTTTACGATAACTTTTTAGAATTGGGCTACGACCTTTCAAAGGTAATGTTCATAGCTACCTCAAACAGTTTAAGCACCATTCAACCCGCTTTGCGAGATCGAATGGAGATTATAAACGTTACAGGCTATACCGTTGAGGAAAAGGTGGAAATTGCAAAACGCCATTTGTTACCCAAACAATTAAAAGAGCACGGAATGGACAGTGATGCTTTGAAAATAGCCAAGCCCCAACTCGAGAAAATTGTAGAAGGTTACACGCGCGAAAGCGGTGTGCGCGGATTGGAGAAGCAAATNGCGAAAATGGTTCGCTATGCAGCAATGAAGATTGCAATGGAGGAGGAGTATGAAATAAAAGTGACCAACGATATTATTATTGAAGTCTTGGGCGCTCCCAAAATGGAACGCGACAAATATGAAAATAATGATGTCGCAGGAGTGGTTACAGGTCTAGCCTGGACTAAAGTTGGGGGAGATATATTATTTATTGAATCTACTCTTTCCAAAGGTAAAGGTACATTAAATATGACCGGAAATTTGGGCAAGGTTATGAAGGAATCTGCCACAATTGCTTTGGAATACATCAAATCCAATGCTGATAAGCTTGGTATCAACCCAGATATATTTGATAATTATAACGTTCATATTCACGTACCGGAAGGCGCAACGCCGAAAGATGGTCCTAGCGCGGGTATAACGATGCTNACTTCTTTAGTGTCGCTTTTCACTCAAAGAAAAGTAAAGAAATCCATTGCAATGACTGGTGAAATTACTNTAAGGGGTAAGGTATTGCCCGTGGGTGGTATTAAGGAAAAAATTCTTGCCGCAAAACGCGCCCGAATTAAGGAAATTCTACTTTGTGAAGACAATAAGCGCGATATAGAAGAAATAAAACCTGAATATTTAAAAGGGCTCACTTTTCATTATGTTAAAGATATGAGCGATGTCTTAGAGTTAGCTCTCACTAAGGAAAAGGTGAAAAACGCCAAAAAACTATAATTTCTAAAAAAAATAATTAATGCATAGTTGATTTTGTCAACTATGCATTTGTCATATTATAGCTTGCATTTTTTTAAATATAATGTGGAACTCTAGCTATCAAACCCAAGCTTTATAAAATTTAATCNTGGATGTTTCTTTCCTTTGCAAAAATAAATTATACTTGCATTCGTTTAGTTTTTAGTTACGGTAACTTACGTCTATGACCCAAAAGGTTTTCTTAGTTGTTTCCCTATTTATATCTCAGCTTTTGGCAGCCCAGATAGGAGGTAAGGCAACTTATCAGTTTTTAAACCTTGTCAATAGCCNAAGAATGGCAGCTTTGGGTGGAAAAGTTGTGACTAACTATGATTATGACCCTACCCAGCCACTATTCAACCCAGCAAGTATTAATCCAGCAATGGACAACCAGCTGTCGCTTAATTATACAAACTATATTGGGGATGTAAATTACGGTACAGCTACCTATGCCTATCTATGGGATAGAAGAACACAGGTTTTGCATGCTGGTATTACATACGTTAATTATGGACAGTTTGACGGCTATGATGAATTGGGAAACCCAACAAACAGTTTTAGTGGGGGCGAAGTGGCTCTTTCTTTGGGCCACGCCCGCAATATTGCATTTACAAATTTTCATGTAGGTGTAAACCTAAANCTTATTTCTTCAAAACTTGAAAATTATTCTTCATTCGGAGGTGCTCTGGATATTGGTNTTATGTACGTTTATGAAGATTGGGATCTTCATATAACAGGTGTTGCGAGAAATTTGGGGACACAATTCACACCCTATCACGAAGAATATGAACCCCTTCCGTTTGAGCTTATCTTTGGAATTTCCCAAACACTACAGAATGTACCTATCCGTTGGCATTTTACCTTGGAAAATATGCAACAATGGAATGTTGCCTTTTCTAACCCTTCAAGAGAGGAAATCGATTTGGAAGGAAACACTACCGAAGAAAATATAAATTTTATAGACAATGCTTTTAGGCATATGATTGCCGGTATTGAATTATTTCCCGAAAGCGGTTTCAATATTAGGTTGGGGTATAATTTTAGAAGAGGTGAAGAATTACGAATAGCCGAAAAACGGGCTTTTGCAGGAGTAAGTGCCGGTTTTGCGATTAAGCTGAATAAATTAAGATTGAGCTATTCCTATTCAAAATATAGTACCGCTGCTTCCTCCAGTTTTTTCGGCTTAAATATAGATCTTCAGTAATGGGAAAAATTACTATTGCCATTGACGGATATTCCTCTACTGGAAAAAGCACGGTTGCCAAACAACTGGCGGACCATCTAGGTTATGTGTACGTTGATAGTGGTGCAATGTACCGTGCCGTAACGCTTTTTGCGATGCAGAACGGTTTTATTTCCAAAAACCATTTTGATGCTGAAAAGCTGAAAAAATCCCTTTCATCAATTCATTTAAAATTTCACAAAGAAGCAGCTTGGAACAAGGCGCATATTTTTTTGAACGGAAAAGATGTTGAAGCTAAAATAAGGAACCTCGAAGTATCAGAATTTGTAAGTCCCATTGCGACAGTTCACGAGGTACGAACAAAACTTGTTGCCCAACAGCAACAAATGGGCCTGGAAAAAGGGGTTGTTATGGACGGAAGAGATATTGGCACCGTAGTTTTTCCGCACGCGGAGTTAAAAATTTTTATGAATGCTTCTGCCGAAGAACGGGCNCAAAGGAGGTACAAAGAGCTTTTGGAACGNGGTGAAAACATACAGTATGCTGAGGTGTTAAAAAATATTCAAGATCGTGATCATATAGATACCAACAGAGAAGACTCCCCATTGGTAAAAGCAGCAGATGCTATTGAAATTGATAATTCTGAAATGAACCTGGACGATCAGTTCCATACGGTACTACAACTTGCAAAAGACCGAATTGCGGGGCGTGTATAATTTTTTTTCTTTCCGAAATCTTTTCTATTATTACACGCTAATACAAAAANCTACTCATGGCTTCATTTTTTCAAGAATTTAAAAACTTCGCCATAAAAGGCAATATGATTGATATGGCGGTAGGTATCGTAATAGGTACCGCCTTCAATAATGTAATAAGTACAATCGTAAAAAAGATTGTAATNCCTCCGCTGTCAATGCTTACGGATGGTGTAAATCTGGCCAATAAAAAATATATTTTGCGTCCTGCAAGTGAGACATCTGAAGAAATTGCAATTGGCTATGGAGAGCTCATGGAAGTTTTGATAGACTTTTTCATCATAGCTTTTACNATTTTCATAGTAATAAAATTTATCAATCGCTTTAAGAAAAAAGCAGAGGATCCCCAGGATAAAACCGTAGAAACGCCAAAGGATATTCAGCTTCTTTCAAATATTGAAAAGTTAATGGAAGAGCAAAATACCCTGNTGAAAAGCAAAGGTAACTAAGGCTTTATCCTTTTTGCCGTAGCCTTACTCGTTTTTGTTTTACCCACTTCACTGAACTCAAAAGTGTAGCTATCTTTATCAGTGGTTAAAATCTTGATTAGAATGGCTTTCTTTTCAGCCTGGTTCTTGGGGTTTATTTTTTTTAGAACATACTCACAATCGTTTATCCACCTAATGGAAGAAGAATCAGTTTTTCCCTGAAAATAATCTATCTCTATGGAATCGTTGCGTACAATGGTAGTTTTAAATACTTCGGTGCCCGAAAGTGCCTCAAACTCGAAGGTTCCCGTTTTAAAATCAGCACAATTTCGTTGGGTTTCATAGCACCCCACTAATAATAGAAAACTTAATAAAACTAATAAAAAACGCATGCTTAAAATTTATGCGAATTTCCGAAAAATTACTGAAACTGTTTAGTTTTGGTAAACTTTAAAACTACCGTCAGTATAAAAGATAACAATCTTCTCAATAGTATTGGAACTTCTATTTGCTTGAATCACCCGTTTATCATCCGCGTTATCCTCTTCCGAAAAAAGATTCAACGAGTTTTCTTCATTTGGAGTTTTAATTTGTTTTTGATTTTCAGGCCTTTTTAAATTTTCTCCTGTGGAAGGGAAGTTCCCTTTTCCGAACAGTAACCAATCCATATCAATATCTGGAAATTTTTGATAGAGNTTCATCACAAATTCCAAGCTCGGTTTGTTTCTTCCTGAGAGTAAATGTGAAATAGTGGAGCGGTTAAAATCTATTTCTTCCGCAAACGCAGCAGCAGATAATGCGTAATAATCCATTATTTTTTCCAATCGTTTTGTGAAATCCGCCGTGTTTACCATTGTAACATATTATGAATTTTAATAACGTTTACAAATGTAATTTATTTCTTTTCACAAGCCTAAAAAAATGATAATTATTGTAAGTATTATCAAATAAAAACTTTACTTAAGATAAGTTAAATAGCTGAAATAAAAAAACATAGACACAAAATATAAGTTTACTATAAAATAACGGTAATAAGCCAGCACTTCAAAAGCTTTTTCGTTTACATAAGTAATCAATAGATGGTATTTTACTTGTTTACAATTGTGAACAGAGCATTGTTTAACTTTGTAAACTATAATGTATAATATGAAAATAGAAGATTGGTACACGAATCATTTTGAAACTCAATTAAGGGGCCGATACATCACAATGAAGCACATCTATCCACTATTGGATATGTATAAAATTAAATATGAGATTTCAGTACCCGGAATTTCAGAAAGAGGTCAAGATATTCCCTTAATTAAAATTGGAAATGGAGAGAAAACTGTTTTGGGATGGTCTCAAATGCATGGAAATGAATCTACCACTACCAAAGCCCTTTTTGATTTTATGCGATTTATTGATCAAAAGGAAATTTTTCAATCAGAAATCGACGGATTTTTGAATGGCTATACCTTTTATCTATTTCCTATTTTAAATCCCGATGGCGCCCAGCTCTATACACGTGAAAATGCCAACGGAGTAGATTTGAATCGCGATGCACAGGATTTATCTCAAAAAGAAAGCCAGTGTCTGCGCAACATTTTTGAAGCAATTAAACCCAACTTATGCCTTAATCTTCACGATCAGCGCTCTATTTATGGTTTCAAGGACGGAAAACCTTCAACTGTTTCATTTTTATCTCCAGCAGCAAATAAAGAGCGGTCTATTACACCTTCCAGAACAATTGCGATGGAGCAAATAGTAAAAATGAATAAGTTGCTGCAAAAATATATTCCCGGACAAGTAGGTAGGTATGATGATAGCTATAATAATGCGTGTGTGGGCGACACTTTCCAAAATGATGGGGTGCCTACAGTATTATTTGAGGCGGGGCAATATTCCAATGATTACCACCGTGAAAAAACCAGGGGGTTTATCTTTTACTCCTTACTGGCATTGTTTAATATAATAGGTGATTACAAATCTTCATTAAATTATAGAGACTATTTTAATATTCCAGAAAATCTCAAAAATTATAATGATTGTATTCTGAGAAATGCAAAATTGAATGATAAAAAAAAGCAAGTATCAGTTGCAATTCAATATCGTGAAGTTTTACGAAACGAAACCATTGTCTTTGAGCCATATATTGATGAAATTGGAGCCCTAAAGAATAAATTTGGCTATCTTGAAAAGGATGTGAAAGGCGCTGAGATTTTAACAAATTCACAAGAAAATTTAACAGTAGGTGATAATATTTCAGAAATAATTGATAAAAATGACAAATCAATGATTTATTTTCAAAAAATAAATTCTATTATAGCTTAAAAGTTTATAATTTTGCAAAAAAATAAAAAATTGATATATGCCAAAGTTTAAATTAGACGATGTAGACCACAAAATACTTGATTTGTTAATTGATAACACTCGGATTCCCTTCACGGATATTGCAAAAAAATTAGAGATTTCTGCCGGAACAGTCCATGTAAGAGTGAAAAAAATGGAAGAAGCCGGTATCATTACGGGTTCATCACTTCAAGTAGATTATAAAAAGCTTGGATATTCCTTTATTGCTTATGTAGGTGTTTTTATTTTTAAAACATCACAGACTCAATTTGTCTTGGAACGAATAAGTGAAATACCTTTTGTTACCGTAGCCCACGTAACTACCGGAAAATTCAATATCTTTTGTAAGATTAGGGCGAGGGATACTGCACACGCAAAAGATGTAATTTATCAAATAGACGACATTGAAGGAGTTAGCCGTACCGAAACAATGATTTCAATGGAAGAGAGCATCAATGATAAAAAAAGATTGCTACATTCCATTTTTAACGAAATTTAAGTAGCGCCTCTTAATTAAAATAAAAACCTTTGTTTCACGACAAAGGTTTTTTTTATCTTTAAATTAAAACTATGAAGCCTACTGAAATAAGCACTTCAGAATATAATTCCTATTATCAACACTATATTGACTTGGTCAATAACGTATCATTACCTGAAGCTTTGGAAATAGGTTTGCGCAACACTCCAAAGTTTTTTAAAGGTATTACTGAAGTAAAATGGAACTATCGGTATGCTGAAAACAAATGGACGCCAAAGGACATTTTGCAGCATATTATTGATACCGAAAGGGTTTTTACATATAGGGCGCTTTACTTTTCAAGAGCTGATAGTGCAAATTTGAAAGGTTTTGATGAAAATATATTTGCCCAAAATGCCAATGCAAATAATAAAAGTATAGACGTTCTTCTAAGTGAATATATTGCTGTGCGTAATGCAAGTATTCATCTATTTAAAAATTTTGATGATACACAGCTTAAACGGACTGGTATTGCAAACGACAGTATCATGTCAGTTGCAGCCGCAGGATTTATTATTTGTGGTCATGAAATACACCACCAAAACATTATTAACGAACGTTATCTTTAAATGAAGATTTTCAAATTATTAAAGGACACTTATCTTAGTTGGGACAAAAACGATCCGTGGGCTAAAAGTGCTGTGATTGCTTATTATGCTTTGTTTTCATTACCCTCTCTGTTAATCATTACTGTACATTTTGCGGGCATTTTCTTTGGTAGGGAAGCCGTGGAAGGACGAATTACAGGCGAAATTGGAGGTTTAATAGGTCAGGGAAGTGCAGAGCTTATTCAAGCTATGATAATTAATTCTGCATTATCCGAAAGTTCTGTTCTTTTTATAATTTTCGGGGTGGGGGTGCTTATCTTTGGTGCAACCGGTGTTTTTTTCCAACTTCAGAAAGCATTGAATGATATTTGGAGTGTTCGTGCAAAAAAGAATACTTTTTTGGATACGTTAAAAAGACGGGCTATCTCCTTTGGGATGGTTTTGGCCATTGGTTTATTGCTCCTCATTTCCTTAGTGATTACTACAGCTATCAATGCTCTAAGCGATATAATTGGAAGCTATTATACGGATCTTTCTTCACAACTTGTTCAGGTATTGAATTTTATATTTTCACAGATAATAATAACGGCACTTTTTGCTACAATCTTCACCTTGCTGCCAGATGTAAAAATAAAATGGAAAACTAACCTCATAGGGGCATTTATAACGTCTCTGTTGTTTTTGGCGGGTAAATACCTAATCGGCTTTTATTTTGCTGCTTCAGACCCTGCCTCAGTTTATGGAGCAGCGGGAAGTCTAGTACTTATTCTATTGTGGGTATATTATACATGCCTTATTTTATTTTTGGGGGCAGAATTTACAGTTAATTGGGCGCTGCTCAGAAATATTAAAATTGAGCCCTCTAGCAATGCGACCTTATCTTACGAGCTTGAAATGCAAAAACTTCGTGAATACAAACGAAAAGTAGAGGAGGATAAAAAAAAAGCCGAAACCTTAAAAGCTAACAGTACTTCTTAGCAATTCTTAACAAAGATTAGTAAAAGATTAATATCAAAAAATTGATAGGACCTCCTTTGCTTAGTATCTTCACTTAAAATTAATTGTTTAACCAAAAAGAAAAGAAAAATGAATAAGAGAATTGCAATTTTAGCTACAAACGGTTTTGAAGAATCTGAATTAAAGTCACCCAAAGAGGCGATGGAAAAAGAAGGTTTTACCGTTGAAATTATTAGTGAAAAAGAAGGAAAGATAAAAGGTTGGGCTGACGGAAACTGGAGCAACGAATATAATGTTGATAAGACTATCGGAAATGTTTCTGCTAACGATTATAACGCGCTGGTGTTACCAGGAGGAGTTATAAATCCTGATAAACTGCGAAGAAATGATGACGCATTAAAATTTGTAAAACAGTTCTTTGAGTTGAAAAAACCAGTTGCGGCTATATGCCACGGTCCACAAGTTTTAATTTCTGCAGGAGTAGTAAAAGGTAGAAAAATGACTTCCTTTAGCTCAATTAAGGATGATCTTATTAATGCAGGAGCTAATTGGGTAGATGAAGAAGTAGTGGTTGACGAAGGTTTTGTGACCAGCCGAAACCCAGATGATTTACCAGCTTTTAATTCTAAATTGATTGAGGAAATTAAAGAAGGTAAGCACGAACTTCAGCATGCTTAATAACAGCAAAACTTTAGAATAAAAAAAGAGGCCATTCAGCCTCTTTTTTTATGATAGAAAGAATTATTCTTCCTCGTCCATTTTCTTTTTATCAGGAATTTCACTTATTGGCTCGTTAAAGTCAGCGTCATCATAATCGTCTTCATCAAAGTTGGCCATTGTTGTTTCTAAGCGAGAGCTTACTTTAACTAGATATATGGTGTCATCCGTTCTTACTTCAACTGCTTCAACGGTTTCATTTTTAGCATTTTTAAAAGTTATAACGTGGTCATCATCATATCCATCGGGATATTTTTCCACTAGTAAAGAAAGTATTTCAGGGGTTAGCTTTCGGTAGTCTACTATTATTCGCTTCATTTAATATTCAATCTTTTGGTTTGTGGTTATAAAACTATTCAAAAAATGAAGAGATAAAAATATTTTCAATAAAATTTTCAGAAATTTTTATAATATTCAAAAGCCTTGTAAATAAAGCTATTATCTACTTCGCAATCCGTTTTGTATTGGCCAATATCCTTCAAAAGCACAAATAACACTTTCCCATTTCTGTTTTTTTTGTCAAAAACCAGCAACTTTATAACTGTATCAATATCATTTTTGNTGAAGTTTTGTTTTGGAAAATGACTCATAATCGTTTTAGTCACGTCATTCAAAGTATTCTGNGGNAANCCAAGACTTTCTGCTGAAATGTGGGTTGCTAAAATTATCCCTATCGCCACTGCTTCACCNTGGAGCAACGTAGTTTTATCTTCGTTTTCTAAAAAATAAGATTCAATTGCGTGCCCCAGTGTATGGCCGTAGTTTAATGTTTTTCGCAGATTATTCTCAAAGGGGTCTTTGGCCACAATTTCTTTTTTTATTGCTACAGAATCCCAGATGAGTTTCTCAAACTCTCCTTTATTTGTGAAATCCACTTTTTTTATACGCTCCCAATAGGTGTGGCTATGGATAAGGCCGTGTTTCAGCATTTCGGCTAAACCTGAAACTATATGCTCTTGCGGCAAGGTTTTTAGAAAATCTGTGTCCAATAGTACCAATTCGGGAAGGTTTATTACGCCAATTTGATTTTTTATGTGGCCAAGATCAACTCCATTTTTTCCACCTACCGAGGCATCTACCATGGCGAGTAGGGAAGTGGGGATATTTATAAAGGGAATGCCCCGCTTAAAGGTGGAGGCTACAAATCCACCAAGATCAGTCACCACTCCACCACCTAGGTTGATAATCAAACTTTTTTGGTCGGCTCCTTTTTCAGAAAGTGTTTCCCAAACATTAAGGCAGGTACCTATGTTTTTATACATTTCGCCCACGGGGATTGTTATGGTTTCTGGCGAACATTCAAAGTTATTTTTTTCTAAAAAAATAGATAAGCATAATTTATTGGTGTTTTTATCGGTTATAATAAATATTTTGGAAGGTTTTTTCTCCTTTACATATATTGCTAAAGCTTCCCGCCCAGTACTACTACTTAAAACTTGACCTTTTTCATTTGAATTTTTTCCCATGAATTTGTTGATTTTTCTTATATAACCAAAGTCCAAATCTAACTATATTTGCACACTTTATTATAAATTTTATGACATCAAACTCCCTTTTTGATAATACCGAAACAGCTTTTCAACTTAAGAGTGATTCGGAATTGGAACGCGCTTATTTTCTTTTCAAGATGATTTCTAAAGAACCTTTGGTAAAAATTGGTTCAGCAGTTACAAAATTTGCCTTGAATATAAATCTTCCGGTGGAAGGATTGATTCGTTCTACGGTGTTTGACCATTTTTGTGGGGGAGTGAATGAAAGGGATTGCATGAGCACGGTAGATAAGTTATGTGATGTGGGCGTTTCTTCGGTCTTGGATTTTTCTGTAGAAGGGAAGGAGGAGGAGGCGCAGTTTGATGCTACTGCCAATAAAGTGATTGAACTTACTGAATTTGCAAAAAACAAGGAGGCGATGCCGTTTTCAGTTTTTAAACCTACGGGTTTTGGAAGATTTAAGATTTGGCAGAAAATCACCGAAAATGAGCCTCTAACTGAAAGCGAAAAAACTGGTTGGAAAAATATTGAAAACCGCTATGATCGAGTTTCAAAAATAGCACACGATAATGGAATCCGATTGCTTATTGATGCAGAAGAATCTTGGATGCAGGACGCCGCTGATGATCTTTGTGAGAGAATGATGGAAAAGTATAACACAGAGCAACCTATAGTTTTTAACACTTTGCAATGCTATAGATGGGATCGTTTGGATTATTTAAAAAAACTACATAAACGAGCCAAAATGAAAGGGTATAAGCTCGGTTTTAAAATTGTCCGTGGTGCTTATATGGAAAAAGAAAATGAAAGAGCAACTGAAAAAGGTTATAAAACCCCAATATGTGAGAGTAAAAAAGCAACTGACGACACGTTTAATGAAGTTTTAAAATATATTCTCGAAAACATTGACGATATAGGCCTGTTCGTTGGTACCCACAATGAATTAAGTACCTATTTAACAATGGATCTGATGAAGCAAAAAGGAATCTCAAAAAATGATGACCGTATCTGGTTTGGCCAACTTTTTGGTATGAGCGACCACATTACATTTAATCTGGGAGCAGAGGGTTATAACGTTGCTAAATATATTCCCTTTGGACCGGTGAAAGATGTAATGCCCTATTTAATTCGCCGTGCAGAAGAAAATACCTCAGTGGCAGGGCAAACAAGTAGAGAGCTTACGCTTTTGAAAAAAGAAAAAGAGCGAAGAAAATTATAAAGGATTAAACTACTGTTCCAGAACTTCTGCTTCTATAACAGTGGCTAATTTCTCACAATTTTCAACTGTTATTTTTAAATTTTTTTCTGAAAATTCACCTTCTATAACATAAATTCTGCAGGAGTCGAGCTCCGTATTGCTTTCTGAAAAGAGGACATCACCATCCTCCAAAAGCGTTGAAACTGCTGAAGTATCCATTTTATTTTCACGAAGAATCTGCAAAGTGCTTTCAGAAAAAGCACGGTTCTTTAAACGAATGTTTTTAAGTGTTCTGGATTCAGGGCCATATGCGCAAGATGTTTTTTTTCCGCTGAGAATAAAAAATAAAAGGGCTATTCCAATTAAAAATCCACCGGAAAAATAAGCCAATCGGTATGCTAATTTCATTAAGTTTTATTTTGGGATTTTGAAAAATTGACCGCTCTAATCTTCGCCTTAAATTAAAAGATCAAAAGATTGATATCGCTGTAAGACATGTTGAACCAATCTGCACAAGCCTTGTTTGTCAAAATTCCTCGGTAAAAGTACAAACCATTTTTTAAACCATTATCAAAGCGTATGGCATTTTCAAGTCCGCCGCTTTCTGCAATTTCTAAAATATAGGGAGTGAAGATATTGCTTATTGAAATGGAGGCTGTTTTAGGGTAGCGCGCAGGAATATTGGGCACGCCGTAATGTATTACTTCGTGTTTTATAAACGTTGGGTTGTCGTGGCTGGTCATTTCGGTTGTTTCAAAACAGCCACCCATATCTACGCAGACGTCGATAATAACAGCGCCTTTTTTCATATTTCGCACCATTTCCTCAGTGACGATAATGGGCGCACGATTGTGTCCACGAACCGCACCAATAGCCACATCACATCTTAAAAGGGCTTTCATTAAATTTTTGGGTTGTACGGTTGACGTGTACAAAATCCGTCCCACGTTAGTCTGTATTGTTCTAAGTTTAGTAATAGAGCTATCAAAAACCTTAACGCTTGCTCCTAAGCCAAGGGCAGACCGAACGGCAAATTCGCCTACGGTGCCAGCACCGATTACTACTACTTCAATTGGAGGCACACCACTAATGCTCCCGAAAAGCAGCCCATTTCCTTTTTTTGCATTAACCATAAGTTCGGCAGCAATGAGCACTGACGCGGTACCCGCAATTTCACTCAGGGCTTTTACGGCGGGGTAACTGTGATCCTCATCTTTTATAAACTCAAAGGCGAGTGCAGTGATTTTCTTTTTTGCGAGTGCATCAAAATATGATTTCTGTCTTGTCTTTAATTGCAATGCGGAAATCAAAACCGTTTTAGGGTTTATTAATTCCAACTCCTCAAGGGTAGGGGGCTCTACTTTTAGAACCATTGGGCAGCCGAACACTTTTTTTGTGTCATTGGTTAATTGGGCGCCGGCTTCTGAATAGTCCTTATCAGAAAATCCAGCTTCATCACCAGCTCCATTTTCAATAAGTACCCTGTGTCCATTATTTACAATTGCGTTTACGGCATCGGGGGTTAAGCAAATTCGTTTTTCCTGAAAATAGGCTTCTTTAGGTATACCAATAAAAAGTTCTCCTCTTTGTCTTGATACTTCAAGCGTTTCCTCTTGAGGGAGTAATTGTGCTCTGGTAAATGGTGATTTTGGTTTTGTCATGGTACAAACTTGGCAGTTTCAATTTACGGAATAATTTTCACAAACTTGAATGGATAATTATTGAAAGAGGTCTTTTATCTGCTGCCAAAAAGATCTTTTGTGTAAAAGCTCTTCTTCAAATGATTTTAAATCGTTCTGCCTCATTTGGCTAAATATTTTGGCGCGAATTAAATAAACGAAAGGTACCAAAACCATCATTATGGGAATTACATATATTATCTCAACTTCATCAACACCAAAATTTTGTTTAATTAGGTTGAATAATTGAAAAACATACATAGATAGTGGTACGAGAATAATCCAATGCCACCAATGTTTGCAAGTAAAAAACCATATAAGCAATAAAAGAACAGGAATAATTTTACCTGTTAAAAACCAAGCATATTGGTAAATAGAAGGAAATTTGGTGGTAAATGTAAACAAAGAAGTTTCCCAAACTTGAGTATCGTTCGGGAAACTTTCATATGCGTAATATAGTAAAGGAGTACATGCCATTATAAAAACAATGATGCCTCCCTGTATAAGACTTTTTCTATCCGGCTGGCGGAACCGTAACCGTTCTCGCGTCGATTTGTTGTGGGGTTTGTTCATCCTGGATTCCTTCTGGGGTACAAGAAGCAAATAATCCTACTGCAAAAATTGCGGCTACAATAATAACTTTTAAGTTTTTCATAATAATAAGTTTTTGTGAGGTTAATATGGGTCAAACTTACACTGAAAAAACTTAAACATACTAATTATGTTAATTGTATCTTTACAGGTTATAATGCAATTAAATCCTTTGAAATTCATCATAAGACTCAATTAAGTGTTAAATTTTAACATTTACTATAACACTGAATAATAATTATTACTTCACTGGCAATTTACTTTAGGTTCTTATGTTGCTTAGGGTTTTAGTTAGTTTTAATTTTTATTCGTTCAATCTTCATCTAGACAACTAATGATAAAGTCAGGAAATTAAGTAGGTATTCTTTATTTAGGTTTAGGTGAAAATTACAAAGTACCAAGTTACATATAAAAATTGAAATTATATATTTTGAATAAAAATCAAAAAAGATCCTTGATTTGCTGTAAGAAACTCTTTTTGGCCCCTAACTCTTCTTCAAAACTTTTCAGATCTTTCCCTAAAAGCTTATTTGATAAGCGTGCTTTAATCAAATAGATTAAAGGTACAATTACGAGCATTATAGGAAAAAGCCACCAAATTTCAACTTCGTCGGTTATACCTACATCATCGTTAATAACACTAAAAAGCTGGAATGCGAACATTCCTATAGGAATAAGTATTACGTGGTACCACCAGTGTTTGCAAGTGATAAACCAAATTATCAGTAGCAACATTGGTACAAACTTCCCCATCATTGTCCAGACAGAAACATATACTTCTTGATACCAGTTCGCATTGTATGTAAATAAAAAAGTTTCCCAAGATTTTGTTTGTGGGAAACTTTCATATGAATAAAAAATGTAAGGGGTTGCCGCTATTATTAGGGCAATTATACTACCCGTTACTAGGTACGATGATTTTGCTTTTGTGGATTTGTTGGGGTGCTTGTTCATCTTGGATGCTTTCTGGGGTACAAGAAGCAAAGATTCCTAATGAAAAAATTGCTGCGATAAAAAGGACTTTTAAATTTTTCATAATATATGGTTTTGTGAGGTTAATAACACTTCAAACCTACTATGAAAAAAGAAAGTTATTTTAATTTTTTTTGCATTATATTTATAAATTTTTTAGACAATAAACATCCAGCTCTATAATTTTTGCGATTTGGGGCAAACAACTAAAAAGTGATTTATAAATATTGTATTTCTCGCTGCAATGTTATTTCACTGGCATAAATTTTAAAGTTCTACTTCCGTTTTTGTTTATTTCTATTTTTAGCTTATTTGCATTCTCTGGTAAAAGTTTTTCTATTCTTTCGGGCCATTCAATAAAAATGTAATCTCCGCTGTATAGATAATCTTCCAGGCCAATGTCAAAAGCTTCATTAATATCTTTTATTCTGTAAAAATCAAAATGATAGATAGCACCAAGCGGTGTGTCATATTCATTTACAATTGAAAAAGAAGGGCTGCTTGAAGTTTCCTTAACTCCCAATTGTTTTGCCAACTCCTTTATTAATGTCGTTTTACCAACACCCATATTGCCATAAAAAAGAAATATTTTTGAAACTGAATTTTTTAAAAGTCTTTCAGCCACATTACTAATTTCCTTTTGGGTATATGTAAATTCCATAGTAAAAACGGGACGAATATAGATAATTTATCAATCAAAACCGAAAATATCTATCAATTCGGTAATTTTCCTACATAAATAATTTAATGGGAATTACTTAGGAGTAAATACTGAGAAAGGAATAATCATCTCTTCCAGAGAGACTCCACCATGCTGGTACGTATTTCTATAATAGCTCACATAATGGTTATAGTTATTGGGATAGGCAAAGAAATAATCGCCTTTTGCAAATATGAAAGAACTGCTCATGTTTATAGTGGGCAGTTGTATTGTCTTTGGGTCTTTTGCAGCTAAAACTTCTTTGTCCTCATAAGTAAGACTTTTTCCGGTTTTGTAGCGAAGATTTAGACTTGTGTTTTTGTCGCCTATGACTTTAGATGGGTTTTTCACGTTAATGGTTCCGTGATCTGTAGTAATTATTAGCTTAAAGCCCAAACGTGCGGCCTGTTGAATAATTTCCAACAAAGGCGAATTTTTAAACCAGCTCTGGGTTAGTGAGCGGTATGATTTGTCGTTAGAAGCCAATTCTTTTATCACCTCCATTTCGGTTTTTGAATGTGAGAGCATGTCTACAAAATTATACACTACAACGGTTAAGTCTTCATCTTTGTAGCTTTTGAAATTTTCAACCAGTTTTTTGCCCTGTTTCAAACTTGATATTTTATGATAGCTCCAATTTAATTTTAGCCCTAAGCGCTTTAACTGAGCGGCTAAAAACTCTTCCTCTTTCATGTTTTTTCCACCATCTTCGGTATCGTTCAACCACAGGTCTGGATGAAGTTTCTCCATTTCGCTTGGCATTAAACCTGAAAAAATAGCGTTACGGGCGTACTGGGTGGCAGTAGGGAGAATGCTGCAAAAAAGCTCTTCGTTGGTTTTTTTATAAATATTGGCAACTGTAGGCTCAAAAGCCTTCCATTGATCAAACCTCAAATTATCTACAACAACTAGTAGCGTTGGTGTTCCTTGGTTTAATTGGGGTTGAATTTTTTCTTTGAAAAGCGTATGGGACATAATAGGTGCTTCACTTGGATCTTCAAACCATTTTGGATAATTTTTATCTATAAATTTGCAAAACTGACTATTGGCTTCAGTTTTTTGTGATTCAAGAATTTCAAACATTCCAGAATCTTCAATATCCTCCAGTTCTAATTCCCAATAAACAAGCTTTGTGTAAAGGTCTTTCCACTCTTCAAAGCTGTTGACCATGGAAAGATCCATTGCTATTTTTCTAAATTCCTGTTGATAGCTTGAAGTGGTTTTTTCAGAAACCAATCTACTGTGGTCCAAATTCTTTTTCAGGCTTAATAGAATTTGGTTTGGGTTTACCGGTTTTATAAGATAGTCGGCTATTTTAGCGCCAATGGCTTCCTCCATTATATATTCTTCTTCACTTTTAGTGATCATCACTACCGGAACAGAAGCCTGTTGTTCCTTGATTTCAGCTAAGGTCTCCAGTCCAGTCAATCCGGGCATATTTTCGTCCAAAAAGACAATGTCAAAATTTTCTTTCTTAATTTCTTCAAGGGCCTCTGTGCCACTCTGGGCTGTGGTTACTTTATAATTCTTGTTTTCTAGGAAAAGAATATGTGGTTTAAGCAAATCAATCTCATCATCTACCCATAGTACTTTTATGTCGCTCATATATGTATATTTGTCTTTATACTCCGAAGCTTTAGCGTGGGAGTATTGTTAAATTCAATTTTTTAAATAATTCTGCACTTTAGCGAAGAATTTTCTTCAAAAATAATTCTGAATTATTTCAAAAAATTTTTGAAGCTATTAATTTAAAGTTAAAGTTTGAAAACCCTTACAAAGTACAAAACTATAAACGACCCAATCTATGGTTTTATTACCATACCCAGCAAGCTTGTTTTTGACTTGATGGAACACAAATATTTTCAAAGACTCCGGCGAATTTCGCAAATGGGGTTTTCATATATTGTTTATCCGGGCGCGCATCACACGCGTTTTCATCATGCACTTGGCGCTATGTTTTTGATGCAGAAAGCCGTGCAAGTACTTAAATCAAAAGGAGTTGCTGTTTCCGGGAAGGAAGAAGAAGCGCTTTATTTGGCGATTCTTTTACACGATATTGGGCACGGTCCGTTTTCCCACGCAATGGAAAATAGTATTGTTGAAAACATAAGCCACGAGCAAATTTCACTTCTTTTTATGGAGGCCTTGAACAGAAAGTTTAACAAGCAATTAACGCTCGCCATTCAAATATTTAAGGATGAGCACCCGCGCAAATTTCTCCATCAGTTAGTTTCTGGGCAATTGGATATGGATCGATTGGATTATCTTAAACGCGATAGTTTTTATACCGGGGTACCAGAAGGCACGGTAAACGCCCAACGGCTAATTGCAATGCTGCACGTTAAGGATGATAGGTTAGTGGTCGAGGAGAAGGGCATCTATTCGGTAGAGAATTTTCTCGTTGCGCGACGTTTGATGTACTGGCAAGTATATCTGCATAAAACTGGTATTGTCGCAGAACAGCTTTTGGTTCGTGTTCTTAAACGTGCAAAACAGCTTTCTGCCCAAGGTATAGTACTTCCAGCAAGCAATAGTTTAAGGTTTTTTCTGAACAACAATATAAATATCAATGATTTTTCGGAAGAGGTGCTGGATACCTTTTCAAAGTTAGATGATTACGATATTATTTCTGCTATGAAGACTTGGGTAAGCAACGACGATTTCGTTTTAAAAAATCTTTCCAGGATGCTTCTTAATCGCGATTTGCTAAAGATTAAAGTAAAGCCACAGGATTTTTCAGATCAAAAAATTGATGAAAAAAGGAAAAAACTGGTTGAGAAATATGCTATTTCTGAAGCGGAGGCATCCTTTTTTGTTTTTAAGGGAAAACTTGAAAACCAAGCCTACAGTATGGAAAAAGATACTATCAACCTCCTTAAGAAGAATGGAAAGATAATAGATGTTGCAAAGGCAAGCGACCAGCTTAATTTGGAAGCCCTTTCCAAGTCGGTGGTGAAATACTATATGTGTTATCCAAAAAACAATAAGGATAGCTATCGAGGCTAAATCCTTTTTTTCTATTTTTGCAAGAATGAAAACGAACGACCGAAAACCAATTCATTTAAAATTTATTACATTGTGGTTGCTTTTTACATGTACTTCGGTTAAAAAAAACCTTGACGCCAAATGAAATTTACAGCTGCCCAAATAGCAGGAATCCTTAACGGAACCGTTGATGGCGATGAAGGTATAGAAGTTTCAAAACTTGCAAAAATTGAAGAGGGAAGCAAAGGCAGCTTGACCTTTTTGGCCAACCCAAAATACACACATTACATATATTCCACACAGGCCTCAATAACCATCGTAAATAATGATTTTGTAGCCTCGCAAGACTTATCAACAACCCTAATCCGGGTAGAGAATGCCTATAAGGCTTTTTCTCAATTGTTGGAATATTATAACCAAGTAAAAATGAATAAGACCGGAATTGAAAACCCGGTATTTATTTCAGAAACCGCCAAATACGGTGAGAATATTTATTTAGGTGCTTTTTCATATATAGGTGAAAATGTAAAGATTGGTGATAATGTAAAAATTTATCCAAACGTTTATATTGGCGATAATGTAAAAGTGGGAGACAACTCCGTGATTTTTACAGGCGCTAAACTCTATTCTGAGACAGTAGTTGGTAAATCTTGCGTAATAAACAGCGGGGTGGTTATTGGCGCAGATGGCTTTGGCTTTACTCCAAACGAAAAAGGTGAATACAATAAAGTTCCGCAAACGGGTAATGTTATTTTAGAAGATAATGTAGATGTTGGCCCTGGAACCACTATAGACAGGGCAACTCTAGGCTCCACGCTTATTAAGAAAGGGGTAAAACTCGACAATCAAATTCAAATTGCGCACAACGTAATTATTGGAGAAAATACTGTTATCGCTGCCCAAACAGGTATAGCCGGTTCTACCAAAATAGGAAAAAACTGCATCATAGGTGGGCAAGTTGGAATTGCCGGACATATTACCATTGGCGATAACGTAAAAATACAGGCCCAGAGCGGAATAGGAAGAAACGTAAAAGACAACGAAACCTTACAGGGCTCTCCCGCGTTTGGTTATGGTGATTTTAATAAAAGTTATGTATATTTTAAAAACCTTCCGAAAATTATGGAAAGGTTCAATATAGTTGAAAAAAAACTCGATAATGAATGAAAGTGTTGTAAAACAGCGCACCATTGGTAAAGAGATTTCTCTTACCGGAGTGGGTTTGCATACAGGTAAAGAGGTTACTATCACTTTTAAACCTGCACCTGAAAATCACGGATATACATTCGTGAGGGTCGATTTGGAGGGCCACCCTGTCATTGAAGCTGATGCTAATTATGTGGTAAATACACAGCGCGGTACAAACCTCGAAAAAAAGGGGGTTAAAATACAAACTTCTGAACACGTACTAGCTGCGTTGGTAGGGCTGGAGGTTGATAACTGCATAATGGAGCTCAATGCTTCCGAACCTCCCATTATGGACGGATCTGCCAAATTCTTTGTTGAAGCAATAGAAAAAGCAGGAGTAGTAGAGCAAGATGCCCCGAGAGAAGAATATGTGGTAAAGGAAGTGATCTCATTCTTAGACGAAGAAACTGGAAGTGAAATTATAGTAATGCCAGCTGATGAATACCAAGTAACCACTATGGTTGATTTTGGCACCAAAGTTTTGGGTACTCAAAATGCCTCACTTAAAAATATTTCTGATTTTAAGAATGAAATTGCAAATGCCCGAACCTTTAGTTTTTTACACGAGATTGAAATGTTGCTGGAGCATGGCTTAATAAAAGGAGGCGATCTAAACAATGCCATAGTGTATGTAGATAAAGAACTTTCTCCCAGCACCATGGACAAACTCCGTACAGCTTTTGGAAAAGATACTATTTCCGTAAAGCCAAATGGAATTTTGGACAATCTAACCCTACACTATCCAAATGAAGCTGCTAGGCACAAACTTTTGGATGTGATAGGAGATTTGGCTTTAATTGGCACTCGCATACGCGGAAAAGTGATCGCCAATAAACCAGGCCATCACGTTAATACCCAGTTTGCAAAAAAACTTTCTAAAATTATAAAGCTGGAAGCTAGAAACAATATTCCAAAATTTGATATTAACCAACCACCAGTGAAAGATGTCAACCAAATAATGGCCATGCTTCCACATAGGCCGCCATTTTTGTTGGTTGATAAGATTATGGAAATGACCGAGACTAGTGTTGTAGGCCTTAAAAATGTGACAATGAACGAGCCGTTCTTTGTTGGCCACTTCCCTGGGGCTCCTGTAATGCCTGGTGTATTGATAGTGGAGGCAATGGCGCAAACAGGAGGTATATTGGCATTAAGTACTGTGCCAGATCCTGAAAACTATCTCACCTTTTTCATGAAAATTAACAATGTTAAGTTTAAGCAACAGGTTAATCCTGGTGATACTTTAATTTTTGTATTGGAACTAATTTCTCCCATTCGTCGCGGAATTGTCCATATGCAAGGAAATGCATACGCAAATGGCAAATTAGTAACAGAGGCCGAACTGATGGCCCAAATGGTAAAAACAAAAAATCTATAGATGAATCAACCACTTGCATACGTCCATCCGGGCGCAAAAATAGCCAAAAATGTTGTGATTGAACCTTTTACGACTATTCACAATAATGTCGTGATCGGTGAAGGAACTTGGATTGGCAGCAATGTGACTATTATGGAAGGCGCGCGCATTGGGAAAAACTGTAATATATTTCCTGGAGCTGTAATCTCTGCAATACCACAGGATTTAAAATTTAAAGATGAAGATACTACTGTAGAGATTGGCGACGGCACCACCATCCGTGAATATGTTACAATAAATCGCGGTACCGTGGATCGTGGCAAAACTGTAGTTGGAAAAAACTGTTGGATAATGGCATATTGCCACATTGCACATGATTGTATCGTAGGCGATAATTGCATTTTTTCAAACAATAGCACTCTTGCTGGGCACGTAACCGTGGGTGACCACGTTGTTTTAGCCGGGATGACTGCAGTCCATCAGTTCTGTATGATTGGAAACCACGCCTTTGTAACCGGAGGTTCGCTTGTACGTAAAGACGTTCCGCCATTTGTAAAGGCAGCCCGTGAACCACTTAGTTATGTGGGTATTAATTCTATTGGCTTAAGAAGAAGAGGATTCAATTCCCAAAAAATAACAGAAATTCAGAACATATACAGACTTCTATACCAGAAAAACTATAACACCTCACAAGCTTCGGAAATTATAGAAGCCGAAATGGAGGCCACTCCGGAAAGGGACGAAATACTTCAGTTCATAAAAAATTCCAAACGTGGAATAATGAAAGGCTATTTCAATTCAAATTAAACGTAAATAATAAAAAATTAAACCACAAACCTAGTAATGGCAACATCATCAGATATTAGAAAGGGACTTTGCATCCGCTATAACAACGATATTTATAAAATAATTGAATTTCTACACGTAAAACCTGGAAAAGGACCTGCTTTTGTTCGTACAAAACTAAAAAGCGTTACTACTGGAAAAGTAATTGACAATACGTTTTCAGCAGGACATAAGATTGACGATGTGCGTGTTGAAACACATAAATTTCAATATTTGTACAACGAAGGTGATATGTATCATTTTATGAATACTGACGATTATTCGCAGATTAGGTTGATGAAAGATATCCTCGACACTCCAGAATTGATGAAAGAAGGTGAAATAGTAACAGTACTAATCAACACCGAAGATAGCGCACCCCTTTCAGTTGAAATGCCAGCTCATGTAGTTTTACAGGTTACTTCCACCGAACCTGGCGTTAAAGGGAATACAGCTACCAATGCTACCAAACCTGCAATTGTTGAAACTGGTGCTGAAATTAATGTGCCACTTTTCATAAACGAAGGTGATAAAATTAGAATTGATACTGAAAAAGGGCAGTATCAGGAACGAATGAAAGAGTAAACGGGAATATAATATTCCATCGTTTCAACAATCCAATAATCTATTAATCAGAAAAAGTGAAATTCCCAACTCCCCAAACTCTTGAAAATATAGCTGTTATAATTGGTTCCGATTATGTGGGAGAACCTAATTTTCCAGTTTTTGGGATGAATGAAATCCATGTGGTTCAACCGGGAGATATTGTATTTGTGGACCATCCAAAGTATTACGACAAAGCTCTGGAGTCACAGGCAACGGTAATACTTATAAATAAAAAGGTAGATTGCCCCGTTGGGAAAGCATTGTTGGTTTCCGATGATCCGTTTCGCGATTTCAATAAGCTCACACATTATTTTAAACCTTTCCAAAGTGCTAACAGAGCAATTTCAGATTCAGCTGAAATTGGTGAGGGTACGGTAATTCAACCCAATGTATTTGTTGGTAATAATGTAAAAATTGGGCGAAACTGCCTAATCTATTCCAACGTTGCTATTTACGATAATACGGTAATAGGTGATAATGTCACTATTCATGCAGGCAGTATTCTAGGAAGCGATGCATTTTATTATAAAAACCGCCCAGAAAAATTCGATAAACTTTTAAGCGGAGGCAACGTGGTAATTGAGGACAATGTTGACCTTGGCGCGTTGTGCACAATTGACAAAGGCGTTACTGCCTCAACCACTATTGGAGAGGGCTCTAAACTTGATAATCAAGTTCATGTAGGTCATGATACTGTTATTGGCAAACGTTGTTTGATTGCCTCCCAGGTTGGTATTGCGGGTTGTGTTTTGATTGAGGATTTTGTTACCATTTGGGGACAGGTGGGTATAACCAGTGGCATCACTATAGGTGAAAAGGCAGTAATTTCAGCACAGAGTGGCGTGAGTAAATCGCTGCCCGGCCATAAGGCATATTTCGGAACTCCTGCAGATGAATTCAGAAAAAAATATAAGGAATTAGCTTCCATTAAGCTTATTCCAGACATCATTGAAAAATTGGACAAATTACCATGAGTAAAAAAGCAAAACAGATTGTAAGAGATTTTTACAGATCAGATATATTAAGGGATGAGACCGTAATGGAGCGTTTCTTTCATCCAGAATTAATACTTATCTGGAATAGTGCAAACGGCTTATCCATCATGAATTATGACGATATCGTTAACTTTTTTGGTGAAGTAAGAAGGTCTTATAACGATTTAAGAATTGAGGTAAGCCACTTGCTGCAAGATGATAACCATGTGACCATTCGGTATAAATATTATATCCGCACTATGGAAAATCCTGATGAGGAGTTGGGTATTGCACATTTTATAGCTATATGGGAGGTTAAAGATGATAAGCTTTACCGTGGTTACCAAGTGAGCCAGCCGGTTACAGATAAAGATGATACTAACGAAAGTTATCATCGAGTTAAGGTGTAATATCTTTTAAAAGCCTTATCAAAAGCAGTATCTTTGTGGCTATTCTAAAGAAAAAAAATCAAAATATCTTTTTGAGCATAAATATAAATAAACAACAGAAAATACTTAAAAATGAGCGTTTTAGTAAATAAAAATTCAAAAATAATAGTTCAAGGATTCACTGGTAGTGAAGGTACTTTTCACGCCGAACAAATGATTGAGTACGGAACCAATGTAGTAGGAGGGGTAACGCCCGGGAAAGGTGGTCAAGAACATTTGGGTAAGCCAGTTTTCAATACAGTTTCTGAAGCAGTTGAAAAAACGGGCGCCGATACCACTATTATTTTCGTGCCACCGGCTTTTGCTGCAGACGCCATTATGGAAGCTGCAGACGCAGGCATTAAAGTGATTATTACTATTACCGAAGGTATTCCAGTAAAAGATATGATCACTGCTTCAAATTACATTAAAGACAGAGATTGTCGACTAATCGGTCCAAACTGTCCAGGTGTTATTACTCCAGGCGAAGCAAAAGTGGGTATTATGCCTGGCTTCGTTTTCAAAAAGGGAAAGGTGGGCATTGTTTCAAAATCAGGAACACTTACCTATGAGGCTGCAGATCAAGTTGTAAAACAAGGCCTTGGTATTACAACTGCTATTGGAATTGGTGGAGATCCAATCATTGGTACCACTACTAAAGAAGCTTTGGAATTGCTAATCAATGACCCCGAAAGTGAAGCTGTGGTAATGATTGGCGAAATTGGTGGCCAACTTGAAATAGACGCTGCCAATTGGTACAAAAACAGTGGAATCAAAAAACCGATAATAGGCTTTATTGCTGGTGAAACTGCACCCGCAGGGCGAACTATGGGCCACGCAGGAGCAATCGTTGGCGGAAGTGATGATACCGCTCAAGCAAAGAAAAAAGTAATGCGCGAATGTGGCATTCACGTTGTGGATTCCCCAGCCGAGATTGGAAAAAAAGTAAAAGAAGTTTTAGGCTAATTCTTTTAATTCATATAAATGAAGCTCTGCAAAATTCGCAGGGCTTTTTTTATGGAGAACCCGCAACCTTTTGTTATATTTGACCTATACGATAGAACCTACAGGGTCTTCCATTCCTTGTAGGTTTTTGCCAACCATCAAAAAACGAATAAAAAATATGAAATTACTAGAGGGAAAAACAGCAATAATCACTGGCGGTAGTCGTGGAATTGGAAAAGGAATTGTAGAGACCTTTGCTCAACATGGTGCTAATGTGGCTTTCACATATAGCTCTTCGGCAGAAGCAGCAAACGCTTTGGCTGATGAAATATCTAAAACTGGTGTAAAAGCGAAGGCTTACAAAAGCGATGCGGCTTCCTATGACGAATCACAAAAACTGGCAGAAGAAGTATTGAAAGATTTCGGAAGCATAGATATTCTCGTTAACAACGCTGGAATTACCAAGGACAACCTCTTAATGCGTATTTCTGAAGAAGATTTTGATAAGGTGATTGAAGTGAACCTGAAATCAGTCTTTAACATGACTAAGGCCGTGCAGCGTGCTATGTTGAAACAGCGCAAAGGCTCTATCATCAACATGAGTTCCGTTGTTGGTGTTAAGGGTAATGCGGGGCAAACTAACTATGCGGCTTCAAAAGCAGGTATTATTGGTTTCACAAAATCTGTTGCCTTGGAGCTGGGCTCGCGTGATATCCGTTGTAATGCCATAGCACCTGGTTTTATTGAAACTGAAATGACCGGAAAGTTGGACGATGCTACAGTACAAGGTTGGCGCGATGCCATTCCATTAAAACGTGGCGGTACTCCCGAAGATATAGCTAATGCCTGTGTTTTTTTGGCTAGCGATCTTTCGGCTTATGTTACTGGGCAGGTGCTAAATGTTGATGGGGGAATGCTTACTTAAAATTGGTATTCAGTATTATAATACCTTTAAATCTGAACCCTTCGCTGTCGAAGGGTAAAAACTTAATCTTGAAACCACTTTAGTGACCACAGAAACCATACTTTACATAATCATCGCCGGAGTAATATCCATTGCTGCGGCGGTTTTTATGTATGGATATAGGTCAAAGCAAACAGGCCCGTTGCGATGGGTTTTTGCAATACTTCGTTTTATTACCTTGTTTTCAATTTTACTTTTGATTATCAACCCCAAATTCAAAAGTGAAACTTATACCATTGAGAAACCGAAACTACCTATTTTAATTGATAATTCCTCTTCAATAGGGGAGTTGGAACAAACGGAAAATGTTTCAGCATTACTTCAAAAACTAAAAGAGAGCAGTGAACTAAACGAAAAATTTGATATTACTTATTATTCCTTCGGAAATGATTTCAGCGAAAGCGATTCTCTTTCCTTTAATGAAAAGAACACAAACATTTCCAAAGCGCTCACTTCAGCCAATGAACTTTTTAAAAACCAAACAGCGCCCACCATTGTAATAACAGATGGAAACCAAACTCTGGGNAATGATTACGAATTTTCTTCAGCAACTTTTAAAAATCCAATCTATCCGGTAATTTTAGGAGATTCCATAAAATACACAGACTTAAAAATTGAGCAGCTAAACACCAATCGGTATGCTTTTCTTAAAAACCAATTTCCTGTNGAAGTCATTTTAACTTATAGCGGCACGAGTTCAGTAAATTCTGAGTTTGTGGTAACTCAGGGAGCTGCTACTTTGTACCGTTCAAATGTTTCGTTTTCGGAAAATGAAACTTCAAAAACATTAAGCTTTACGCTTTATGCAAATTCGGTGGGCCTCCAAAAATACAATGCGCAGATTCTTCCACTTGCGGATGAAAAGAACAAGTCCAACAACAGCAAGCAGTTCGCTGTGGAAGTGATAGACCAGGCGACCAATGTTTTGGTCGTGAGCAAAATAGCACACCCCGATTTGGGCGCCCTCAAAAAAGCAATTACAACTAACGAACAGCGTACGGTATCTTTCAAAAAACCTGCGGAAGCAGCAAGTATTTTGAATGATTATCAACTTGTAATTTTGTATCAGCCGGACAGAAGTTTTGCTTCGGTATTTTCAGAAATAGAAAAGTTGAACAAAAATACTTTGATAATCTCTGGACTTCAAACAGACTGGTATTTCTTGAACGGAGCGCAGGATAATTTTATTAAAGAAGCATCCACACAGAGTGAAGATATACAAGCAGAGCTAAATAACAACTATGGAACCTTTGCTGTGGAGGATATAGGCTTTGACAACCTTCCACCGTTACATACTGAATTTGGCACTTTGNCCATTAGCGTGCCNAACGAAGTAATGCTGGAACAAACCGTTAGCGGTATTAGCAATGGAAACCCTTTGCTTGCCACTATGGAAATAAACGGCAAGCGCGATGCTATCTGGGACGGGGAAGGCTTTTGGCGTTGGCGCGCACGTAGTTTTGTAGAAACGGAAAGCTTTCAAAGTTTTGATGATTTTATAGGGAATCTTGTTCAGTATTTGGCTTCAAACAAACGCCGAAGTAGATTGGAGGTCACTTCGGAAACATTTTATTACAACAACAACCCAATCAAGGTTTTAGCGCAATATTTTGATAAAAATTATAATTTCGACAATAGAGCAGCGCTGAACATCACGGTAAAAAATAAAGAAACAGATAAACAAACCGTTTTCCCGATGCTTCTACGAAATAACTATTATGAGGTAGATCTCAACAGCCTTACAGCAGGGGAGTACAATTATACAGTCTCAGTTTCAAAAGAAGCGGTTTCCAGCAGTGGCAACTTCACTATTTTAGATTTTAATGTAGAGCAACAATTCCTCAATGCCGATGTATCCAAACTTCGTCGCATAGCCCAAAATTCTAACGGAAAAGCTTATTTTGCAGCACAGTCCGATTCTTTAATTCAATCATTGGTTGAAAATACTAATTACCAAAACATTGAACGAAGCGAACAAAAAGTGGTACCTTTGGTAGACTGGAAATATCTCCTTGCACTCATCATTCTAGCCCTTGCTGCGGAATGGTTTATCAGAAAATACAATGGCCTTATCTAATCAACCAAATACATTTACAATGGAAAAATTACCTAAACTTACCATACCCGTAATTATCGGGATCATTATATTGATAATCATCGTTGCAAAATCTTCAATCACAATCAAAGCAGGGGAAGCCGGAGTGCTTTATGAAACCTTTGGAAATGGAGTAGTTACAGATGAACCACCACTTGGTGAAGGTTTTCATATTATTGCGCCATGGAATGATGTTATTGAATATGAAGTACGCCAACAAGAACTTTTCGAAAAAATGAAGGTACTTTCCAGCAATGGTCTTGAAATTCAGATAGATGCTTCGGCTTGGTACCAACCTGTTTATTCAGATTTAGGGAAACTGCATCAGGAGCGTGGTGAAAACTATTTGGAACGTGTTATACAGCCCGCTATTCGTAGTGCAGCGCGTAGTGTTGTGGGGCGCTATACTCCGGAACAACTTTATAGCAGCAAGCGAGATGCTATCCAGGATGAAATTTTTGAGGAAACCAAAAAAATATTGGAAAAACAATACGTACAGCTTAATGAAATTTTGGTCCGTGATGTAACATTACCAAATACCATAAAGGATGCCATTGAAAGAAAGCTAAGGCAAGAGCAGGAATCCTTGGAATATGAATTTAGACTTGTAACTGCTGAAAAAGAAGCACAAAAAGTGCGTATTGAAGCACAGGGAAAGGCAGACGCCAACAAGATATTGAGCGCTTCCCTTACGGATAAAATCCTTCAGGATAAAGGTATTGATGCAACACTAGAACTTGCAAAATCACCAAACGCTAAAGTAGTAGTGGTAGGTTCTGGTGAGAGTGGATTGCCTTTGATTTTGGGGAATAATTGATGTGATTTTTAGTAGCAAATGTGGTATTGCCCCAGAGAATAAATCGCAAGCATGATTTTCTATTGGTAAAAAATGCTTAATACTTAATATTTAAATATTGAAGCTTTAGCATTGACAATATGCATCTTCACCTACAGGTTGTTCCCAGGTACATCCTAAGTCAAAACATGACTCTCGTGCATCTTCTTCCTCACAACTTGTAACAAAAACTGAAACAAACAATAATGAGATAAATAATAATTTAGTTTTCATATTCGATAAATTTTTAGTCTAAAATGACATGTTTCAATGCAATAGTAAGACTATTGTGCAATTTTGAATATTACGAATGTTTCAAGCTATAGAACAAATGTTTCCTGTACCAGTTACGAATTGGTTTTTTGAAAAGATTTAATAATCACCAAGCCGCAAATCACGGCCACTGCAGTTAAACCAAAAGCCAAAAGAGTGTTGCTATAAATAAAGTTTCCAATAGCAAATAAAGAACAATAAACTCCAACTACACCTGCAAAGAACCCGAGGATTTTCATTCCAAACCCTTTGAATTTGGATTCTTTTCCAAATATTAAGCTGTTGAAACTGTTTAATGTTTCTGCATTTGAAGGTTGTGTCATTAGAGTTACAATCACCCANCCAATAGTTGTTATCGCCACGCTTAAAACCAATTGCCAATGGCCTGCCATTTCAATCATTGGAGTTTCCAATTTTCCATTTATAAAAAAGAAGGCTGCTATTATAAACGAAATGAGCATCGCGGCTATTTCACTATAGGGGTTGATCCTACTCCAAAACCATCTTAAAATAAACAGTAAACCTGTACCAGCTCCAATAGACAAGAGCAAGTTAAAACCATCACGCGCTTCTTCTAAATAAAATGCCAATATGCCTGCAAAAAGCATCATTACAACGGTGGAAATTCTTCCAACGGCAACCTGTTCTTTACCTGTGGCTTCTTTCCTAAGAAAACGTACATAAAAATCATTAACCACATAAGAGCTTCCCCAGTTCAAATGCGTTGAAATTGTGCTCATAAATGCAGCGATGAGCGAAGTAATTACTATCCCCAATAACCCGGCTGGCAAAAAGGTTAACATGGCAGGATAGGATAGATCATTTTTAACAAAGGCTGGATTTAAATTTGGAAAAGCAGCCTGTAAACTTTCAATGTTTGGATAAATTATTATCGATGCCAATCCAATAACAATCCAAGGCCAGGGGCGAAGCGCATAATGGGCAAAGTTGAAAAATAGCGTTGCCCAAGTTGCATGCTTTTCGTTTTTTGCTGCCAACATTCGCTGTGCAATATAACCCCCGCCACCAGGTTCAGCACCCGGATACCANACGCTCCACCATTGNACGGCAAGTGGAACAATAAGTAACGGAATCAATAACTCGGGTTTTGAAAAATCTGGTAGCATCGCAGTTTTAGCGGCAACGGCAGGAGTTGAGAGAAGCTTTTCAATCCCTCCAATTTCTGGCATATTTACAATAAAAATGGTTGCCCAAATACTTCCAACCATCGCAATTATAAATTGCACAAAATCCGTTAGTAAAACACCTTTTAAGCCTCCAAAAGCAGAATAGATAACCACTACGGGAGATGCTATCAGCAAGACTTCGATAGAAGAAAGTCCAAACATTACGTGTCCAATTTTAATAGCTGCCAGGCATACATTTGCCATAATAACAATATTGAAAAAAACACCTAGATAAATCGCTCGAAACCCTCTTAAAAATGCGGCGCTCTTTCCGCTATAGCGCAGTTCGTAAAATTCCAAATCTGTTGTTATACCACTTCTTCTCCATAACTTGGCATAAAAAAAGACAGTCAACATGCCTGTTAAAAGAAAGCTCCACCAAATCCAGTTTCCAAAAACACCATCTTCTCTTATTACACCTGCCACAAAATTGGGTGTATCCGCAGCAAACGTAGTGGCCACCATACTTACCCCAAGTAGCCACCAAGGCATATTTCTGTCAGAGAGAAAAAAAGATTTGGAGTCCTTGCCNGATTTTTTTGCCACCACCAANCCGATGACAATAAATATGATGAAAAATGAAATGATAAGTACCCAATCAAGCGTGGCTAAATGCATAAGGTGTATAGAATTTAATTATTTGAGTGAAAGTAAAGAAATTGTATTGAAAATTAATAAAGCGTTAAATTTTTATATTCACNGTCTTTTAAACAATCTTTTTGTTTAGATTTGTCTTCAGATTTATGAACAATTCATTTTTACATCATCACCATATTTTCCTCCACGCGCTCGCGAGGTGATATGGCTATTGTGTAAATTCGACAATATTCGAAAACCCGTTTGAGCAATCAAACGGGTTTTTTTATTTCCCTAATTCAACTAGAAAAATTATAATGAAAAGATTAAAAATTGCTGTACAAAAATCAGGGCGTCTGCACGACGAATCGCTGGCGTTGCTCAAAGATTGTGGNATTTATATTGACAACGGTCGTGATCAGTTGAAAGCTTCAGCTACTAATTTTCCTTTGGAAATTTATTACCTGCGCAATGGGGATATTCCCCAATATTTAAAGGATGGAGTAGTAGATTGTGCCATATTAGGTGAAAATCTTTTGATTGAAAAAGGCGAAGGAATTTCTATTGCCAGTCGCTTGGGCTTTTCGAAATGCAGGGTTTCGCTCGCTGTTCCGAAGACTTTTAAATACAGTTCCATAGAAGACTTTAACGGAAAAAGAATTGCTACCAGTTATCCCGAAACCACCCGTAATTATTTAGATGAAAAGGGGATAGAAGCAGAGTTACACATCATTAATGGCAGTGTCGAGATTGCTCCAAACATTGGACTGGCTGACGCTATTTGCGATATTGTGAGCAGTGGTAGCACCCTTTTCAAAAATAATTTAAAAGAAGTAGAAGTCATTTTAAAAAGTGAAGCCGTGCTCGCAGTTTCTCCTAAGATTTCAGAAAATGCAACCAAAATTCTTGACAAAATTTCCTTTAGAATCCAATCCGTCTTGCAGGGCAGAGACTCTCGCTACGTATTACTAAATGCTCCAAACGAGAAGATAGAGCAAATCGTCAAAATTCTTCCCGGAATGAAGAGCCCAACCTTGCTTCCGCTGGCGGAAGAGGGCTGGAGCAGTATACATTCCGTAGTAAACCGAGATGTTTTTTGGGAAGTTATTGAAGAATTAAAATCAGCCGGCGCCGAAGGAATACTGGTATGCCCAATTGAAAAAATGATACTTTAAAATACGATTTACGAGCTACGCACTGAAAATAAAATCTTTGAATTATAAAAATGAAAACTATAAAATATCCAAAACCTGAAATCTGGTCTAAACTTTTAAAGAGGCCCACGCAAACCATTGCCGATGTGGAAGCGACGGTAAACGAAATTTTTTCCGAAGTAAAATTGAAAGGTAATGCAGCAGTTAAAAAATACACCCAACTTTTTGATGGAATTTCCTTGGATGAAATAGTAGCTTCGGAAGAAGAAATTGCAAATGCAGAAAAAGAAGTACCCGAAGATTTGAAGGCAGCAATCAATCTCGCAAAAGCAAACATCGAAAAATTCCATAGCGCCCAAAAAACTGACCGTATTATAATAGAAACTACTAAAGGTGTATTGTGTTGGCAAGAAAAACGACCCATCCAAAAAATAGGACTTTACATTCCTGGCGGGACTGCGCCGCTCTTTTCAACGGTTTTGATGTTGGCTATTCCAGCAAAAATAGCTGGTTGCAAGGAAATTATTTTATGCACGCCACCTGATAAAAACGGTAAAATCAACCCTGCAATTCTTTATACGGCAAAACTTTGCGGTGTTACCAAAATTTTCAAAATTGGTGGAATTCAAGCTATTGGCGCAATGACTTTTGGCACCGATACCGTTCCTGCTGTTTACAAAATATTTGGTCCGGGAAATCAGTTTGTAACTGTCGCCAAGCAAATTGCAACCAAACACGGCATAGCAATAGATATGCCCGCAGGTCCTTCGGAATTGCTGGTTTTTGCTGATGATACCGCTAACGCTTCCTTTGTGGCTTCCGATTTACTGTCGCAGGCTGAACACGGTGCCGATAGTCAGGTTATTTTAGTTACAACCTCAGAAAAGCTTTTGAATTCTGTAGAAAAGGAAGTGGAAAAGCAGATGGCGACACTTCCCAGAAAATCGATTGCCCAAAAAGCAATACAAAATTCAAAACTGATTTTGGTGGAAAATAATGGACAAGCAATCAATCTCATCAATGAATACGCCCCCGAACACTTTATTGTGGTTTCAAAAGAAGAAGATTTTTTTATTGAAAATATTCAAAACGCAGGTTCGGTATTTATTGGTAATTATACGCCCGAAAGTGCGGGAGATTACGCTTCGGGAACCAATCATACTTTGCCCACGAGTGGTTATGCAAAACAGTACAGCGGGGTAAACCTCGACAGTTTTATGAAAAGCATGACCTTTCAAAAAATTTCAGCACAGGGGATTCAAAATATAGGGAAAACAATAGAAACCATGGCCGATGCCGAAGGATTGCAATCGCACAAAAATGCAGTGACATTA
>PAZL01000012.1 GCA_002715485.1 Aequorivita sp. | reverse complement strand
ATCTACTATCAATGGGGAGTCTACTTGATCAACAATTTGTTTTGCTTCTTCTGAAAGGGTAAAACGCTTATCCTGTGTGAGGTCAAAGCGTTTGTAGAAATAGTTTCCAAGTATATTCAAAAGAATTAAACCACCAATTAAAGCGGTTATTGAAACGATATTTTTTTTAATTGAAGTCTTCATTATTGTTTCTTCAATTTAAAAATGGTCAGTGCGATAAAAAATACAGTAACGCTCAAAAAGTAAACTAAATCTCGCGTATCCAAAACACCACGCGCCACGCTGTCAAAATGTGCTTTCATACCTAGTTCCGCAATATCGAAACGCGAAGATGAAAAGCCCTCAAAACCGTAATAAAGTGCAAAACAAAGAAAAACGGCAATGATAAAAGCCACGATTTGGTTTTGCGAAAGTGTTGAAGCAAAGATCCCGATGGAAGTATATGCAAACACCAAAAATAGCAGTCCGATGTAGGAACCAAGGGTACTGCCCACATCCCAATTACCGGGCGGATTGCCCAAGGCTGCTATGGTGAAAATGTATAATATGGTTGGGATTAGTGCGATTACAATTAGAATGACTGCTCCGAAATATTTTCCCAAAACTATCTGCTTTAGTGAAATGGGTTTTGTGAGCAGAAGCTCCAAGGTACCCATTTTCATTTCGTCGCTAAAAGCCCGCATACAGACGGCGGGAATTAAGAATAGCAATACCCACGGGGCAAGTTCAAAATAGGGGGAAAGGTCTGCAAAGCCAGAATCTAGAATGTTGAAATTTCCATTAAAAATCCACAAAAACAACCCATTGATCAATAAAAAAACAGCAATCACCAAATACCCAATGGTACTTGAAAAGAAGGCGTTTATTTCTCGTTTTATAATGGTGACCATTTTTTTATTTTAATGATTGAAGCGTATCTACACTCCAAGCCTCAGCTTTTTGTTTAAACATAGGTTTTGTAATACTCCACACTTCTTTGAAAAGCTCACTATTTCTATAATTTTCCAAATCACTTTCATCATTCCAACGGCTGTAAGTGAAAAAGATTGTTTCGTTATTTTTATCGTTGTAAAGTTCCAAAAATTCGCAACCGGGAAAAGTGCGTATTTTTTCTTTTACGGTTTCAAAATTAGCCAGAAAAGCAGGAATGTTTTCTTTTTTGAACTCCATTTTTACAATTCTTGTAAACATTTCTATTTTATTTTTTATATAAAATTTACCGTGATTGTGTCTCTAAACTCTAATCCGAAAAGGCTTGAAGCACCCCCCACGGAAGTAGGGTTGCTTTTATAAACAGCCAATTCCAAAAACTGTGATGAATTCCAGAGCGCCAATCTTTTTCCGTCCTCTTCCCGTTTTTCAGGAGGTTGTTCAAAGTTGATGGCATCACTATAATGAGTGTGGACCTTATTAAATTTCTCGGAGCGGGCATTGATTATAAATTCCCGTCCTTTTCCAATAGTTTCAAATAATTTTTTTGAAATATTACTGATTACGTTTCCGTAGTTGTCAATATAAATTATATTACCAATTATTTGGTTCTCTTGGTTATTGACTACTGGGCGGATACCCGTCAATTCCTTAATTTCAGTAATCGTTTTCCCAATTACCTCCAATGTTCCGCCCCGAGCAATGTGGCCAGCAACTTTCACAAATACATCCAATACCGGAAAATTGCTGATTATGCGATCGTGAATATTTATCTCAACAATTTTTTCGGGACGAATTTCCGAGGTTAGCATGGAGATTATGCCGTTGTCTGCACATACAAAATAATGGTTGTCCATATAAACCGCAATGTGTTTATTTTCAGGGTTTAACTCAGAATCTACCCCTATTACGTGAATGCTTCCTTGGGGAAAACTTTTATATGCGTTTTGAATAATATAGGCAGCTTCGTGCAGATGAAATGGGGAAACTTGGTGTGAGATATCAACAATTCTAGCATCTGCCATTTCGGTGTATATAGCTCCCTTTACTGCGCCAACAAAGTGATCTTTCTCGCCAAAGTCGGTAGTAAGTGTAATTACGGGCATAAATGTATTGTTGATATTTTCTTAAAAGAATTACCACAAAAATAGGTTACTTTTGTTAGTAGCAAAACTATTTTTTGCATATTCCAAATAATCAAAAAGCACGCCTTTTGAACGAACTTATCATCGAACTTACAGAGATCAGTCCAAGGGAATTCTTCGGACTTGAAAATGCTAATATTGACCTTCTTAAAAAATATTTTCCAAAACTGAAAATTGTAGCCCGCGGCAATAAAATTAAGGCCTATGGAGATGAAGATGTTTTGGAAGAGTTTGACAGGCGTATTACTATGTTGCTCGAACAATACATGAAATACAATAAAATTGACGAAAATGTTATTGAGCGTGTGTTGTTGAGCCGCAGCAAGGAAGATTATGAGACCCCAGAATTTAATAGCAAAGAAGTTATAGTACACGGGGTGAGTGGAAAACCTGTAAAAGCCCAAACAGCAAATCAGCGAAAATTGGTTGAACTGATGCGCAAAAATGATATGGTTTTTGCTGTAGGACCGGCCGGAACGGGAAAAACATATACAGGCGTTGCACTGGCTGTAAAAGCGCTAAAAGACAAAGAAGTAAAAAGAATAATTTTAACTAGGCCTGCAGTAGAAGCTGGAGAAAATTTAGGATTTCTTCCNGGAGATTTAAAAGAAAAGCTCGATCCGTACATGCAGCCCCTGTACGATGCTCTTCGCGATATGATACCTGCTGAAAAGCTTGCATCTCATATTGAAACAGGGGTTATTCAAATTGCGCCTTTGGCATTTATGCGCGGACGAACTTTGGACAATGCATTTGTAATTTTGGACGAGGCCCAAAACACCACCCATGCACAAATGAAAATGTTTTTGACCCGTATGGGAAAAAATGCAAAGTTTATGATTACGGGCGATCCCGGGCAGATTGACCTTCCGCGTCGCGTTATTTCTGGCTTAAAGGAAGCTTTATTGGTCCTTAAGGATATAAAGGGAGTTGGGATTATTTATTTAGATGATAAAGATGTAATTCGTCACCGTCTGGTAAAAGAAGTAATTGCAGCGTACAAGAATATTGAAAATATAGAGTAAATAATGAATAATACCATAATTTCAACCAATTTTAATTTTCCCGGGCAGAAAAGTGTTTACCACGGAAAAGNTCGTGAAGTTTATACTTTGGAAAACGATAAACTCCTAATGGTAGCCACGGATAGATTGAGCGCTTTTGATGTAGTGATGCCAAAGGGAATCCCCTATAAAGGTCAAATCCTGAACCAGATTGCGACCAAAATGATGCGCGATACCGAAGATTTGGTTCCAAATTGGCTGATAGCTACACCCGATCCAAACGTTGCCATTGGTGAAGCCTGCGAACCTTTTAAGGTTGAAATGGTTATTCGGGGTTATATGAGCGGCCATGCGGCCCGTGAGTATAAAGCAGGAAAAAGAGTGCTTTGTGGTGTTGCAATGCCGGAAGGAATGAAGGAAAATGACAAATTTCCGCAGCCAATAATTACACCGGCGACAAAGGCTGAGATGGGCGATCACGACGAAGATATTTCTCGGGAAGATATTTTGAAACGTGGCATTGTTTCCGAAGTAGATTACCTTCAGCTGGAAGATTATACTCGAAAACTTTTTCAACGCGGAAGTGAGATTGCTGCCAAGCGAGGATTGATTTTGGTTGATACCAAATATGAATTTGGGAAAACAAAGGATGGTAAAATTGTTTTGATTGATGAAATCCACACCCCAGACTCTTCACGTTATTTTTATGCGGAAGGGTATGAGGAAAGGCAGAAAAAGAGTGAGCCCCAAAAACAACTATCCAAGGAATTTGTACGTCAATGGTTAATCCAAAATGGTTTTCAAGGCTTGGAAGGGCAAAAAGTTCCATTTATGAGCGATGAATATATTGAGACTGTTTCAGAAAGATATATTGAGCTTTATGAAAATATNACTGGCGAAAAGTTCATAAAAGCTGATGTTTCAAATATTCACGAACGAATAGAGAAAAACGTATTGAATTATTTAAAATAATTATACTTCCTATTAAATTTCAAAAAGCACCTTTTTTAGGTGTTTTTTTATTTTCACAATCTTACGCAAAATCTTCACATTAACATATATTATCGGTGTAAGGCATTGTCTTTCAAAAACTTTAACACTTCTTTGGGAAACCAGCCTTGTTAAATTTAACGTAAGTATTGGTAATTAACTTAAAAATCAAGCTTATGAAAATTAAAATTACGCGAAACCTTATTTTATTGGTTTCAATTTTTTTGACAACGGGTTTTGCCATTGGGCAGACCTATAATGTAACGAATGGGGCCAATAATGGCCCAGGCTCTCTCCGGGCTGCTATAAATCAAGCAAACACGGATGCTTTTTCACCCTCCTTTATAACATTTGACCCAGCAATAACTGTTCTTGTAACTGGAGCACAAATGCAGGTGACAGATGAGCTTCAAATTACAGGAAATGCCGATGGGTCTACTATNATTGATGGAACAAATGCCAACAATCGTGCTTTTCGATTTGTGAACGTTTCAGGAAGTTTGGACCAATTAACAATTCAAAATTTTACAAGCAATGCCAACGGAGGTAGTGTTGTTGCAATCGGTGCCAATAATTTTGATGTGACTAATTGTGTTTTCACAAACAATGAAGCTCAAGGTGCCAATGGTGGCGGAGCTTTGTACTTAAATAATATCGTGAATTCCACGATAACAAATAGTGAATTTAATTCTAACATCGCCTCAGCAAATGCTGGAAGTGGTGGGGCAATTTTTGTAAATTCCTCTGGAATTTTAATGGTTTCCAATAGCACATTTACCGGCAATTCCGCAGTAAGAGCGGGTGGAGCAGTTGAAACCAATTCTCCAGATATGGTATCTTTTGTAAATACCAATTTTATCGATAATGAAGCTGTGGGCGGAACAGCTCCCGGAAATGGAGGTGCCTTTCATATTACAGGTTCTGGTAACTCTTCTTTTTCAGGAGGATCGGCAATGGGCAATATAGCNATTGAAGGTGGCGCCTTTTGGAATGGAGCAGGAATGATGACAATTGACGGAGTTACTTTTACAAATAATTCTGCATTAGGCCCAAATACAGGTGGAGGTGCTTTATTTAATAATGGCGGAACATTATCAGTAAGCGCAACAACCAATATATCACAAAACATCGCAATGGGTACAACTCCCGGGGGTCGAGGTGGCGCAATTTTCAACAATACTGGCGGGACACTTACACTTGCTCCAGGTCTAAATATAAATGGAAACTATGCAAGTCGTGCTGGTGGTGCAATTGAAGACGCATCAGGTGGAATATTGATGTTGACAGGAATTACATTAGAAGGAAATTCCGCAGGTGCCGATATTGGTTTGGGAAGTATGGCTAATCCTGGAAATGGTGGCGCCTTACATTTGTCTNGTTCCACTTCAGCAACCATTACTAATAGTACTATTCAAAATAACCAAGCTGCACAAGAAGGTGGCGGACTTTGGAATAACTCAGGTATAATGATGGTAATGGGTTCAACCGTTTCCGGAAATATTGCCTCAGGTAATGCAGCCGATGATGGCGGTGGTGGAATATTCAATAATGGCGGTTCATTAACAGTATCTTCCACAACAATTTCTAATAATATTGCCGACGGAACCTCTGGTTCTGGTGGTGGAATTTTCAATCTTACTCCGGGAACACTAAGCGTTGATGGAATTACTATTTCAGGAAATACAGCCAATAGAGCTGGTGGGGGAATAGAAATTAGTTCAGCTACCGGAGAAACATATTCGTTTAACAATGTTACTTTNAGTGGAAATAATATTACCACCGCCAACCCTGGAAATGGTGGTGCATTCCATATAAGCGGACCCGGAAATTCAACTTTTACAGATTGTACAGTAGCAAATAACACAGCCGCAGAAGGTGGCGGTTTATGGAATGGATCTGGCACTATGACAGTTTCTGGCGGAACCTACAATAATAANGAAGCCACAGGAAANGACNCCGATCAAGGTGGTGGTGCTCTTTTTAATAATGGCGGAACCATGATCGTAAATAATTTTGCTGATATATACAGCAATATAGCCACCGGTACATCTGGCTCTGGAGGCGCAATTTTAAGCACAGGAGGAACCTTAAATACAGATACTATATTTCTTTCTTCCAATGGCGCCAATAGAGCAGGTGGAGGTATTGAGATTATTGATGGCACTGCGAACCTTTTGGATATATCATTAATATCAAATGATGTAAATGGAATTGCTACGGGCGGAACTCCAAATCCTGGTAACGGAGGAGGACTTCATATAACAGGAAATGCAACTAATGTTACCTTGAGTGGAATCGTATTTTTAAACGAAGCTGCCTCCGAAGGTGGTGGTCTTTGGAACAATGGCGGAAGTATGAATATTCAAGGAGGTATATTTTATACCGATACTTTTATTGATTTCAATAAAGCTGAAGGCGATGCTGCCGACAATGGCGGTGGAGGTATNTTCAANAATGGCGGAACTTTAACCGTTGCGCCAAATACACAAATAGTTAGAAATATTGCAAGTGGTNCTGCTGGCTCTGGTGGAGGTATATTTAACCTTACGCCAGGAACTCTTATTGTTGATGGCGTTACCTTTGAAAATAACACTGCAAACAGAGCCGGTGGTGGAATTGAATTGAATTCTGCAATGGGCGAGACTTTTACTTTTAATAATGTTGTCCTAAATCAAAATACGGTGAATGCACCTGCTCCAGGTAATGGTGGAGGATTTCATATTACTGGTCCCGGAAATGTAAATTTCAATAATGGTATTGTAACAAATAACACTGCTTTTGAAGGTGGTGGTCTTTGGAACGGTACAGGAACTATGACCGTAACTGCAACTACAATAACCGGAAACACGGCAAATGGCGATGCTACCGGAGGCGGTGGAATTTTCAATAATGGTGGAATTTTGAACGTAGATGCAGCAACAGACCTAACTGCGAATGTGGCAATGGGAGCTACTCCTGGTGGTCGCGGTGGTGCATTGTTCAATAATACTGGCGGAACTTTAAATATTGCAACCGGAAGTACAATTTCCGGNAATTATGCAAGNCGTGCCGGTGGCGCTATTGAAGATGCTTCGGGAAATACTTTGGTGCTGGACGCAATTACTTTAGAAAACAATTCCGCGGGAGTTGATATTGGTCTTGGCACAATGGCTAATCCTGGTAANGGTGGCGCTGTCCATCTGTCAGGGATGACGAATGCAACAATTTCAAATAGTACTATTCAGAATAATAAAGCTGCACAAGAAGGCGGTGGATTGTGGAATAACTTAGGAATAATGACTGTAGAAGAAACACTTCTTACAGAAAATACCGCAAGCGGAATATTGGCCGATGATGGNGGAGGAGCNTTATTCAATAATGGCGGAACAATGAATGTTTTGGCTGGAACAGAAATCACCAATAATACTGCCGATGGAACTGCAGGTTCCGGCGGAGGNATACACAGTACAGATGGGGATGTAACCGTAACTGATGCAATAATTACAAATAACATTGCTAACCGTGCGGGTGGTGGAATTGAAATTGCCTCGGGAACATTGACCATGTCCGGAACTACATTAAATACAAATAATGCTGGAGTTGCTCCAGCTGTAGCTTCCCCTGGGAACGGTGGTGGTCTTCACGTAGGTGGAACTGGAAACGCTACTATTACAGGAGGAANGGTTGATGCAAACATAGCTGCTTCTGAAGGTGGTGGTTTATGGAACGGCGCAGGAATAATGACAGTTGATGGAGTGCCAGTAACCAATAATATTGCAAGTGGAGCCGATGCGGATAATGGGGGTGGAGGAATCTTCAACAATGGAGGAACTCTCGATATTCTTGCCGGAACTACTATAAATAATAATATTGCCGATGGAGCATCTGGCTCGGGAGGAGGAATTTTCTCAACAGCNGGAGCCGTTACTATTGCAAATATTCAAATAACACAAAACTTTGCCAATAGAGCTGGTGGTGGTATAGAAGTAATTGACGGAACACTTGATTTGAACGGAACCCTCATAGCATTAAATGATGTAAATGGAACCGCTGGAACACCAAATCCAGGAAACGGTGGTGGAGTCCATATTTCTGGTGTTACAAATACAACTATTAATGACGCTTCAATTTCTGCGAATATTGCTTTTAATCAAGGCGGTGGTCTTTGGAACCAAGCAGGTAGCACTATGAATGTTATAAACACGATGGTTGATTTGAATAAGGCAGTAAGTGGCTCTGGCGGTGGTGGTATTTATAACAATGGTGGTGATTTAAATCTAACAGACGGTACAATTCAGAGCAATCTTGCAACCGGAGTTTCAGGTTCTGGTGGTGGAATTTTGACAACCGATGGTGGTGTAGTTATTACCGGTGGAATGATTGATGCCAATGCTGCAAACCGTGCCGGTGGAGGTATTGAGATTGTTGATGGAACACTGGATATGACAAACACATCCTTGATAGGAAATAAAGTTGATATCGCAGCAGGAACGCCAAACCCCGGAAATGGTGGAGGAATGCATGTAACTGGAATTGCTACCGTAAATATTTCAGCAAGTACAATAACCAATAATGAAGCAGCAAGTGAAGGTGGTGGTTTATGGAACCAGGCCGGAAGTACAATGTCTGTAGACGGATCATTATTGGATAGCAACACTGCCCGTGGTAATGATGCCACAAATGGAGGTGGAGGTATTTTTAACAATGGAGGTATTTTAATGGTTCAAAATTCTTCAACCATCACGAACAATACTGCAACTGGAACTGCTGGTTCTGGAGGTGGAATTCAAAATGTGGATGGCGGTTCAGTAACCGTCAATAATTCTGTAATAGCTAATAATACTGCAAATAGAGCAGGTGGAGGTATTGAGGATAATTCTTCTGTTACTCCAGGAATTATAACACTTTTGGATACAAATCTTGACAACAACAGCGTTGGGAGCGCACCAGGAAATGGAGGTGGTCTTCATATTACTGGTCCAGGAACGGCTAGTTTAACAAATGGTACCGTTAATGGAAACACTGCAACTGCCGAAGGTGGGGGATTGTGGAACGGTAGCGGTACAATGACTGTAGATAATGTTTCTATTGATGGAAACACTGCAAGTGGAAATGATCCAGACCAAGGTGGTGGAGGTATTTTCAACGAAGGCGGTATTTTGATAGTCCAAAACGGAACAACTATCAGTAATAATATTGCTAATGGAACTTCTGGTTCTGGTGGGGGTATTTTGAATAATTTGGGTGCTTTATCTATTTCAGACTCTGAATTAACTGGAAATTCATCAATGCGTGCCGGTGGTGCAATTGAGGAAAATTCATCTTCAGGCAGTTTATTGACAATAACAAATTCAGATTTAATGAATAATAGTACTGCTTCCGCCCCAGGAAACGGTGGTGGATTGCATATTACTGGTGCTGGAGATTCAAATATTACTGGTGGAAATGTAAGCGGAAATACTGCTTCACAAGAAGGTGGTGGACTATGGAATGGTACCGGTACTATGACTGTAGACGGAACTATAATAGATGCAAACATTGCCAGTGGTCCCGCAGCAGATGATGGGGGTGCCGGAATTTTCAACAATGGTGGTACACTTAATGTGCTGAATGCAACACTTTCAAATAATGTAGCTGATGGTGCTGCAGGTTCCGGAGGTGGAATTTTAAACAATGAAGGAACGCTTTCTGTTACAGATTCTGAATTTACCGCTAATACTTCAATGCGTGCCGGTGGTGCAATAGAAGATAAATCCTTGGCTGGAAATTTATTGACTCTGACAAATGTAAATTTGATGAACAATAGTACGGCTTCCGCTCCCGGAAATGGCGGTGGATTGCATATAACTGGCCCCGGTGATTCAAACATCACTGGCGGAATGGCCTCAGGAAATACAGCTTCCGCAGAAGGTGGTGCATACTGGAATGGTAGTGGTACAATGACCATAGATGGAACAACTATTGATGGAAATACTGCAAGTGGAGCTGATGCCGATCAAGGTGGAGGAGGTGTCTTTAATGAAATGGGAACATTGGTAGTTATGAATGCTACTATTTCAAATAATATTGCTGATGGAGCCGCTGGTTCTGGTGGTGGTATTTTGAACAACCTTGGTACTTTGACCGTTTCTGATTCTGAATTCACAGCAAATACTTCTATGAGAGCTGGTGGTGCAATTGAGGAAAACTCAGTTGCTGGAAGTGAATTAAATCTTACGAATGTGATATTCACATCAAATACAACAGCTGCTTCCCCAGGAAATGGAGGAGGACTTCATATTACTGGTGCGGGCGACTCAAATATTTCTGGAGGCTCTGCTACTGGAAATATGGCTGCCGCTGAAGGCGGAGCGCTTTGGAACGGAACCGGAGTGATGACTGTTGATGGAATGACAATCGATGCCAACATAGCTGAAGGAGCCGATGCCGATAACGGTGGTGGAGGTGTTTTCAATAACGGAGGTACATTAAATATTATCAATGGAACTTTAATTACAAACAACCTTGCTACCGGAGCAGCTGGTTCGGGTGGTGGATTGTTGAGTACTGCTGGTGATGTTACAATTTCTGATTCATCATTGTCTGGAAATGCTGCAAATAGAGCAGGTGGCGCTATTGAATTGATTGATGGCACGCTCACGTTTACAAATTCTGATATGACCGCAAATGATGTTAACGGAACTGCTGGAACTGCAGCCCCAGGGAATGGTGGTGGACTTCATGTAACAGGAAATAGTGGTTTAATTACAATTTCGGGAAGTATAATTTCAGGAAACGAAGCTGCCCGTGAAGGTGGTGGACTTTGGAATCAAAGCGGTACTTTAATGGCTGTTGAAACTTCAACTATTGATGGAAACAGTTCTTTTGGAACTGCTTCAGATGACGGTGGTGCTGGAATCTTCAACAATGGAGGAATGTTGGAAATAAATACTTCAACAATTTCAAATAATTCAGCGAGTGGAGCAACAAGTGCTGGAGGTGGTATTCACAATGCTTCCGGTGGAGATGTAACTGTAATGAGAAGTACAATTTCGACAAACACTGCAAACGGCGCTGGGGCCGGAATTTACAATAACGGCGCAAGTTTCGATTTGAATGCGGTAACAGTTGCATTAAACAATGCACTGTCTGACGGAGGTGGAATTCAAAGTGACACCAATACTTCATTGAAAAATACATTAGTTGCGCTGAATACTGCAACTTCTGGAACAGATGTTAATGGAAGCTTTGTTTCCAACGATTACAATTTGATCGGAACTGATGATGCTAACGCTTTCCCTGAACAACCGAATGACATTGAAGAAACTGACCCAATGGTTGGCCCACTTCAAAACAATGGCGGATTGACTGAAACGCACGAATTGTTGGAAGGCTCGTTGGCGTATAATGCCGGTGATCCTACAGATTTATTCAATGATCAAATTGAGCAAGCTGTATTTGGAGGAATCCGTGATATTGGAGCCTTTGAAGCCCAAACCATTTTACTTTCTGTGGAAGATATTACCGAAGGAGGAAGTGGAATTGTAATCTATCCAAATCCATCCAGAGGTTTTGCAACAGCTAAAATTCCAGCAACGTTTGGAAACAATTTACAAATTGTAATTATTGAATTAGGTTCTGGAAAAATAGTTCGTGAACTCAGAGGTACTGTCGGTGAAACCGATTTAGATTTCAGTAGTTATGCGAATGGAGTTTATATAATAAAAGTTATTTCTGAGACTTCAACTTCTACCCATAGGTTGATTTTATCAAAATAATTGTTTGTTTGAATTTAATTATTTTGAAAAGCCCTTTCCTTAACAGGAAAGGGTTTTTTAATTTCGCTCCCGATGGTTGAAGCTATACACATAACCAAAGCTGAGTTCTGTAAAGTCTGCTTGTCCCAAATTGGCATTCAGGTGCGCGCCCAAATAAAAATTATTTTTCGGTGCCTTTTCCATTCCTATTAAATAATATTTAAGCCCCAAACGCGAAGATATGCGATGCTTTTTTTTGTAGCTGCCATCCAGCTCGCCCAAAACCCAAGTTTTTGGAATTTCCCTTGGCGTATTATCCCAACCTTCGTTTATGCGCCATTCCAGTTTATAGGCAGGTTTATGTAGATTGTAACCCAGTTGTAGGTCAATACCCACGTGGTTTAGGAATATTTCCCCGTGAAGGCTAATCCCCAAGTTTGTTGCATAGTACCACGGATCACTTCTGAAATAATCAAACTCTCTGCCCGGCTGCACCAATGATTCATTTCCTTCGATATAATCATAATAATGCTGATAAAAGCGATAGTAAAAACCAAGACCTATTTTAAAGGTATTATTATATACGCGGCCATATTCACCAGCAATTGTATATACATTTCTTTTATCGTTAAAAGCCAAAGCAAAAACGTTTTGACCTAATCCCGCACGCACTGCTACATAATTATATACAGAATTTTTATACACTGGAAGATTTCCTTCAGAAACAATTTCAGGGTGTTTTAAAGGGTTCTTTATAGCTGCCGAAAGGCTCACCAAAAATGAATTATATCCCTGGTTTAGCAGACGCGTATGTCCATTGGAATGATGTGAGTATCCCAATCCCACTCGCCAATCTGAATTCCGTAATGAAAGAAATTTATAATAGAGATACATTCGGAAGGCCCACGTAATCTCGGTAGTCACCGCTTGGTTTTGAGGGTTGGTTTCTGCATCAAATTTTTTTGTGAAATACGAAGCCCCCATTCCAGTCAGCACACTCCATTTATCACTTCCAAAAGCTTTAAATTCTAAAAACGGCATTGCGGTTAAAGCAATTCCCAAACTATCCAAATTTCCAAAATCTGTTATCCCAATTGATAAGCCTGTTTTGGGTGCTTTTAGTCGCTGTGCCCATTGTTGTGGATTATTACTATGATCACGGCCAAAATTCAGTATAAACTGTTTTTGCAACTTAGTGTCTGGAAAACCATCATTTGCTTCCATCGTTAAGCCTAAAAGAAATTCTGGAGTAAATGTAAAAGCACTTTTTTTCCAATCCATCTCAGTTTGAGCGAAAGAGAAAAAAGTTACACAAAGAAGGAAAATGGTTAGTTGTTTTTTCATTTGGTGCTGCAAGTAACAATTTCCTCGTTAATTTTAAAAATTTAAAACTTACATTCGTTGTAAATTTTAATCATTTCCATTGAAAAGTATAGATAGTTTTATTGCCGAAATGGCCTCTTATGCCTGGGGCTTACCACTATTAATTATTTTGATTGGCGGTGGTTTGTACCTTTTAATTAGAATTAAATTTCTACCATTTCGGTATTTGGGGCACGCAGTTGCAGTGCTTAGAGGAAAATATGACAATGAAGGCGACGCTGGTGAAATCACACATTTTCAAGCATTGACCACCGCGCTTTCCGCTACTGTGGGAATGGGTAATATTGCTGGAGTTGCCGTAGCAATTGCCATTGGTGGGCCCGGAGCTGTTTTTTGGATGTGGGTAAGCGCCGTTATTGGAATGTCTACAAAATTTTTTACTGCCACACTTGCCATTCTTTATCGAGGAAAGGATAGTGATGGAAAAATTCAAGGTGGGCCCATGTATTTTATTACTGAAGGATTGGGGCAAAAGTGGATGCCGATGGCAGTTATGTTTAGCGTGGCTGGATTGGTTGGTGCGTTGCCAGTTTTTAATGTAAACCAGCTTACACAAGCCATCAATGACATTCTTTTAAACCCCGCCGGTCTTTACAGTGGTTTTAAAACAGATTTAATTATTGGGTTAGTTTTGGCTGCAATAACTGCCATTGTTATTTTAGGCGGGTTGTCGCGAATTAGCAAAACTGCTTCTAAAATGGTTCCGGCAATGGTCGTGCTCTATTTTGCATTGGTACTGATTATTCTAGGCGTGCATATAGATGTTGTTCCAAATTATTTAGGATTAATTTTTACCGATGCATTTTCCGCAAGTTTTTATAAAGGAGATGCTTTTTTGGGTGGAGTTATTGGCGGAATTATTCTTTTGGGGATCCGTCGTGGTGCTTTCTCAAATGAAGCGGGGATAGGAACCGCGCCTATGGCCCACGGCGCTGCAAAAACCAACGAGCCAATTCGTGAAGGTTTAGTGGCAATGTTGGGCCCTGCAATTGATACATTGATTATTTGCACACTTACAGCTTTGGCAATTTTGGTTACGGGCGTGTGGCAAAGCAGCGACGCAAATGGGGTGAGCTTGACAGCTTCAGCATTTGAGGAAAGTATTCCAAACTTTGGTAAATATGGTTTGTTGGCGTGTATTGTTATATTTAGTGTCTCATCACTTTTTTCATATTCCTATTATGGAAGCAAATGCATGTCTTTTCTTTTTGGAGTAAAAAACAAAGGAATTTATAACTATTTCTACATAATTAGCATCCTTGTGGGGGCTACTACTTCTTTAAGTATGATGATAAATTTGATTGATACTTTCTTTGCATTGATGGCCATCCCAACAATGACGGCAACAATTATTCTGGCTCCTAGAGTGATAAAGGAGGCGAAGATTTATTTTGAAAAGCTGTAACAGGATTAATGCAAACTATCCAATTTTCGATTCACTAAGGCTGTGAATTTTTTCGCACCATCGGGATTTAAATGGTTTTCGTTTAAAAAATCTTTTGCTGAAAATTGAAGGGTATCGGTTTCTTTATTTAAAAGAATTACATTGTCGTATTTTTTTTCAATTACGGCAAGAATACTATCACGTCGGCGTACGATGTTTGGATTTCTTTTTTTTAAGTACGTTTTATATAAGGGTATGGTAGAAACAATAACTTTCAAGTTTTTCTCTTTCATGAAGTCTAGCATTTTAAATAGAAAAGCAGTATTTTTTTTAAAAATGGCTGGATTTTCGTGGGTATAGATTTTGAAATATTTATTATTTATTTGAGTAGTATCATATTTTAATTTTTGAAATGAACCATAATAATTATTGGTATTGAAACCAAATTCATTTAACTGTTCTTTATTTCTTTCCCCTTCGTCAAAATAATAGTGTTTTAATTTAGAGGAAAAATAAGGTGGGTGAGAAAGATATACTAGCTTATCCTTAAAATAAATTTGTCGTTCAAAAGTATTGATACCATAGTACTTGAGGTATAAATTGTTTTTCCAGTAATTTTCGGAATGATAAGGCAATTCCAAATGCATGTATGAAATTTCAAACAATATATATTTTAGGTTTGGGAGCCTGTCCATTAGTCCTCGTAGTATTAAATAATCTTCCTTGTGATGTTGAGAAGACGAAGCCATATTTATTGCAGGTACATTTGAATAAGTAGGATTAAAGCTACATTTTACTTGTGAAGATCCTAGGGCGACTAACTCAATTTTGGTGGCGTTTGATTCTAGATATTCTCCCACAACTTTGTAATTAATTGGAAGTTGTA